>NZ_CP120983.1:3404132-3713599 GCF_030719215.1 Streptomyces sp. Alt3 | reverse complement strand
GCACACCGCGCGCCCAGGTACTGGCCGTGTTCTCCGCCGCTGGGCAGGCCGGAGCGTTCCTCGGCCCCCTCATCGGCAGCCTGCTGCTCCTCCTCGGAGGCGATTTCCGTACCGCGTGCCTGGCAGGGGCGCTGGTCTTCGTCGGCGTACTCGCCGGACACGCCCGCCTCATGCCCCGCCGGCCGCGCCGCGTCCGGCCCGCCGGAACGCGGACCGTCCTGCCGCGGGAGGTCTTCGCCAACCGGCCCTTCCTCATCCTCTGCCTCGTGTACAGCACCTACCTCGTCTCCTACAACCAGCTCTACCTCGCCCTGCCGGCCGAGGTGGAGCGTGCCACCGGATCCCAGAGCGCGCTCGGCGGACTCTTCGCACTCTCCTCCCTGCTCGTCGTCGTCGCGCAGCTGCCGCTGACCCGCTGGTCCGCCCGCCGCGTCGCGCCACGAACCGCCCTCGTCGCCGGGCTCGCCGTCGTCGCCGCCGGATTCGCCGCCGTGCCCCTCGCGCCCGGCGGCCCCGCCGGGCTGCTCCCCGGCGCCGCGCTCGTCGTCCTGCTCACGATCGGCCAGATGCTGCTGGTCCCCGCCGCCCGTGGGCTCGTGCCCGACCTGGTCGACGACGACCGCCTCGGGCTCGCCACGGGAGCCCTGTCCTCCGTGTCGGGCCTCGCCGTCCTGGTGGGCAGCGCCGCCACCGGAATACTCCTCGACACACCCGGGCCCGTCCTGTGGGGGGTGCTCGCCGCGGTCCCCCTGGCGGGTGCGGCACTCGCCCTGACCCTGTCCGCGGGACGGCGTGCGCCGGAGCCCGGCAGGACCGTCACCAATCAGTTGTGACACGTTTTCCACAGGGGCGCTGGGCACTGGTGCGGGCCCACTACCCTTGAGGGGTGACTATTCGCCTGCATGACACCAACGCCCGGCAGATCCGTGACTTCGTCCCGCTCGCAGCGGGCTGTGTCTCGATCTACCTCTGTGGCGCGACTGTCCAGGCCGCCCCGCACATCGGGCACATCAGGTCCGGGCTGAACTTCGACATCATGCGCCGCTGGTTCGAATACCGCGGCTACGACGTGACGTTCATCCGGAATGTCACCGACATCGACGACAAGATCATCAACAAGTCGGCCGAACAGAACCGCCCCTGGTGGTCCATCGGTTACGAGAACGAACGCGCCTTCAACGACGGCTACGACGCCCTGGGCTGCCTCCCGCCCACGTACGAACCGCGCGCCACCGGCCACATCACCGAGATGGTCGAGATGATGCGCGGCCTCATCGAGCGCGGCCACGCCTACGCGGCCGACGGCAACGTCTACTTCGACGTCCGCTCGTACGAGGGGTATCTGGAGCTCTCCAACCAGGACCTCGACGACCTGCGCCAGCCGTCCGGCGACAACGAGACCGGCAAGCGTGACAAGCGCGACTTCGCCATGTGGAAGTCCGCCAAGCCGGGCGAGCCCAGCTGGGAGACCCCGTGGGGCCGCGGCCGTCCCGGCTGGCACCTCGAGTGCTCCGCGATGGCGCACAAGTACCTCGGCACCGCCTTCGACATCCACGGCGGCGGTATCGACCTGATCTTCCCGCACCACGAGAACGAGATCGCCCAGGCCAAGGCCTTCGGCGACGAATTCGCGAAGTACTGGGTGCACAACGGCTGGGTCACCCTGTCCGGCGAGAAGATGTCGAAGTCCCTGGGCAACTCCGTGCTGGTCGCCGACATGGTGAAGCAGTGGCGCCCGATCGTCCTCCGCTACTACCTCGGCACCCCGCACTACCGGTCGATGATCGAGTACAGCGAGGAGGCCCTGCGCGAGGCCGAGTCCGCGTTCGCGCGGATCGAGGGCTTCGTCCAGCGCGTGGTGGAGAAGGCCGGCGGGCCGGTCGAGGCCGCCGTCGAGGTACCGCCCGCGTTCGCCGAGGCCATGGACGACGACCTCGGTGTCCCGCAGGCGCTCGCGATCATCCACACCGCCGTCCGGCAGGGCAACTCCGCCCTCGCCGCCGACGACAAGGAAGCCGCCGTCGCCCGCCTCGCCGAGGTGCGCGCGATGCTCGGAGTCCTCGGGCTCGACCCCCTCGACCCCCACTGGGCGGGCGAGAGCGACCGCGGCGAGGACCTGCACGGCGTCGTCGACACCCTCGTACGGCTCGTCCTCGACCAGCGGCAGTCCGCCCGCGAACGCAAGGACTGGCCCGCCGCCGACGCGATCCGCGACCAGCTCAACCAGTCCGGCCTCGTCATCGAGGACAGCCCCACCGGACCGCGCTGGACGCTCGGACCTCGCTGAGCGGACCTTCGCACCATGCGTGAGCAGCGCAAATGTGCCGCCCGGCTGTCCGGGCGGCACACTTTCACTTGACGACGTTTTTCTGAAGCAACGAAACAGGTAGGTCATGGCCGGGAACAGCCAGCGCAGGAACCGCCGCACGTCCAACAAGAAGGGCATGCAGGTCGGCAGCGGCGGTAACCGACGCCGTGCTCTCGAAGGCAAGGGACCGACGCCGCCCGCCTCCGCCCGCAAGGGACACAAGAAGAACAGGGTGGCGAACGCCCAGGCCAAGCAGGCCGCGGCCCGCCGCCCCGCCCCGCGCCGCGGTGGCGTCAAGGGCACGTCGGAGATGGTCGTCGGCCGCAACCCGGTCTTCGAGGCGCTGCGCGACGGCGTCCCCGCGACCACCCTCTACGTCCAGCAGTACATCGACAACGACGAGCGGGTCCGCGAGGCCCTCCAGCTCGCCGGCGAGCGCGGCAACATCAACCTCATGGAGGCCCCGCGCCCCGAGCTCGACCGGATGACGAACGGCCTGAACCACCAGGGCCTCGTCCTCCAGGTCCCGCCGTACGAGTACGCGCACCCGGAAGACCTCACCTCCGCCGCGTACGACAACAACGAGGACCCGCTGATCGTCGCACTCGACGGCGTCACCGACCCCCGCAACCTCGGCGCGATCGTGCGGTCCGTCTCCGCCTTCGGCGGCCACGGCGTCGTCGTCCCCGAGCGTCGTGCGGCCGGTATGACGGCCGGAGCGTGGAAGTCCTCGGCGGGCACCGCGGCCCGTACGCCCGTCTCGCGCGTCACCAACCTGACCCGCGCCCTGGAGGGCTACCAGAAGGCCGGCCTCACCGTCGTCGGCCTCGCGGCGGACGGCGAGCACACCGTCGAGGACCTGGAGGCGCTGGAGGGCCCCGTCGTCATCGTCATCGGCAGCGAGGGCAAGGGCCTGGGCCGTCTGGTCGGCGAGACCTGCGACTACCGGGTCCGGATCTCCATGCCCGGCGGTGCCGAATCCCTGAACGCCGGTGTCGCCGCCGGCATCGTCCTCTACGAAGTGGCACGCCGCCGGGCGTGACACCCGGGCCGCCGCGTCGGGACCCTTCACCGGGTCCCGGCGGACCGCCACCAGGTCCGGCCCCCTTCGGCGGAGGCGCGGAACGCCCGCGCGTCCGCCGGCCGCACGCCCCCCGGCGCGGCCGGTGCCGGGGGAGCATAAAAACGAGGGCAGGAGCCGTCGGCCGATCGGCACAGGCCGCCCCACCAGCGACGAAGCCGTCCCGGCGGGCTCACCGGCCCTCCCTCCGTGTCCCCGGCGTACGCAGACGGACCCGCGGCCGAGGACGGTTGACGGGTCTCGGACACTCTGGACGTGTCAAGGCAGTGTCCTAATCACACATCACTCGGTTAGATGAGTGTGGACACCAGAACGCCTCGGTTCGACGACCAACCCGCCCTGAGCATGACGAAGGTGGACAGCGACCCCGCGCAGGTCATCGTCAGCCACGCCAGCTTCCGGGTGCAGCTCGCTCCCGGCCAGCGCACCCGTCTGAGCCCCTTGGGCTCCGCCGGACGGGCCAGGATCCCCGCCATGAGCGGCGCGGGCGGCCGCAGGCGGGCTCCCGTTGTCTGGAGCGGCAGGTCGGAGCCGGGCGACCCGGGAGCGACCGGACTCCTGCAGGCCGTACGGAACTCCACCGCCGGCCACCTCGACGCCCGCCCCGGCGGCGACTTCGGCGCGGGCCGCGAGGACGCCGGCGGCGGCACCCAGGTCATCCCGCGCCTCGACGAGACCCAGCCCAACCCCGTGGTCCCCGCGCCCCACCGGCACGGAAACGGTCGCAACGGACCGCTCCTGCCCCCCATGCGGCAGGCCGTCGGCGCCTACGACACCGTCGACACGCCGGCCCGCGACGCCTACGACGTCACCTACGACGACCCCGCGACCGAGGGCCAGGACGACGCCACCGCCGATGACCGGCGCCAGAGCGGCGACACCGTCCGGCACGCCTACTACCCCGGCCGCCGGATGAACCTCGGCGTCGTCCTTCTTCCACTGCGCGTCATCCTCGGCTTCTTCTCCATCTACGCCGGGATGGGCAAGCTCTGCGACCCCGCGTACTTCGACGACGGCGACCGCGGCTCGATGGTCAAGTGGCTGACCTCGCTGCACCCGTGGGCCGCCGCCGAACCGCTGCGCGACTTCGCGCTCGCCCACCCCGTGGCCGCGGGCCTCTGTGTGGCCTTCCTCCAGGTCGTCGTCGGTGTCCTCACCGTCCTCGGACTCTGGCAGCGGGTCGCCGCCACGTTCGGCGCCCTGCTCTCCGCCGCCGTGCTGGTCGCGGTCAGCTGGCGCACCGCCGGGGCCTACGACACCGCCGACATCATCCTGCTGGCCGCCTGGAGCCCCCTCGTCATCGCGGGTGCCCCGGTCTACTCCCTCGACGGACGTCTCTCCGGTGAGGCATGGCGCACGCTCGGCCCCCGATCCGATATCTGGGACCTGCGGCGCCGGGTACTGCGCCGCGGCACCGTGATCGCCACCGTCGTCGTCGGTCTGACCCTGCTGGTCGGCTCGATGCTCGGCGGTGCTGTCCGCTCCACCCAGGTCGTCACCGTGCCGGGCCCCGACAGCTACCCGACCAACCAGCTGCCCGGCTCCCCGCTCCCCGAAAAGTCCGAGGGCAAGAAGCGCAAGCCGTCCAGCACCCCGGAGAACCGCACCCCCGAGACGTCGCCCTCCAGCGCCCCGGGCACCCCGTCGGCCGAGCAGTCCACCCCGGGCTCCGGGGCCGGGCGTGAGTCCGGCCCGACGGCCGGGGCGAGCACGGGGCAGCCCAGCCAGACCCAGGGCACCGGCCAGGCACCCCCGCAGGAGCCGGCCCCGCAGGAGCCCCCGGCGGGCGACGCGGGCCCCAGTTCCTCGGGCTCCGCGGCCTCCGGCGGTTCGGACGGCGGGTCCGACGGCGGCTCCGACGGCGGTTCGGACGGCGACTCGTCCGGCGGCGCCGGACGGAACCCCATCGGCGGCCTCCTCGGCTGACACCGCCGGTTCACACCACGAGGGCGGTCACCGGACATCCGGTGACCGCCCTCGCGCACGTCCGGGACGCCGTCAGCCGCCCGCCTGGGCGCCCAGCTCCCTCGCCGCCTCGGTGAGGTCCTTCGCGGTGTCGATCGCCCGCCAGTACGCCCCGTGGGGCAGCGGGAACCCTGCCAGGCGGCGCTCGCGAGCCAGCCTGGGGAACGTCGTCCGCTCGTGGTCACCGCGGTCGGGCAGCATCCCCGTGAACGCGGGCGCGAAGACGTACACCCCGGCGTTGATCAGATACGGCGAGGGCGGCGACTCGATGAAGTCCGTGATGTGGCCGAACGCGTCCGTCTCCACGGCGCCCCACGGGATGCGCGGGCGGGCCAGCGCGAGCGTCGCGGTGGCGTCCCGCTCGGCGTGGAAGGCGGCCATCTCCCGCAGTGAGAAGCGGGTCCAGATGTCGCCGTTGGTCGCGTACCAGGGCTCCGACGGATCGGGCAGCCGTGTCGCGGCATGCTTGAGACCGCCGCCCCGGCCCAAGGGCTCGGTCTCGACGACGGTCGTGACACGCAACGGAAGATCGGCCGAGGCCAGCCACTCCTGCAGCACATCCGCGAGATGGCCGCACGAGATCACTGCGTCGGTGACGCCCTCGGCGGCCAGCCAGGAAAGCTGATGGCCGATGATCGGGGTCCCGGTCCCCGGGATCTCGACCATCGGCTTCGGGCGGTCATCGGTGTACGGGCGAAGCCGCGAGCCCTGACCACCCGCCAGGATCACGGCCTGCGTCGGAAACGTATGCATGCCAGGCACGATATGCCGTGCCCGGACACACCCGGCTCAGCTGAACTGTGCGACGCCCGAGGCGAAGGAGGTGTCGCAGACCGGACGGGAGAAGCGGTGGGCGCGCGTCGGACCGTACTGGTCCACGGCGGCCTTGCCGAGCGCCCTGGCGATCGACATGCAGTGCTTAGCCAGCGAGGGACGCCCCTCGACGGTGCGCTGGAGGCTCGTCAGAGCGGCACCCGGGTCCTTCTCGCGGAGCTCCAGCAGGAGCTTGTCCCGCAGAACGTCCTGAGGAGCCGGGGCCTTCGCCTGCTTGGACACGGTCTCCGAGGAGGCGGTCAGCAGCTGGGTCTCGGTGTCCTGCCCCGACCACTGCACGCGGGTGACCGCGAGGGTCCCGGACAGAACCATGACGACGGGCAGTACGAGGGCTAGGGTTCGGCCGATTCGGCGCGCGGTGTGGTTCACGCAGCGAGCGTAGCGGGCAGTGACTGCCTGACGACATTTCGTCACCCCTGCGAGGGATGGTTCGAGTGGTCTTTTCGAATCACGCGTTGACGGGCTGGGGCGAATTGACCGGTGTGGCAGGTTATTTGGAGCCCCTCGGGTCCGAAACCCGATTCCGGCCGCGACACGCGAACGGCCCCGCGTCCTCGGGGGACGCGGGGCCGTGACGCCGATCCGCTCAGGGCGGACCGGAAGGATCAGCCGGTCAGACGCTCACCGGTCGAGGTGGCGAAGACGTGCAGCTCGTCCGGGCGCGGCACGACGTGCAGCTCCGTGCCCTTCTCCGGGACGGCACGGCCGCCGACGCGGACGACCAGGTCCTTGTGCTCGCCACCGACCTGCGCGGCACCGTAGACGAAGCCGTCGGCGCCGAGCTCCTCGACGACGTTGACGGAGACGGCCAGGCCGGCCGGGGCGCCGGAGGAGGCCTTGGAGAGGCCGGCCGCGGCGGCGCCACCGTGCTCGACGATGTCGAAGTGCTCCGGGCGGATGCCGACCGTGACGGTGGTGTCACCACGGTTCGCGGCGGCGGTGAGCGCCTCGCGGGAGACCGGGACGACGCTGTTGCCGAACTTCACGCCACCGTCGGTGATCGGGACCTCGACGAGGTTCATCGCGGGGGAGCCGATGAAGCCGGCGACGAAGAGGTTCGCCGGGCGGTCGTACATGTTGCGCGGCGAGTCGACCTGCTGGAGCAGACCGTCCTTGAGGACCGCGACGCGGTCGCCCATGGTGAGGGCCTCGACCTGGTCGTGGGTCACGTACACGGTGGTGATGCCGAGGCGGCGCTGCAGGGAGGCGATCTGCGTACGGGTCGACACACGGAGCTTGGCGTCGAGGTTCGACAGCGGCTCGTCCATGAGGAAGACCTGCGGCTCACGCACGATCGCACGGCCCATCGCCACACGCTGGCGCTGACCACCGGAGAGCGCCTTCGGCTTGCGGTCGAGGTAGTCGGTGAGGTCCAGCATCTTGGCGGCCTCTTCGACCTTCGCCCGGATCTCGGTCTTGTTCACACCGGCGATCTTGAGGGCGAAGCCCATGTTGTCCGCGACGGACATGTGCGGGTAGAGCGCGTAGTTCTGGAACACCATGGCGATGTCCCGGTCCTTCGGGGGCAGGTGCGTGACGTCGCGGTCACCGATGCGGATGGCACCGCCGTTGACGTCCTCGAGACCCGCGAGCATGCGCAGGGAGGTCGACTTGCCACAACCGGAAGGACCGACGAGGACGAGGAACTCGCCGTCCGCGATGTCGATCTCGAGCTGGTCCACAGCCGGCTTCGTGGAGCCGGGGTAGACGCGGGACGCCTTGTCGAACGTGACACTGGCCATGGCGATTCTTCTCCTCCACCGGCAGGAACGTGCCGGACGATCCGAGTAAGGGAGTGGTGTGGTCCACTGGAGTGAACCTGAGGTGACGCTACCTGGCGTTTTCGAATCTGTCAGTAGTCCGAGGTCCCGAATATCCGGCAGGTTCCGCCCCGGGCGTTGGTTACACTGCTCCCGCACGCCTCCTTAGCTCAGTCCGGCCAGAGCAACGCACTTGTAATGCGTAGGTCATCGGTTCGAATCCGATAGGGGGCTCGGAGAAGCCCCAGGTCGCGTAGTTCGTGACCTGGGGTTTTCTGTTGCTCTGGGCTGGTGTGCCGAATGCTCGGGGCGCGGCGGGAGGACCCGCGTGAGTGGATCCTCGCCGGCACCGAAGCAAGCGGCTACGAACCCCACCAGCTCCTCAAGGAAGCAGCCGCCCGCCGAGAGCTCAGTGCAGCCCGCCAACCGGCCGGCGTCCTGACCACTCGCGTCCCGCACCCCAGCCGCAACCCCGCGCCTGGTCGCCGGGCCTGGTCGCCGGGCACAACCGCAGGGCGGGCCAATGGCACCGAGGACACTGCGCAGGAGCGTCATGGCCTTGACTGCCATCGGCCTCATTCACGACTGAACATGCCGCCCCGCGCCCGATGCTTCCCGACACGTCGCCCACCAGGTCGCTCGGGCACGGGGGCTGTGCTCACCGGGGCCTGACGGGCCGGTTCATCGTGAAGGAGAAGGGATTGCCAGACCTGCTCCTGCAAAACGCGGATGCACGGGCCGCAGGCGAACATGGCTGCCTGCGCGCCGGCCACACTCACCGGGCAGATCCACAGAACACGGGCCCAGCGCCAGCCGCAGTAGAGCCAGCAGAATCCGTCCGTCCACGTGTTGCCGTCGTCAGTGTCTGCTGCGGCGGGCAGGCCGCCGCGCGCGAACTCGGCGATGCCGGGTATGACCCGAGGCGTCACGGCCAGTTCTATCAACACGGCTCGGTCCTCAAGATCACCCGCTCGTGACAGCGGCCCCGGCCGGAGCCTGCTTGTCCGCGTCGGAGAAGAGGAGGGTGGGCTCGGCCAAGATGTCCCTGCCGGACTCACTCTTGTAGATCTCATCGACGCTGCCGAAACGGGCCTCGGAGTAGTCGAGGTCGAGCAGGGCGGCTGCCTGGCGGACCGATGCTTCGTCGGGGCCCTCGATCTCGACGAAGGTGGGGAGGTCCGGCCAGGTGTCGAAGTCGAAGGCGACCTCGCCGAGGCGCCATTCCTCGCGGTAGTTCTCCTGGTACCGGACCTCGCGCATGCCGAGGCTGCGCAGGATCTCCGCCATGGCGTGCAGGTCGGTGACCTCGGTCTCGATCTCGGTGGTGCCGTTGATCGTGGTGGCGTCGGTGACCTGCTTGAGCGTCAGCGTCGATCGGGTGCCCTCGTCCCGCAGGCGCACCCAGGCGCCTCCTTCGAGTGCGTCGTTCTCGAAGATCTTGCGGGTCAGGAGGGTACGCGGGAACGCTTGCGTGGCGCCCAGGGCGGTCAGCTGGTTCTGGAGGCCGGTGACGTCGATGGCGAGGAACTTGGCCTCGTACTCGTGCTTCACGGGTTCGTCCTTCGTACTAGGAGGGAGTGCGGGCCGCGAGGAGCAGGCCCATCCGGTGGGTGTGGTCCTGGAGCTGGCCGATGTGGGCTCGTTCGGCGAACTCGTTCGTGCGCAGGGTCAGCAGGACGTCCCAGTCGCCGATGAAGTGGCACCTGAGCTTCTCGGGGGACGTGTAGTGCTCGATCAGGTGCTGGCGCTGGGTGATCGGCATCATGAACTCCGCGCCGTACAGGCCGCTCTGGCCGACAGAGGACTGCATGCGGGTGACGAAATCAGCGAGCGGGCGATGATGGTTGGCACTGTAATGCCAGGCGCAGCTCGTCCAGATGGCATCGCAGGGCGTGGCCGAAGGCTCCCATTGCAGGAAGTCCTCTTCCACGATCTGCACGCGGTCGTGGAGCGATTCGAGCTTGAGGCGGTCGACGAGGCCCATCGCGTGGGCCCGGTTGTCACCCGGGAGGATGACCTCGCCACCATGCAGAGCGAGCGGGTCGTGCTCTACCGCGACCACCTGGTAGCCGGCCGCGGCCAGAGGCAGGACGAACTTTCCGTCGCTCGCCCCCACGACCATGACCGTGGCGTCAGGAGCGGCACGCTCCTTCAGCGCGGCGAGGAACTGGGGGAAGAACGTGAGGGTGTGCTCCCACAGGCTCTGCGTTTGCACGGTGTGGGGCTCCTTGCGTGTCGATGGACAGGATCGTCTGGAGAACCTCGTCGGGTGCCAGATGCGTGGTGTCCACGTGGTCCATCGGGAACTGGGCGTAGGCGTCGGAAACGCGGTCTGCCACCTCTTCCGCGAGGGCGTCCCAGCGGGAGACCGGCTTGATGCGGTCGGCGAGCCGGCGCCCGCGCTCGCCTTTGCCGCACGTCAGTTGGTATGTAACGGGTTGGGGCAGGCTGGGCGGGAGTCTGACGCCGAGGCTGGAGCCGAGTGCCTGGTGGTTGGCCAGGCAGCGGGCGAAGTAGCTCTCCACGACCACCGGGGTGCCGTCCGCCAGGAGACGCTGGATCTCATCGGTCACGGTGAACAGCGCGGACAGGTAGAAGCACATCCGGGCCTCGGTGTTTCCACGCCGGTCCACCTCCCGGCGCAGCGGCTGGTAGAAGAGCGGCACGGTCGGGACCAGGACGGCGTGGCGGGCCGCTGCCAGCATCGGGGCGATGGTCGACTTTCCGGTACCGCGGAGCCCTTCGAGGCTCTCGAACAGCGGACCGTCAGACACGGCCGTACACCACGTCCGGCACCGCGAGCGCGAGCTCGTCGGTGGGGGAGGGCCGGTGGTCGATGTGGTCAGCCAGTTTGTCGTACCAGAAGGCGTGCGAGTCCTTCCCGACGGCCTTGCAGGACATGGTCAGCGCGCCACGGGGGTCGGCCTCGATCCGCTCGATCTCGACGGGGCCCCCGTCGGGAAGGCAGGAGTCCGGGGCGCCGGCCTCGGACAGGTCCTCGTCGACGATCACCTCGATCTCCAGGTCGGCCGCATCCAGCCCGCCGCGAAGGCGGGTGTAGGCCGCAAGGTCGGTGATCAGGAGCTCGGGGTGATCGGCAGCGTTGCCTACCGGCCGGAGGCAGTGCAGTTTCAGCTGCTCCACGCCGTAGCCCTGGAGTACGCGAGCGAGCGGCAGTACCTCTTCGATGTTGCGTGAGGTGACCGTCATGGTGGCTCCGGTGCGGACACCGAGGCGCCGGGCGATTTCGAGGGCGCTCAGCGCGCTGCGGTAGCTTCCGAACTTGCGGATCTGGTCGTTGGTCGAGCCGATGCCCTCCAGCGATACCCGGAGCAGGTCCAGGTCAGGGGCGATCTCGGTCAGCCGGCGCTCGATCCGGTAGCCGTTGGTGCAGATCTCTACCTGCATGCCCAGGTCCCGCTTGGCATACCGGACGACCTGGGCGAGGTCCCGGTAGACGAACGGTTCGCCGCCCAGCAGGGTGACGGCCTCGGTGCCGTACTCGTCGCGCATCAGCGTGAGGAGGTTGACCGCCTCGTCCGTGGTGAAGGCGTCGGCGTGCTGGAGCCGCTTTCCGTGGAAGCAGTGCAGACATTCGAAGTTGCAGCGGTACAGCAGCTGCAGGTACAGCATCCGGATTCTGCGGATCCCGGTGACTTCGCTGATCACGAGGGTCTCCTTCGGGCGTTTGCCTGGTGGGAGACCTGATACTGGCGGGACTGGTACGGACCCCGTCACCGCGTATCGGGACACTCTGAGGACGTCCTGGGACGCTTTCAGCGTGCGGAGAGCGCCTCCAGAATCCCGAGTACCCGGCTGGTGTCCGTCAGATCGGGCAGGACCGTATGGGCACCGGCGTCTGCCAGCTCTTGAGGGCTGTGGACGCCGGAGGCGACTGCGATGATCTCGGAGCCCGTGGAGAGTGCGGCCTCCACGTCCCTCGGGGTATCTCCGACGAGCACGACGGGCACGCCATCCGGGGCGCCCCGCAGCCGCTGGGCACGCTCCCGGGCCACAGCGACCAGGTCGGGGCGCTGGAGGGCATCGGCCCCGTAGGCGCCAACCGACAGATCGAGGAGGGGGTCAAGACCGAAGGCCGCGACCTTCACGCGGGCGTTGTCCGCGATATTGCCGGTGAGTACCGATGACACCCAACTGCTGCTCACGGAGACCTCCTTCAGGACTTCCCTCACGCCGGGCAGGGCTGTCCCCCGCTGGCTGAGGGCGTGGAAACGTGCCTCCCCTGCGTCGGCAAGCGCCCTCTCTGTCGCTGTCCAGTCCGGCTCGACCAGGCCGTTCCGCTGGAACATGTCTCGCATGATCAGCCGGTCCGTACGCCCTTCCGTTCGCGCCGGCCCCGCGGGCGCCTTTCCTGCCAGGGCCGTGAAGGCGGCGGCGTAGATCTCCTTGCTGACCCCTGCGTTCTCGATGAGGGTGTGGTCGATGTCCCACAGGACGATGAGCTCCATGCATCCAGCGTAAATACAGCGGGGACGGCCCCCTCCTTCTGTGGAACGTCCCGAAACGTCCTTGCCGCTCCTGACCTGTCTCGGCTTGTATGGCGCCTGTGAACGAGCGATTGCACTCCGTGCTCGCCCAGCGCGGCATCCCACCTGAATCACTCGCCGAGGTCTGCGAGGTGGACCCCAAGACCGTTGGCCGGTGGCTCGGCGGGCGCGTTCCCCATCCTCGCCACCGCTTCCGCGTCGCCAAGCACTTACGGGTCGAGGAACTGTTCCTCTGGCCGACACCGGCGCCGAGCACGCAGCAGCAGCTCACCGGTTCAGGGCAGGAGCTGGTCGCGACCTACCAGAACCGGGCGAGCGTCCCGCGCGACACGTGGCTGTCGCTACTCGGTGGCGCCCAGGAGCAGATCAGCGTCCTCGTTTTCTCCGGCACCTTCTTCGCGCAGTCCAACCCGCACGTCGCCAAGATGCTCGCTGAGCGCGCATCGAGCGGGGTGCGAGTGCGGCTCTGCTTCGGCGACTCGAAGGGCCAGGCTGCAGCGATCCGGGGCCACGAGGAGGGCATCGGCGACACGCTTGCCGCCAAGATCCGTGCCTCCCTGACCTACTACCGGCCCCTGTTGTCCGAGACCGGATGCGAGGTGAAACTGCACGACACCACGCTCTACACCTCCATGTTCCGGTACGACGATGATCTTCTGGTCAACCCGCACGTCTGGGGGCAGCCGGCCAGTGCCAACCCCCTCCTCCATCTCCGCAGAGCAGACACGGCGGGCTGGTTCGACAACTACGCTCAGAGTTTCGAAGCTGTCTGGGCCACCGCACGGTCCTGGACACCAGACCAGGAGGGGCCCTCGCCGCATGGGCAGGACCGAGTACTACAACGACCCCAAGGCCCCCAAGGCGAACACGCTCATCCCCGCCAACAACCTCCTCGTCGTCGACGAAAACGGCGCCATACTGCTCCAGCGCCGCCGGGACACAGGCCAGTGGGCCCTGCCGGGCGGCGCGCAGGACATCGGCGAGACAGCGGCCCAGTGCGCTGTGCGTGAGTGCCTGGAAGAGACCGGGATCATCGCTGAGGTCACGGGTTTCCTGGGGGTCTACACAAATCCGAACCACATCGTGGCCTACACGGACGGCGAGATCCGCCAGCAGTACGAGAACACCTACATCGGCCGTCCCGTGGGCGGCGAGCCCACGATCAACGATGAAGCCGATGGCGTCCGCTACGTCCAGCCGAGCGACCTGGACCAGTACGACATCCACCCCAGCATGCGGCAGCAGATCGGCGACTACCTCGCCGGCACATACCCCTACCTGGGCTGAACCGCCAACGCCGCCTCCACCCGCCCTACGGCACCGAAGATTTCCGGCGAAGCCCTCCGGATGAACCTCCCCACGAGGCTGTCCGTGCCGTAACGCTCCATGATCTCTGCCAGCCGATCCTCGACAGACGTACTCTCTCCACCGGGCGTCGTCGTCATGTCGCAATGCACCAGGGTGTCCACGAGCCGGTGGTCGTCGAGCAGCGGAAATTCGGCTTCCAGATCGCCCCGTAGCCCGCGCTCCTCCGCCTCCAGCAGCGCCAACGAGTGGTTTGCCACCAACCGCACTAGCCGCTCATCCGCAGCATGGTCGTCACGAAGGAACCGGGCACCATCCAGCGGATGAAAGCCTGTCGCTGCCAGCCGCGGCGCGTAGCCCACGTCGTGAAGCACGGCGGCAGAAGTCAGTAGGTCCGCGTCACCGCCCAGGAGTTCAGTCAGCTCGGCCGCGCGCCGCGCGACCCCTTGTGAGTGCATCCATCGACGAGGGAGGGACTCACGCAGCTCCGCCTCGGCCACCGAACATGCCCACTTCGCCATCGATCGGTTCATGCTCATTACGTGCCCCCGCAGAATCAGGGCCGAACCCACCCTGCGTCTGCTGAGCGGCACGCCTGTAATGCGTAGGTCATCGGTTCGAATCCGACAGGGGGCTCGGAGAAGCCCCAGGTCGCGTAGTTCGTGACCTGGGGCTTCATGTTGTTCCGGCACCCCGGTTCAGACACCCCCCGAGGCTCCGTCCTCGCGGTCCGGGGCGCGTTCGAAGTCCTCCTCCGCCCGGCGCTGGATCTCGGCGGCGTCGGCCAGGAGGCGCTCGATGCGTTCCGCGGCGCCCGGGACCGGTGGGGGGACGTCGGTGAGGGTGTCGTACAGGTAGCTGCACGCCTCGGCCTCGGTTCCGAAGCGGGCGATGACTTCCTCCTGGCCCCGTTGGCGCAGGAGGACCGGCCACGCGTCCCCTTCCGGGCGCAGGACGTAGTAGGCGTCCAGCTGTACGGGGACGCCGTGGACTCCCGGGATGTCGTAGAGCGCGTCCGGGACCTTCTCGCGGCGGAGCTGTTCGGTGAGTTCGGTCCTGTTCATCGGTTTCCCTTGCATGCGCCTGGGCGGGCCCCGTCGTGCCGGGGCCCGCCCAGGGGAGTGCGGTCGTGATCAGTTCAGGGCTTCGAGTTTCTCGGCGTTGACCAGTTCCGAGATCCGCTGGTCGGTCTTGTACTGGATCCCCAGACCGGGCTGTCCGAACCAGGGGCGGATGCGGCCTGCTTCCACGGTGAACGCTTCCGTGACCCGGTACAGGCGGTAGCTGTACGGGTAGTCGGTCGTGTACGTGACGAGGTTGCTCGGCGGGATGGCGCGCTTGGCGTACGGGGTCCCGGCAGGGGCGAGGAAGTTGCCGCGTCCGCTGCCGAAGAGGTCGACCAGCTGTCCCACGCGGAGCGTCAGGTTCTTCTTCACCGGGTTGCCCGCGCGGTCGAGGACGAAGCCGTCGTTGTCCGGGTACCACCAACCGGACTCGCCGCTGGTCGGATCGGTCTGCCAGTAGCACCCGAGGAACCAGTACGCGGAGGTCGGGCCGGTGCGGTCGTAGTCACGCAGCATCGCGCCGATGGCGCCGGTCCTCGGCAGGAACTCGGGGCCGAGCCGCCAGTCGTCGAGGTAGTACTCCTCCAGGGGTGTGGCGGGTGCCCCGTTGGTCCCGCGCGTGCGGGCGTCCGTCGGGCAGTGGGTCCCCGGACGGCCCTGGTCGCCGGTGTCGGCGTGGGCGGCCACGGGTGTGAGCCCGACGAGGAGGAGCAGCGAGGCGATTGCGCCCGATGCGATGTTTCGCAGCACCCGCATGGAGGTGGTCCCTTCTCACGGCCCGCGTCGGCCACGGAGGCGGCAGGCAGGCGTCGAGGTCGCGTGGAGGCGCCCGTGACGGGGCGCCGTGTGTGGTGGACCTCAGTCAATTGCGGATGCGGTGGCGCGCGAGGGCGGGGATACGTGCCGTCACCCGTTCGGAGCCGTGCTTTCTCCTGATCGGCCTAGGAGGGGCCTCCGGCTGCGTACGCGGGTGCTCGAGCCGGGCCGGTGGTGTCCGGGGCGAGGTGCGCACGCCGGTGCTCCACCCGGGGCCGGTGGTGTCGGGTCAGTGGCGTCCGGAGATGCGGTCCGCCGCCTTCGCGAGGGGGTCCGTGGCGAGGGAGGAGGAGGTGGCCTCGCGGCGGTCGGCGGTGCGGTAGGCGGCGTAGAGGGTGTGGACGCCGAGCCAGCGGAGGGGTTCGGGTTCCCAGCGGCGGACCTTGTGGTTGACCCAGGGGAGGGCGGTGAGGTCGGTGGGGCCCGCCTGGCCGGAGTCCTGCTGGATGAGGTCGCGGAGGGTGCGTGCGGCGAGGTTGGCGGTGGCCACGCCGGAGCCGACGTAGCCGCCGGCCCAGCCGAGGCCGGTGCTGCGGTCCAGGGTGACCGTGGCGCACCAGTCGCGGGGTACGCCGAGCACGCCGGACCATGCGTGGTCGACGCGGGTGCCCGCGGTGGTGGGGAAGAAGCGGACGAGCAGGTCGCGCAGGGCCTCGACGGTGGCGGGCCGGGTCCGGCCGTCGTTGTCCGTGGCCGAGCCGTAGCGGTAGGGGACGCCCCGGCCGCCGAGGGCGATGCGGTCGTCGGCGGTGCGCTGGGCGTACATGTAGGCGTGGGCCATGTCGCCGAGTGTTTCGCGGCCGTCCCAGCCGATGGTGTCCCAGATGGCCGCGGACAGCGGCTCGGTGACGATCATGGAGGAGTTCATGGGGAGCCAGGTGCGTCTGTGGCCCTTGAGGCCCGCGGTGAACCCTTCGGTGCAGCGCAGCACATAGGGGGCGCGGACCGTGCCGTACGGGGTGACGGCGTGCTTGGGCTTGATCTCGGTGACGGGGGTCGACTCGTGGATCGTGACGCCGAGGGCCTCCACGGCGTCGGCGAGGCCGGTGACCAGTTTCGCGGGGTGCAGGCGGGCGCCGTGCGGTGTCCAGGTGGAGCCGACTGCGCCGGAGACGCGGATGCGTTCGGCGGTCTCGCGGGCTCCGCGCAGGACGCGGTCGGTCTCGCCGAAGGCGATCTCCACGGAGTGGAAGTCCTTGAGGCGGGCGAGCTGGGCGGGGGTGTGGGCCACCTCGAGGACACCGCCGTGGTGGATGTCGGCGTCGATGTTCTCCTCGCCCGCGACGCGTATGACCTCGCCGACGGTGTCGTTCATGGCCTTCTGCAGGCGGACCGCCGCGTCGTGGCCGTGCAGCTTGGCGTAGCGGTCGCGGCCCGCGATGCCGTTGTAGAGCCAGCCGCCGTTGCGGCCGGATGCGCCGTAGCCGCAGAACTTGGCTTCCAGGACGGTGATGTTGAGGAAGGGGACGGCCTTCTTGAGGTAGTACGCCGTCCAGAGTCCGGTGTAGCCGCCTCCGACGATGCAGACGTCTGCGGCGGTGTCGCCGGGCAGGGGCTCGCGTGGGGTGGGGGTGCCCTTGTTCGCGTACCAGAACGAAATGCCGCCGTTGACGGTACTGACGGTGCTCATGTGTCCCCTGCTTGTCCGTGTGCAGCCCAGTCGCTGGAGGGACGTTACCTCTAGGCTCGCGGTGTGATCGACGTTCCGGATGAGCTGGTCGTGTATCTGAGGACGCTCCGCGGCGCTGTGGGGCGGGAGTTCGCCGACGCGCTGCCCGCTCTCGCGGGGAGGTATCTGGAGGAGTGGGGGCTGCGGCTCGACGGGGCCGCGATGAGCGGGATGTGCGCCATGGTGCTTCCGGTGCTGCGGGAGGCGGACGGCCAGCCGGCGGCTCTGAAGCTCCAGTTGGTGGACGAGGAGACGGTGGGGGAGCCGGTCGCGCTACGGGTCTGGGGTGAGGCCGGTGCGGGGGCGGTGGGTCTGCTGGATCACGATCCGGCGACCGGGGCGATGTTGCTGGAACGCCTGGACGAACGGCGCCCGTTGACTGCGGTGGCGGATGCGCGGGCGGCGGTCCGGGTGCTCGCGGAGTCGTTGGCCCGGTTGGTCCGGGTGCCGGCTCCGCCGGGGATGCGGAGGCTCGGGGACGAGGCCGCCCGGATGCTGGAGGAGGCGCCGGGGGCGGCGGCGAGGCTGGCCGACGAGGGTGAGCGGCGGTTGCTCCTGGACTGTGCGGCCGCGGTGCGGGAGGTGGCCGGGGAGCCGGGTGACCGCCTGCTGCACTGGGACCTCCACTACGACAACATCCTGGCCGGGCGTGCGGAGGACGGGCGGGCGGGTGAGTGGGTCGCGCTCGATCCCAAGCCGTTGAGCGGGGATCCGGGGTTCGAGCTGTTCCCGGCGCTGGACAACAGGTTCGACGCGTCCGAGGTGCTGTGGAGGTTCGACCTGCTGTCGGGGGTGCTGGGTCTGGACCGGGAGCGTGCGCGGGCGTGGACCCTGGGGAGGGTGCTGCAGAACGGGCTGTGGATCCGGGGCGGGGGGCGCCGGCTTTCCGCGGACCATGCGGAGATCGCCCGGCGGTTGCTGGGGCGGAACGGTTAGGCGGGTGGGCGGGCCGCCTGTCTAGGCTGCCCCCATGATTCGTGCAGCCACTCCCGAAGACGTCCCCGCCATCCACGCCATGGTCCGTGAGCTCGCGGACTACGAGAAGGCGCTCGACGAGGCGAACGCCACCGAGGGGCAGTTGGGCGAGGCCCTGTTCGGCGAGCGGCCCGCCGCGTACGCCCATGTCGCGGTGTCGGACGACGACGGCGAGGTGGTCGGTTTCGCGCTCTGGTTCCTCAACTTCTCGACGTGGCGCGGGGTTCACGGCGTGTATCTGGAGGACCTGTACGTGCGCCCGGAGAGGCGGGGCGGCGGTTACGGGAAGGCGTTGCTGACGGAGCTGGCGCGGATCTGCGTGGAGCGCGGTTACGGACGTCTGGAGTGGTCGGTGCTGGACTGGAACGCCCCGTCCATCGCTTTCTACGAGTCACTGGGCGCGCGTCCGCAGGACGGGTGGACGGTGTACCGGCTGACGGACGGGGCGCTGGCTGAGCTCGGGGCGGCCTGAGCCGTTCCCGGGGTGTCCGGGCCAGAAAGGCTCATGCGGTGCGGGCCCCGGCGTGCTCCGCCGTGCCCAGGTGCTTGAGGGCCAGGACCGCTGCTTCCATGCCGCTGTTGAACGCGACCTCGCTGAGGAGTCCCGGGGCGGCGACCTGGTCGCCCGCGAGCAGGATTCCGTCGCCGCGGTCGACGGCGGGCCGGTCGCGCCAGGTCGTGCCAGGCCTGTCGACGGCGCCGGTTCGGCCCGCCGCGAGTGCTTCCCGGCGCCAGGTGGTGCGTTCGCGCCAGCCGGGGAAGCCGAGGTCCAGCAGGTTCTCGGCTCGGCGCAGGGCGTCGGCGCGCGGGGCGCCGGGTGCGAGGGGGATCTGGGCCTGGAGGAGCTGTTCGCCCGGCGGGGCGAGGGTGGGGTCCTGGGCGGTGAACCGTTCGATCCAGCCGGGGGCGTCGAGGTCGGAGACGATGAACGGGTCGCCGCGCCGGGTCCGCAGGGCCAGGTCGAGCAGGGCGGTCCGGCCGCTGTCCCAGGTCAGGGCGGGGTCCTCCAGGAGGGTTCGGGCGGAGTCCAGATGGATGGCGACGACGACGGGGCCGCCTCGCCGGAGTTCCGCCAGTTCCCGGGGGCCGATGCGTGCGTCGGTCCGGATGCGTACGCCGAGGTCCCAGGCCCGGGCGGCCATCCGGTCGACGAGCCGTGCCCAGCCGCCGACCGGGTAGCGGGCCTCCGGGGGCACCGCGGTGGCACGGCGCAGCCGTTCCTGGACGAAGGCGGCGGAGAGCGAACCGGGGTCGTGGTGGAAGAGGGCCACGCCCATGTAGTGGGCCGCCGCGCGTGCGCCCTCCTCGCCCACCTGGCCGGTGGCCCAGCTGTGGAAGTCGGTGTCGGCGGGTGCCCGGTGGGGGTTGCGGCGGGCGAGGCGCAGCATGGCGAGGGGCGGGGTCCTGCGCAGGGCGCCCTCGCGGTGGAAGAGGAAGCGGGTGCCTTCGAGGGGCGGCACGGAGGCGATTGGGCCGAGGAGTCCGCGCTGTTCGAGCCAGGTCCAGTGCGGGCCGCGGCGGTAGAGGGCGTGCGGTCCCTCGTTGGTGAGGTAGGGGCCGTCCGAGGTCCTGGCCCGTCCGCCAAGTGTGTGGTGTGCCTCGTGGAGGGTGACCTGTGCCCGGGATTCGGCGGCGGTGATGGCGGCGGTCAGTCCGGCGAGGCCGCCGCCGACGATGTGGATGCGCTGCATGGCTGGGTCTCCTCGCGGTGGGCGCTTCTGCAGGAAGGACGGTCGGGCCGGCCGGTTTCGTGACACCGGGCCGGGCGGTGTCGGTGGTGTGCGTCACGATGGGGGGCATGGCACGTACAGGCAACAGGAGCGGCAGGGGCGCGGGGGCGAAGGACGAGGTGGCGGAGGCGAGGCGGCCGGAGGTCCGGCTGCCGCCTTTGGTGGAGTACGACGGGGAGGGGCTGGAGCCCGACGGGGACTACGACGGGGTGCGGTTCGATGGGACGGACCTCGCCGACGCCTCGGGGCCCGGCGCGCGGTTCATGGACTGTGAGCTGCGTGGGTGCGCGCTGGACCGTGCGGAGCTGGTGCGGGCCAGGTTCATCGACTCGGTGCTGACGGGTGTGCGGGGTGTGGGCACCGATCTGGCGGGGGCGTCGCTGCGGGATGTCGAGGTCCTGGACGCGCGGCTGGGCGGGGTGCAGCTGCACGGTGCGGTGCTGGAGCGGGTGCTCGTGCGGGGCGGGAAGATCGATTATCTGAATCTGCGCAAGGCACGGCTGAAGGACGTCGTGTTCGAGGGGTGTGTGCTCTCGGAGCCGGATTTCGCGGAGGCGCAGCTGGTGCGGGTGGAGTTCCGGGACTGCGTGCTGAAGCGTGCCGACTTCAGTTCCGTGCGGATGGAGTCCGTCGATCTGAGGACGGTCGCCGAGCTCGACATCGCGCGGGGTGTGGAGCGGCTGGCGGGTGCGGTGATCAGCCCGTCCCAGCTGATGGAGCTGGCTCCGGCGTTCGCCGCGCAGATCGGGGTGCGGGTGGAGGCGTAGGCGTGCACCGTCGGTTGGTTCCCGCCCGCGCCCTCGTCCCGGTTCCCGGGGCCGGGTGCTGTCAGAGGCGGGGGAAGCGGGCCTGGAGGTCCCAGATGATCGGGTTGTCGGCGAGGCCTTCGTGCATGTCGGCCAGGTCGGCGATCAGGTCGTGCAGGAAGTCGCGGGCCTCGCGGCGCAGCAGGGAGTGGCTGAAGGTGAGCGGGGGCTCCTCGCCAGGCATCCAGTCGGCTTCGACGTCCACCCAACCGAAGCGGCGTTCGAAGAGCATGCGGTCGGAGGACTCGGTGAAGTCGAGCTCGGCGTACTGCTGGCGGTGCGAGCGGTTGCCCCGGGGGTCGCGGTCGATCTGCTCGACGATGTCGCAGAGTGCCCAGGCGAAGTCGAGTACGGGGACCCATCCCCAGGCTGTGGATACTTCGCGGTCCGCCTTGGTGTCGGCGAGGTAGACGTCCCCGGAGAACAGGTCGTGCCGCAGGGCGTGGACGTCCGCGCGGCGGTAGTCGGTCTGCGGGGGGTCCGGGAAGCGCCGGGAGAGGGAGTAGCCGATGTCGAGCACGGTTCGATGGTGTCATGCCGCGTGGGCGCCCCGTGCCGGGCGGCGGGCACGGGGCGTGACTAGGCCGTCCGGGTGAACGCCGGCGGCGTCCGGCGCGGGGCGCCCGGGGCCGTGGGTCACGGGAGCAGGCGTTGCTCCTTGGCGACGGAGACCGCTCCCGCCCTGGTGTCCACGCCGAGCTTCTCGTAGATCCGGCCCAGGTGGGTCTTGACGGTTGCCTCGCTGATGAAGAGGGCTCGTGCGATGTCCCGGTTGCCGAGGCCCTGGGACAGCTGGCCCAGGATGTCGAGTTCGCGTTCGGTCAGGGTGGGCCGGGGGCTGCGCATCCGGGCCATGACACGGCTGGCGACCGGCGGGGAGAGTGTCGTGCGGCCCTGCGCGGCGGCGCGGATCGCGGCGAAGAGTTCCTCCGGGCGTTCGGCCTTCAGCAGGTACCCGGTGGCTCCCGCCTCGATGGCGCGGGTGATGTCCGCGTCGGTGTCGTACGTCGTGAGGACGAGTACGTTGACCGCGCCGGCCCCGGCTGCCGCGATGCGGCGGGTCGCCTCGACGCCGTCGATCCCCGCGCCCAGCTGGAGGTCCATCAGGACGACGTCGGGCCGGAGCCGCGCGGCGAGGGCGACGGCTTCCTCCCCGCTGCCCGCCTCGCCCACGACGTCGATGTCGGGTTCGCCGCCGAGCAGGGCGAGCAGCCCGGCCCGTACGACGGCGTGGTCGTCGCAGAGCAGGATCCGTACGGGCGGGGTCATGCGCGTTCCTCCGGGGCGGGCGGGGCTGGTGAGGCGGACGAGGTGGGTTGCCCGGACGCCGGGCCGGGGGCGCCCGGGTGCGCGGCCAGGGGCACGGCGGCGGACAGGACGGTGCCTTCGCCGGGTGCCGATTCGATGGTCAGTGTGCCGCCGAGCTGCTGGACCCGGGCCCGCATCGCGGGCAGCCCGTGGCCGCGTACGCCGCCGGCCGGGCGGGATGTCTGCCGCTCGGGGCTGAAGCCGTGGCCGTTGTCGGCGACGTCGAGGACGACGCGGTCGTCGAGGTGGGTGAGGGTCAGCGCGGCGACGGTGGCCTCCGCGTGTTCGGTGACGTTGGCGAGCGCGCCCTGCGCGATCCGCAGGAGCGCGGACTGCACCCGGTCGGGCAGCGTGGTGGCCGGGGCGCCCTCCACATGGCAGCGGACGGTGAGGCCCCCGCGTGCCTGGGCGGTCTCCCGGTCTGCGAGTGCGTGCAGCGCCGCTTCCAGCCCGCCGCCCTCCGCCAGGTCGGCGGGCGCGAGGTCGTGCACGAAGCGGCGGGCCTCGGCGAGGTTGCGCTCCGCGATGCCGGTCGCCGTGAGGACGTGGCGGCGGGCGGTGGCCGGGTCGGCGTCCCAGGAGCGGTCGGCCGCCTGGAGCAGCATCTGCTGGCTGGAGAGCCCCTGGGCCAGGGTGTCGTGGATCTCCATGGACAGCCGCTGGCGTTCGGCGAGGGTTCCTTCCCGGCGCTCGGTGGCTGCGAGTTCCCGCCGGGTGCGGAGCAGGTCGTCGATCAGCTCGCGCTGACGTACGGCCAGGGCCCGTTGGCGTACGGCCTGGCGCTGCATGTGGACGAAGACGGCGGTGGCGACGGCCGCGACGGCGGGTGGTGCCAGGACGAGGTTCGGATCGAAGCCGGTGGCGAGCCGTAGCTGCGCGGCGACGACGAACACGGTGAGCAGGGCGACGAGTGCCAGGGCGGCGCGCGGTGGCAGGATCCGCAGGCCCGTGTAGAAGAGCGGGACGGCGCACCACGCGAAGCTCGGCGCGAGGACGACCAGGACCATCCACACCAGGACGAGGGCGCCGAGCCAGGTCAGCCGGCGGGGTGTGGGCCGCGAGCC
Source organism: Streptomyces sp. Alt3 (assembly GCF_030719215.1). Classification (NCBI taxonomy): domain Bacteria; kingdom Bacillati; phylum Actinomycetota; class Actinomycetes; order Kitasatosporales; family Streptomycetaceae; genus Streptomyces; species Streptomyces glycanivorans. The sequence goes on along the minus strand of NZ_CP120983.1, from coordinate 3,690,406 downwards.
GAGCACCGGTCCGAGGAGGTACAGCGCGGCGAGCACGGCCGACAGCCCGATGATCCAGGGGGTACGGGTCTCGCCGGGGTGGCGCATGAGGAAACGCGCGAGGGAGGCGCCGAGCAGCAGGAAGAACGCGGCGTGCATGAGGAGGGCCAGCCACCGCGCGTCCGGGTCGCCCGCCGCACCCGCACGGTGCGTGCTGCCCGCGCCTGCCGGCTCCGTCCGCTCCGGGTCCGGCCCGGTTCCGTTCCGCCGCACGTCGTACCCCGCGCTCCTTCGGTCTGTCCTGCGCTTCCACGTCACCGCGCAGCCGCTGACCTGCGTGGACATCCCATGGTCACCCCTGCGGTCCACCTCCGCATCAACCGATCGGCTGACGGGGCCGTCGGCCGACCCGGCTGCGGCTTCGAGCCGGTACGCCGACGGCCCGTGCCCGGTTCCGGCCGGAGGATCGATACCGGAAGCCGAAACCGGAAGCCAGTGCCCGAAGCCCGAAGCCGATGTCCGAAGCCGGACTGTGCGGGGCCGAGCCGACCTTCATCCGAGGAGCCCACCATGAAGAAGATGTCCCTGCGTACCCGTGTCCTGACCGGTGCCGTCGCCGCCGCGGCGCTGGGTGCCGGAACCTTCGGCGCGATGTCCGCGAACGCGTCCACCCCGGCTGCCGCGCCCGCCGCCGCCGTGAAGGCCGACGCCGCGGACCGGAACCTCCAGCAGTCCACGCACCTGACCGTCGCCGCCGCGACCAAGGCCGCGCAGGCCGCCCTGGACGCCGCGAAGAAGGAGAACCAGCGCGTCTCGGTCGCCGTCGTCGACCGCAACGGCAACACCGTCGTCACGCTGCGCGGCGACGGTGCGGGCCCGCAGTCCCCCGAGTCCGCCGTGAAGAAGGCGTACACCGCCGTCTCCTGGAACTCGCCCACCTCCGAGCTGGTCAAGCGCCTGGAGCAGGCCCCCAACCTGAAGGACATCCCCGGCACCCTGTTCCTGGCGGGCGGATCGCCCGTGCAGGTCAAGGGCGCCCCGGTGGCGGGCATCGGCGTCGCGGGCGCCCCGAGCGGCGACCTCGACGAGAAGTTCGCGGCGGCGGGTGTCGCGGCGCTCGGCCGCTGACGCCCGGCCCGGCGACGAGCGCGGCAGCAGTCCGGTCAGTCGCAGGCGAGTGCTTTGCGGGCGGCGGCGGTGAAGCGGTTCTGCACGTCGGACGCCTTGACCAGGGTCGCCGCGGCCTTCTCCTCCGGGGTGTCCGGGGAGTACACGTAATCGGCGATCTCTGTCGCGAAGTAGGTCTCCTTGCCACCGCAGACGGCATGGTCGAAGCGCCGCTCCTTCGCCGCGGGCAGCAGCTCGGGGTTACGGATGACCGCGAGCCGGGCGAACGGCTCACGGTCGTCGTCCCGGGGCAGCCCGGTGGCGGGCTGGTACAGGGAGAGGTCGCAGAACCAGGCGTCGTCGCGGGAGCCCGAGGTCTGCTCCCGCAGAGGCCTGGCCGCCGGAGCCTCGGCGCCGAGGGAGAAGCCGTCCAGTCCGCACACCGTGGCAGGGTCGCTCCTGGCGGGAGCGGACGCCTGGATGAGGTCCGCCGAGGCGTTCCGCGTCGATGAGTCGGCAGGCGCGCAGTCGTGATCGGCAGCGAGCTCAAAGGCTGCGGCCCTGGTCAGCCGGGCGAGTTCCGCCGGGTCGGCGTTCCCTTGCTTGACGGCGACGCTCAGGATCGTGTGGTCGCCCTTGGCCCATGCGGCACCGACCGGGCCGCAGCCGGACGGCAGGGCCACCCAGCCGTTGCCGTACGCGTCGAAGGCGCCGGGCAGCCCGCCCGGAAGGATGTTCTGTGCGCCCGAGGCCTTCCACTCGGACCGGCTGAAGGGGTGGGCGGGGGTGACAGAGGTGGCCGACAGCCGGATCTTCGCGTCCGTGGTGCCCGGCAGCCAGCCGGACTGTTCAACCGTGCAGCCTCCGAGGTTGTCGATGCTGCCGGTCACCCGGCCGAAGCCGTCGAGGCTGTTTCCGGCGTCCTCGCCGCTGAACCACCCGTCGCACAGGTCACGGGGCCCCAGGACGTTGGTGTTGGTCGCCACCGTCACGCCGGCCACCACGGCCAGCGCACAGACGCCGGCCGTGACCAGCCACGCCCGGCGGCGCTTGCCGGATGTTTCCGTACTCACTTGTGCTCAATCCCGTCCGAGGTAGGTCGCGGCGTCGCCACGTGCTCCCGAGTACGACTGCTTGGCTTCCTTGCGCATGGCCTGCCAGGCGTCCCAATTCGGGTCGTTCTTGGTGTTGTCGGGATCGGTGACGTCGACGCCTCGGTCCTTGGCCCAGGCGTCGATGAGGCTGTACGTGCCGTCGACGCCCGCGCTGTAGTGCCCGGAGTTCTTCTCCTGGTCCGCTGCTTCCGCCGACGCGATGGCGTCCTTGGACCACTCGTATGTCCCGGCGTCGATGAGCCGCTGTGCGGCATCGCCGAGGACCGGCAGGCCGGTGACCGGGGCGCCGATGACGTGGTAGGCGTATCTGGCCTGGTCGTTGGTGTCGGCGATCCCTGCCTCGGTCGGTGGTCACTGCGTTACAAGTTGTATATCAACATACAAGTTTCGACAGCGTGGTGAAGGGTCTCGGCTGAACGCCGGGAGCCGGTCAGCCCCAGGCTGACCGGCTCCCGGTGTTCCTCCGTGCTACTTGACGTTGACGCCGGTCCAGGCGGCGTCGACGGCGGCGAGTTCGGCGCTGTCGGCGCCGAAGAGGTCCGTGGCCGCCTTCTCGGTGGCGTCACGGGCGCCGGCGTAGTCGGTGCTCGACGTCATGTAGACGGAGAGCGCCTTGTACCAGATCTGATAGGCCTTCTGGCGGCCTATGCCGGTGACCGTGGAGCCGTCGGAGGTCGGGGAGTCGTAGTCGACGCCGCCGATGGTCTTGGCACCGCTGCCCTCCGCCAGCAGGTAGAAGAAGTGGTTGGCGACGCCGGAGGAGTAGTGCACGTCGAGGTCGCCGACGCCGGCGTCCCAGTAGTCCGCCGAGCCGCCGTCCTTGCTGGGCTCGTCCATGTAGCGCAGGGGGGTCCCGTCGCCGTTGATGTCGATCTTCTCGCCGATGAGGTAGTCACCGGGGTCGGTGGTGTTGTCGGCGAAGAACTCGACGGAGGTGCCGAAGATGTCGCTGGTCGCCTCGTTGAGACCGCCGGACTCGCCCGAGTAGTCGAGGTTGGCGGTGGCGGCGGTCAGGCCGTGGCTCATCTCGTGGCCGGCGACGTCGATCGCGGTGAGGGCGCTCTTGTCGTCGGCCCCGTCGCCGTAGGTCATGCAGAAGCAGCTGTCGTCCCAGAAGGCGTTGACGTAGCCGGTGCCGAAGTGGACCCGGGAGTACGCGGCCCTGCCGTCCCCGGCTATGCCGTCGCGGCCCAGCTCGTTCTTGTAGAAGTCCCAGGTCGTGGCGGCGCCGTAGTGGGCGTCCACCGCCGCGGTCTGGCGGTCGCCGCCGGTGCCGTCGCCCCAGGTGTCGTCGGTGTCCGTGACGAGGTCGCCGGTGCCGGTCTGGCCCTGGTTCAGGTCGTACGTCTTGTGGCCGCCCCGGTCGCCGTCGGTCAGCTCGAAGCCCGAGCCGCCCTTGGTGGTCGACAGCGTCACCTGCCCGCTGTACTGGCTGTTGCCGGTGCCCGTCTCGATGGCCTCGAAGCTGTGCAGCTTCTTGCCGGTCGTGGCGTCGGTGATGATGTGCAGCCGGCTGGGCGTGCCGTCCTTCTGCACTCCCTCGCGCACGGTCTCGAAGGCGAGGGCCGGCTTGCCGTCGCCCGCCCAGACGACCTTGCGGGCGCTCGCGGCGGCCTTCAGCTTCGGTTGTGTCGACGGCACGGATATGCGGGCGTCGGTGGCCCTGTCCACGCCCTTGGACTTCCCGTCCGCCGCGGTGTGGGTGACCAGGTCGCCACCGAGGACCGGGAGGCCGGCGTAGGTGCGCTCGTAGCGGGTGTGGACCGTGCCGTGCGCGTCCTTGATCACGTCACGGGCGATCAGTTTCTCCTGACTGCCCAGCCCGAGGGCCTCGGCGGCGGCCGGGGCGTCGCTCTGTGCGGTGCGCAGGGCGGTGGTGCGCCGGGTGGCGGTGTTCACGCCGAGGGTGGTGGCGCCGGACGAAGAGGCTGTGCTGTCACCGGTTCCGGTGCCGGCCGTGGCCGAACCGGTCTGGACGCCGACGACGACCATCGCGGCAACTGCGGTCAGGGCAGCGGCGCGACGGGTGTTCATGTGGGGGGTCATGCCTTCTCCGTTGCTCGTTCCTGTGGGGGTTACGAGCGGAGAGCGTGCCACCGAATGAACGCTTTTGACGGGACGCCGACAATTACCTCACAAGTTTTTGACCAGCTCTTGTCCGACTGGGATGCGTTCGTGTCCGCTATCTGACGCGTAGAAGGGCGCGCAGGAGGGCCCGTGCGAGGGGTGGGTGGTGCCGGACGCACGGGAGCCCCCGCCGACCGGAGTCGGGCGGGGGCTCCCCTGGGAAAGCCGTCGCGTCAGAGGTTGACGCCGAAGTCCTGGGCGATGCCGCGCAGGCCCGAGGCGTAACCCTGGCCGACCGCGCGGAACTTCCACTCCGCGCCGTTGCGGTAGAGCTCGCCGAAGACCATCGCGGTCTCGGTGGCGGCGTCCTCGCTGAGGTCGTAACGGGCGATCTCGGTGCCGCCGGCCTGGTTGATGATGCGGATGAAGGCGTTCCGCACCTGGCCGAAGTTCTGGCTGCGCGCCTCGGCGTCGTAGATGGAGACCGGGAACACGATCTTGTCGATGTCCGCCGGGAGGCCCGCCAGGTTGACGTTGATCTGCTCGTCGTCGCCCTCGCCCTGGCCCGTGACGTTGTCACCGGTGTGGACGATGGTCTGGTCCGGCGTCGCCTTGTTGTTGAAGAAGACGAAGTGGCCGTCGGAGTAGACCTTGCCGGCGGTGTTGACCGCGATCGCCGAGGCGTCGAGGTCGAAGTCGGTGCCGGTGGTGGTGCGGACGTCCCAGCCGAGGCCGACCGTGACGGCGGTCAGGCCCGGGGCCTCCTTGGTGAGCGAGACGTTGCCGCCCTTGGACAGGCTTACAGCCATGGGAAGTCCCTTTCCTCGTCGTGTCGGGCTTCGTGCCATCACGAAAGCTACCGTCACCCGTCCTAACGCAGACAAGAGACCACGAGGTTCCTGCTCGCTTTACTTTCTTTGCCGAACTTCTGGACGAACGCTCGCAAAACAAGGTGACGAACGGGCGGTGGGGCGGGGAACATGGGTGTCATGTCCGGGCCCTATGTCATCCGCGGTTCGGTCTCCCTGCCGGAGGCCGAACTCATGTGGCGTTTCTCGCGGTCCTCGGGGCCCGGCGGGCAGCACGTCAACACCAGTGACTCCCAGGTGGAGCTCCGCTTCGACCTCGCGGCGACCGAGTCGCTGCCCGAGGTGTGGAAGGCCCGGGCGCTCGAACGGCTCGCGGGCCGGCTGGTAGGCGGCGTGGTGTCCGTGCGGGCCTCGGAGCACCGCTCCCAGTGGCGCAACCGTGAGACGGCCGCCGTGCGGCTCGCGGCGCTCCTCGCGGAGGCGACGGCGCCGCCACCCAAGCCGCGTCTCAAGAAGAAGATCCCGCGCGGCATCAACGAGCGGCGTCTGCGCGAGAAGAAGCAGCGCGGAGACACGAAGCGCGGACGCTCGGGCCGCGACTGGTGAGGCCCGCCGGGACGGGGCGCGGACGCTCCCGCCGCGACCGGTGAGGACCGCCGGAAGGACCGGGCCGGGTCGGCCAGGTGCCCGCCGACAGGACCGGCCGCGGTCGAGCAAGGTGCCCGCCGGAAGGACCGGCCCGGTCAGCCCAGTTGCCGGTAGCGGCCCTTGAAGTAGGTGAGCGGCTCGCCGTCCGCGTTCGGCAGCGACGCCGAGAGGACGCGGCCGATCACCAGTGTGTGGTCCCCGGCCGGGACGCGCTGCTCCGTGCGGCACTCCAGGGTGGCCAGCGCCCCGCCCACCAGGGGCGCTCCCGCGATCTCGCCCCGTATACAGGGGATGTCCTCGAACAGCAGCCGGTCGCTGATGCGGTTCTTCATGGAGAACCGCGCGGCGACCTGCCGCTGGCCCTCCGTGAGCACGGACACCGCCCAGAGGGGCTGTTCGGCCAGCAGGTCGTCCATCCGTGAGTCGTTGCGCAGGCTCACCAGCACCAGGGGCGGATCCAGGGAGACCGACATGAAGGCGGTCGCCGTCATCCCGACGTCCTCCCCCCGGCCGTGCTCGTCGAGCGGCGGCTCCTCGGCGGTGACCAGCACCACGCCCGCGGCCAGGCGGGACAGGGCTGCACGGAATTCGTCGTTGCTCACCCCCTCAGCATGGGGGACGGCTTCGGGGCGCGGGGCGGGGGGAGTCTTCTGCAGCACACCGGGCACGCTAGTGCCGCGGGACGCCGCGTCGCATCGGGCCAGAGGACCAGCCGGGTCCTAGGACCCCGGAACCATGTGCGCCGCTTTGCGTTCGCCACCCGACAGGGGTGGATGGAGTGCCCCTGGGGGTCTTTGCCAACTCTTGTGACTTGAGTCACAGAGAGCAATATTTGTTGACCCTGAGTACCGGGTGCGCAGCTCACTGTGATTCAGTGGCCGTGACAGTGCGACAAGTACGTCGATATGAAATCTGGAGTTGCTGTCGAGGTCTCAGGGAGTGCGAGCAATGGAGGCCGAGTCGGAGCCGTACGTCCGTCTTGCGACCATGCGGCAGCTGCACCAGGCCGTCGCTGATCTCAACACGGCGCGGAGCCTGGCGGACACGCTGCAGTCGGTGGCCGACGGCATCGTCGGCGGCCTCGGTTACGAGCTGGGCTGCGTCAACCTCGTCCGTCCCGACGGTGACCTCGTCGTCGCCGCCTTCGCCGGCAACAGTGCCGCGGAATCCCTGATCACCGGCCGTGTCGGCTCCCGCGGTTCCTGGGAGCGCAGGCTGTCGATGGGTGAGGCCTGGGACGAGCTCCGGTTCATACCCCACACCGAGGGCTGGGTGCTCCTCGACGACGACGTGCCGCAGTGGCACACCGAGGGGCCTGAGCCCCGCTTCGAGGACGAGTGGCACCCCCTGGACCGTCTCTACGCACCCATGTACGCCTCCGGCGGAGGTCTGGACCTCCTGGGGGTCATATCGGTCGACAGGCCGCGCAACGGCCGCCGCCCCGGTGCCTGGGGCCGCGAGGCGCTCCAGATGTACGCCTCCCAAGCCGCCATTGCGATCAGTAACGCTCGTCTCCGAGCAAACATGCAGCGCGCCCTGGTCAGGCTCGAACGCGAGCAGCAGGCGCTGCGCGCCAGTGAGGAATCCTTCCGCCAGGCCTTCGAGTACGCCCCCAGCGGCATGGCCATCGCCGAGATGGGCGGAGACCAGCACGGCAGGCTGCTGCGCACCAACGACGCGCTCTGCCGGCTCCTGGGGCGCCCCGCCTCCGTCCTTCGCCGCTACTCCTTCGCGGACCTCGTCCACCCCGAGGACATCGGCACGCTGCTGCGCACGTCCGCCGAGGGCGGGCGGGCGGAGCTCCGGCTCGGGCGGAGGGACGGCACCTACCTCTGGGTCTCCCTGCGCAACTCCGTCGTCGCCGACACCACCGACGGGCCCCGCTTCCTCCTCACGCACGTCGAGGACATCGAGGAGCGCAAGCGCAACGAGCTGAATCTGGCGCACCGCGCCTCGCACGACGCGCTCACCGGTCTCCCCAACAGTGCCGAGCTGCGCTCCCGGCTCGGCGCACGGCTGTGTGAGAGGCCTCACTCCGTCACCTCCTCCGCGATCGAGGCGCTGGACGCGGCGTACGGCGACGTCGAGAATCCCGTACACGGCTACCGGGCGGACGGCTACGAGGGCGAGGTCGCGCCGGGGGTCGGCCCGTACGACCACCACGTGCACAGCGTCGCGCCGGACCCGGACCGTGACGACGGGACCAAGGGGCTCGCGGTGCTCTTCTGCGACCTCGACGGCTTCAAGTCGATCAACGACCGGTTCGGGCACCACGCGGGTGACGCGGTTCTCATCGAGGTCGCCCGGCGGCTGACGACCTGCGTACGGGACGGTGACACGGTCGCGCGGCTCGGGGGTGACGAATTCGTCGTCCTCGCGGACGGTCTCGGGGCGGCAGATGCCGCGGATCTGGCCGTACGCTTGCGTAACGCCATCATTCCGCCCATCCGGGTGGACGGCCGGGCAGTCAGGGTCGGGGCGAGTTTCGGTATCGGCTGGGCCGAGTGCGGAATGACCGAGGAAGAGGTCCTGCACTCCGCCGACCAGCGGATGTATGTGGAGAAGCGGTCCCGATCGAAGGTTCACCGCAGAGCCGGCTGACGTTCACGCCCTGGCTGTCCCCGTACGCCGCCCGGGTTTCCGGGGGACCGAGGGCAATTCGACGCTTGCTCCGTTCGGGGTAGGCTCGGCCGGTCGGCGACGGCTGGCGACATGGTGAGGAGTGACCCAGGGATGACGGCCGGGAACAACGGCGCGAGCAAGCCCGAGGACGACGATCCGTTCGGCTATCTGTACGCGGACGGGCAGGCGGCGGGCGCACAGCCGCCCGGGCAGGGTGGTTACGGCTACCCGGGCCCGGCAGCGCAGCCCGGCAGGCCCAGAACGTCGTACAACCAGGTGCGGGCGGTCGGGGAGCGCCAGTACGGGCAGGTGCCGCCGCAGCAGGCGTACGGCCAGCCCCCGCAGTACGGCCAGCCCCAGCAGCAGTACGGCCAGCCGAACGCGCAGTACGCGGCGCCGGAGACCTACCCCGGTGGCGCGCCCACCGCGCAGTCGGCGTCCGTGGGCCACGGCGGCGGCAGGAACGGCGGGCCCGGCCGTGGCGGACCCAACACCAAGGCGCTGCTGATCGCGGCCGTCGCCGTGGTGGCGGTGGTGCTCATCGGCATCGGTGCCGCGCTGATGACGGGCGACGACAGCGACACCAAGAAGGACGAGGCCGGTTCTTCGCAGGGTCCGGCCGACGAGGTCGAGGAGTCCCCGAAGCCGGAGGAGTCCGCGAAGGAGTCCGACGAGCCCGTCCAGCTGCCCGAGCAGGACGCGGCGACGCTGACCCTCGGTGGCACGGCGTCGCTGGACAACACGGTCAAGGGCGCCAAGAGCGCCAACGGCCAGTACATCAGCCTCAACGAGGTCGGCCGTTCGGCCACCTGGACGGTCGATGTGCCGGAGAGCGGCCCGTACACCCTGTACGTGACGTACGGCGTGCCGGGCAGGGACGCGAAGACGTCCCTCACGGTCAACGACCAGGATCCGCGCTCCATCAACATGACGAACTTCGCGCGCGCCGCCGAGGGCGACCTGGAGAAGGGCTGGACGAACACGTACGCGTACGTCCAGCTCGAGAAGGGGTCGAACAAGCTGATGCTGTCGTGCAACGAGGGTGACTCGTGCGACGCGAACCTCGACCAGCTGTCGCTGAAGTCGGGTCACGTCAAGGGCTGACGCTCCGCCGCGGAATTCCGCACCACCGTCGTCCCGGCCTCGCACAGCGAGCCGGGACGCGGTGTTTCCCGGGCCGGTCAGGCGGCCGGTGTGTGCGGTTCGACGGTGACGCGGGTCAGCAGGTCCTCGTAGGCCTCGCGGTCGAACTCGCCTGCCACCGGAGCCAGTACGGTCGCCGTCGACAGGGCGACCGCGCGGGTCAGCCGGTCCTGCCAGCCCAGTCCTTCGGCGACGGCGGACAGCAGCCCGGCCACGGCGGAGTCGCCCGCCCCGGTCGGGTTGCCCCGCACGGCGGCCGGCGGTGCGGCCCGCCAGATGCCGTCGGGGGTGACCGCGAGGAGCCCGTCCGGGCCGAGCGACGTGACGACGCTGTGCGCGCCGCGGCGGCGGGCGTCGCGGGTGGCGCGCAGGGGTTCACGGGCGCCGGTGAGCTGGGCCAGCTCGTCGGCGTTCGGCTTGACGAGGTCGGGGCGGGCGGCGATGCCGCGGCGCAGGGGCTCGCCCCCGGTGTCCAGGAGCACGGGCACCCCGGCGGAGCGTGCGAGCCGCACCAGTTCCGCGTACGCGCCGACGTGGACGCCGGGAGGGAGGCTGCCGCAGAGTGCGACGGCCTCGGCCCGGGGGAGTAGTTCCCCGAACGTCCCCAGGAAGGACGCCCATTCACCGGCGTCTATGTGCGGGCCCGGTTCGTTGAGCTGGGTCGTGTCGCCGCTGGAGCGGTCGACGACGGCGAGGGTGCGGCGGGTGTTCCCCGCGACGGTCACCAGTGCGTCGGTGGGGTGGTCGGGGAGTGAGCCGAGGAGCTCGCGCAGGACGGCTCCGGTGGCGCCGCCGGCGAAGCCGGTGACGACGGTTTCGTGGCCGAGCGCGGAGAGCACCCGGGCGACGTTGACGCCCTTGCCGCCGGGGCGTTCGGTCACTTCCTGGACGCGGTGGCTGGAGTGCGGGACGAGGGCGGGGACGGCGTACGTCAGGTCGAGTGCCGTGTTCAGTGTGACGGTCAGTATCACCTGTACCGGCCCCCGGTTCCCTCGTAGTCCGCTCGCGCGCCGTCTCCCCGCGGCGCCGTCCCAGGTGATCATGCCAAAGAGGCGGCGGCCGTCCCAGATGCCCGGGACAACCGCCGTCTCTTCGTTACGTGTTCTCTCGCCGGCTGCCCGTCAGACGGCGGCGGGCTTCACGATCCACTCGCCCTGGCGCATGACGCCCTTGAGCACGAAGTCCGCGTCCAGGACGACCAGGTCGGCGTCCTTGCCGGGGTCCAGTGAGCCGACCCTGTCGTCCAGGCCGAGGAGCCGTGCGGGGTTGGCCGAGATGGACCGGACGACGTCCTCGACGGGGATCCTGTCGATCGTCACGGCCCTGCGGAACGCGGTGTCCAGGGTGAGGGTGGAGCCCGCGATCGAGCCGCCTTCGACCAGGCGCGCCACACCGCCCCTGACCTCGACGGCGAGCGGCCCGAGTTCGTAGAAGCCGTCGCCCGCGCCGGCCGCGTCCATGGCGTCGGTGATCAGGGCGACCCGGCCGGCGCCCGCGTGGTGGTAGGCGAGTTCCAGGGCGGCGGGGTGCAGATGCGTGCCGTCGTTGATCAGCTCGACGGTGACCCGCTCGTCCTCCAGGAGGGCCGCGATGGGCCCCGGGGCGCGGTGCCCGATGGCGGGCATCGCGTTGTAGAGGTGCGTGGCGACGGTCGCGCCCGCGTCGATCGCCTCGACGGTCTGCTCGTACGTCGCGTCCGTGTGGCCCACCGCGGCGATCACGCCGTGCTCGGCGAGCAGCCGTACGGACTCGATGCCGCACGGGAGTTCGGTGGCGAGGGTGACCATCCTGGCGCTGCCGCGCGCAGCGTCGAGCAGCTTGCGGACCTCGGCGGGGTCGGGGTCGCGGAGCAGTTCCTCGCTGTGGGCGCCCTTGCGGCACGGCGAGATGAACGGGCCCTCGAAGTGGATTCCGGCGAGCTCGCCCTGTTCGACCAGCTCGGAGAGGAGGCCGGCCTGGCGGGCCAGGAAGTCCATCTCGCCCGTGACGGTGGAGGCGACGACGGTCGTCGTGCCGTGTTCGCGGTGCGCCCGCACCCCGGTCAGGACGTCCTCGGCGGTGCCGGTGGCGAAGGACGCGCCGCCGCCGCCGTGGTTGTGGATGTCCACGAATCCGGGGACCACCCAGTGGCCCGAGAGGTCGACGGTCCTGGCGTCCTCCGTCGTGCTGCCGGCGATCCGGGTGCCCTCGACGATCACCCGGCCGTTCTCGACGGTCCCGGTGGGAAGCACCACCCGGGCACCTGCGAGAACCGTGCTGTCTGCGCGTCCGGCCATCAGGCGGATACCTCCGTGGAGAGTAGATCCCAGGCGAGCAGCCCTGCGCCCAGGCATCCGGCGGTGTCCCCGAGGGCCGCCGGGACGATGTGGGGCAGCTTCTGGAACGTGACCCGTTCCTCGACGGCCGCACGCAGTGGTGTGAACAAGGTTTCCCCCGCCTCGGCGAGACCGCCACCGATGATCAGCGTCCGGGGGTCCAGCAGGGTGAGCGCGGTGACGAGTCCGGCGGCGAGCGCGTCGACGGCGTCCTCCCACACGCGAAGGGCCGCCGGGTCGCCCGAGGCCACGGCCTTCGCGCAGTCCGCGGCGTCCGCGTCGGGGTCGCCGGACGCGGCTGCCCAGGCCCTGGACACGGCGGCGGCCGAGGCGAGGGTCTCCAGACAGCCGCGCTGTCCGCAGCCGCAGTCCGGGCCGTCCGGCCGGACCACGACGTGGCCGATCTCGCCCGCGTAGCCGTGGGCGCCCGCCTCGATGGTGCCCGCGATGCCTATGGCGCCGGCGATGCCGGTGCCGAGCGGCACGAACAGGAAGCGGTCCGCGTCCCGGCCGGCGCCGATCCGCCCCTCGGCGAGGCCGCCGGTGCGGACGTCGTGGCCGAGCGCGACGGGTACGCCGCCGAGCCGTTCGCCGAGCAGTTTCCGCAGCGGGACGTCACGCCAGCCCAGGTTGGCGGCGTAGACGGCGATCCCGCGTTCGGCGTCGACGATGCCGGGCACGGCGACCCCGGCGGCGACAGCGCCTTCTCCGAGGTGCTCCTCGCCGTAGGCGTACAGATCCGCGGCGAAGCCCAGGATGGTCTCCACGACGGCCTCGGCACCGCGGTCCCGGCCGGTGGCCCGGCGCGCCTCGTGGAGCAGTGTGCCGTCGGCCCCGACCAGAGCGGCCTTCATTCCTGTGCCGCCCACATCGAGGGCGATGACGTGTCTCACGGAGACAGTTTCGCCCGACGACCCCTAAAAGGTCTAGTCCACTATCGAGGTTTGTTGAGCACCCATACAAAACGGTCCTGCTAGATTGCCGGTTTGCCGTAGAGGTGGTGTAGACCTCCTTGCGGTGCAGGCCTCCGTCCGGAGGTGAGGCAGGATCGCGGGCCCGTCGCAGGGGACGGTGGCGCCCGCACCGATGGATGTAGGGATGGACAGGGCTGTGCAGCGGCGCTTGGTTGGTCTGACCGCGGTAGTGGCCGCACTCGGTATGACGGCGACGCTGTCGGGGTGCGGTTCGGACACCGGGGGCGGCGACGTCACCCTGAGGCTGGTCGCGGCCGACTACGGCACGGACGCGGGGAACAGCTCCGAGAAGTACTGGGACGACGTCGCCGGCAGGTTCGAGAAGGAGAACCCCGGCATCAAGGTCGAGGTCAGCGTCTACTCCTGGAAGGACGTCGACCGCAAGGTCGCGGAGATGGTGAAGGCCGGCGAGGCTCCCGACATCGCGCAGATCGGTGCCTACGCCGACTACGCGAAGGCGGGCAAGCTCTACACCGCCGACGAGATGATCGCCATCCGCACCACGTCCAACTTCCTGCCCTCGCTCACCGACGCGGGCGAGGTCGGCGGCAATCTGTACGGCCTTCCGTTCGTGGCCAGCACCCGGCTCCTCTTCTACAACAAGGGCCTCTTCGCAAAGGCCGGCCTCGGGGCCCCGCAGACCTGGGACGACATCCGGAACGACGCCGCAGCGCTCGACGAGCGCGGCGTGACCTACCCCTTCGCGCTCCCCCTCGGCCAGGAGGAGTCCCAGGCCGAGACCCTGATGTGGCTGCTCAGCGGAGGCGGCGGCTACACGGACGAGGTCGGCAACTACGCCATCGACTCCGAGGCCAACATAGCGACGTTCGAGTGGCTGAAGGACAACCTCGTCGGCAAGGGGCTCACCGGTCCCGTCGCGCCCGGGAAGCTCGACCGTGCCAAGGCCTTCGACGCCTTCACCGATGGCGACGTGGGCATGCTCAACGGCCACCCGACCCTGATGCAGGAGGCCGAGAAGAAGGGCGTCGAGGTCGGCATGGTCCCGCTCCCCGGGATCGACGGGCCGACGAACGGCTCGATGGGTGTCGCCGACTGGATGATGGGCTTCAAGCAGAACGGCCACCGGGTGCAGATCGGCAAGTTCCTCGACTTCGCCTACCAGGACGACAACGTGCTGGCCTTCGCCGACCAGTACGACCTGCTGCCCGTGACCAGCAGCGCCTCCACCGCGATGGAGGCCGACGACAAGCACGAGTCCCTGCACGAGTTCCTGTCGGCGCTGCCGAACTCGCAGCTCTACCCGTTCGGCAAGACGTCCTGGGCGCAGGCCAGCGAGACGATCAAGGAGAAGATCGGCTCCGCGGTCGAGCCCGGCGGGAACCCGGAGAGCATCCTCGTGGACATCGCGACCAAGGCCCGGCAGGCGGAGAGTGCGGAGTAGGGCTGCCCGGTCCGCGGCCGCGCCGGACCCTGGGTAGGTTGGTTCATATGACCGCCGCCGGCCCCACCGACCCGCTCCCCGACCAGCAGCGCGCCGTGCTGGCCCTGGAACGGCGCTCCTGGGCGGGCCCCGGTGCGAAGGAGCGGGCGATCCGGGAGGAGCTGGGGATCTCGCCGGTCCGCTACTACCAGCTGCTCAACGCGCTCCTCGACGACCGGCGGGCGCTGGAGGAGGACCCGGTCACCGTGAACCGCCTCCGACGGGTCCGCGAGGCGAGACGCGAACGCCGCTGAGCGAGGCACGGCCCTCCGCCGGGCACCGGCCCTCCGGCCGGAAGCCCCAGGGCGGACACGATCCCGTGGGAAGCGAGCCGGGCGGCGGACATCAGCCACCGGGGCAGGGAAGCCGGGCGGCGGGGAGGCCCGCCCGCTACGCTCACCCGCATGGGCAACCCGGCACACCCCCTCCCGACCCCGACCACCCAGGCCGGCCGCGAAGGCCTCGCCGCACTCCTCGCCCGCCCGGCCCGCGCGGTCGTCGCGCTGGACTTCGACGGCACGCTGGCCGACATCGTCCCTGACCCGGAGCGGTCCCGCGCCCACCCCGACGTGGTCCCGGCCCTGTCGGCCCTCGCCCCCCGGGTCGCCGCCGTCGCCGTGATCACCGGCCGCCCGGCGGACACCGCCGTGCGGTACGGCGGCTTCGCCGGGGCGGCGGGCCTCGACCACCTCGTCGTCCTCGGCCACTACGGAGCCGAACGCTGGGACGCAGTCACCGCCGCAGTCCACGCCCCCGACCCGGACCCCGGTGTGGCGGCCGTCCGGGCGGAGCTCCCCGCCGTGCTCGCGGAGGCCGGTGCCGACAGCGGCACCTGGATCGAGGAGAAGGGCGACCGCGCGGTCGCCGTGCACACCCGCCGGGCCGCCGACCCGCAGGCCGCCTTCGAGGCCCTGCGCGCCCCGCTGGCCGGACTGGCCGCCCGCCACGGCCTGATCGTCGAACCGGGCCGTCTGGTCCTGGAGTTGCGTCCGCCCGGCATGGACAAGGGCGTGGCGCTGGAGGAGTACGTCAAGGAGGTCGGCGCCGAGACGGTGCTGTACGCCGGTGACGACCTCGGCGACCTCGCCGCGTACGCCGCCGTGGAGAAGCTGCGCACCCGGGGCGTCAACGGCCTGCTGGTCTGCAGCGGCACCGAGGTCCCCGAACTGGCGGACCGCGCCGACCTGCTGCTGCCCGGCCCGGCCGCGGTGGCGGAGCTGCTCCGCTCCCTCGCCCGGCAGCTCGCAGGGGGCTAGCCCCGCAGCGCGTCCAGCTGGTCCAGGAACCACTGCTGCGGCGGCAGCGCCGTCGCAGCAGTGGCCAGGCGCTTCGAGCGGGCGCTCCGTTCGCCGGGCTCCATCGTGAGCGCCTCGTGCAGCGCCGCCGCCGTGGCCGAGACGTCGTACGGGTTGACCACGAGGGCGTCCTCGCCCAGTTCCTCGTACGCGCCCGCCTCACGGGACAGCACCAGCGCGGCGCCCTCGTCGGAGACGACCGGGACCTCCTTGGCGACCAGGTTCATGCCGTCGCGGATCGGGTTGACCAGGGCCACGTCCGCCAGCCGGTACGCCGCCAGGGAGCGGGCGAAGTCGTCGTCGACGTGGAGCAGGACCGGGGTCCAGCCCTCCGTGCCGTACTCCGCGTTGATGCCGTCGGCGACCCGCTGGACCTCGGCCGTGTAGTCGCGGTAGACCGCGAGGTCCTGCCGCGAGGGATAGGCGAAGGCGATGTGGACCACGCGCTCGCGCCACTCGGGGCGCTCGTCGAGCAGGGCGCGGTAGGCGTGCAGCCCGCGGACGATGTTCTTGGAGAGCTCCGTGCGGTCCACCCGCACGATCGTCCGGCGGTCGGCGCCGATCTGCTCCCGCAGGATCTCCATGCGCTCGTCCACGTCCGCCTCGCGCGAGCGGCGGCGAAGGAAGTCCGCGTCGGCGCCCAGTCCGTGCACCCCGATCCGGGTGTGGCCCGTGCCGCCGAGGATCTCCGTGCAGCAGCCGATGAAGGCGTCGGCCCAGCGGCGGGTCAGGAACGCGGCGCGGTCGGCGCCCAGGATGCCCTTGAGCAGCTGCTCGCCGATGTCGTCGGGCAGCAGCCGGAAGTAGTCGACGGGCGCCCAGGGGGTGTGCGAGAAGTGGCCGATCCGCAGGTCGGGGCGCAGCTCGCGCAGTATGCCGGGGACCAGGGAGAGGTGGTAGTCCTGCACCAGGACCGCGGCGCCCTCGCCCGCCTCCTCGGCCAGGGCCCGGGCGAAGGCCTGGTTGTACGCCTCGTAGGAGGCCCACTGCCGGCGGAACTCCGCGTCGAAGACGGGCTCCACCGGGGTCTGGTAGATCATGTGGTGGACGAACCAGAGCACCGAGTTCGCGATGCCGTTGTAGGCGTCGGCGTGGACCGCGGCGTCGATGTCGAGCATGCGTACGCCGGGCTCGGACACCCCGCGCCGCACCGCCTCGCGGTCGCCGTCGCTGAGGGCGGCGCACACCCACAGCTTGTCGTCGACCGCGCTGAGGCCGGAGACGAGCCCGCCGCCGCCCCGTTTCGAGTCGAGCGTGCCGTCGTCCCGCCGTGTGTACGACACCGGGCCGCGGTTGGACGCGACGAGAACCTGGGCAGCGTGCTCGGAGACCATGTACCCGAACCTAGCCCGTTCGGGAACCCTCCAAACGTGAAGTGAGCGCCGGGCCCCGGGCGAGGAACCGTTACGCCGCGTCGCGGGCCGCGTACTCCGCGATGTCCCGCATCGGCGGCCGTTCCTCGGTGTCCACCGCATGGGTGTGCGGGACGAACCCGTCGGGCCCACGGTCGAACTGGGTGATCTCCGGCCGTACGAGCGGCCCGCGGGAGAGCCGCAGCTGCGCCGTGCGGTAGATGGTGGCGGCCATCCTGCCGAGGGCCTGGCCGTCCTGATGGCGGTGCCTGCGCACGCCGACGTCCACCTGTGCCATGGCGTCCAGGCCGACCGTGTGCAGCGCGTCGACGAGCAGTCCCAGCTCCACCCCGTAACCGACGGGGAAGGGGAGCTGCTCCAGCAGGGAGCGCCGTACCGCGTACTCGCCGCCGAGCGGCTGGACGAAGCCGGCGAGCCGCGGCCAGTGCAGGTTGAGCAGCGGGCGGGCCACCAGTTCCGTCACCCGGCCGCCCTGCCCCGCGGTGTCGCCCAGCGGGCGGTCGTACATGGCCTTCACGAACTGCACCTGCGGGTCGGTCAGCAGCGGGCCGACGATCCCGGACACGAAGTCCGCGGAGAAGTCCTTCAGATCGGCGTCGACGAAGCAGACGATCTCCCCTGTGGTCACCAGCAGTGACCTCCAGAGGACCTCGCCCTTGCCGGGGAGGGCGGGTATCCGGGGGAGTACGGAGTCCCGGTGCACGACCCGGGCGCCGGCCCGACGCGCGACCTCGGCGGTCGCGTCGGTGGAGCCTGAGTCGATCACCACCAGTTCGTCGACGATCCGGACCTTCTCCATCAGCTCGCGCCGGATCTCCGACACGATCTCCCCGACCGTCGCCTCCTCGTTCAGCGCGGGCAGGACGACGCTCACGCGCGAGCGGTGCGGATCCTTCGCCCGGGCGGCCGTGAGGCGGTCGAGCGGGCGGTCGGCAGCAGACCAGGAACGCCTGGTCAGCCAGCGTTCCACCTCTTCCAGCACGGTCGATACTCCCTGTATGTGATCCATCTCGCGGTTCGGACGACTATCTCAACCGTCCAGTGCTTCGGTTACAGTCTTGAACAACGCGGATGACCCTCGCATGTCGGGGTCGGTCCGCGAATAAACGCCCGGATCCATGGTCCGGTGCCATAGCGCTCATCCAGAGGGACTGAGGGAACGGCCCGTTGAAGTCCCGGCAACCCTCCTGCCGACCGCGAGGTCACGGTGGGGAAGGTGCCAATTCCGTCTTGTGGCGAAATACGCCGCAAGGAAGATGAGGAGAAAGGGCCTCCGCCATCATGGCCGTGCAGACAGTTGCAGAGAACACCGATTCTTCCGCCGTGGACCTCGGTCCCGCCGCAGCGCTTTCCTGTCGCGAATGCGGCGAGCGTTTCGAGCTCGGCCCCATTTTCGCCTGCGCGTCCTGTTTCGGGCCGCTCGAAGTGGCGTACGACCTGCCGAGCGGCTCCCCCGAAGAGCTGAAGAAGCGCATCGCCGAGGGGCCGAACAACATCTGGCGTTACGCGCCGCTGCTGCCCGTCCCCTCCGACGTCGCGGACAAGCCCAACATCAACCCCGGCTTCACGAAGCTGGTCAAGGCCGACAACCTCGCCCGCGAGCTGGGCGTGACCGGCGGTCTGTACGTCAAGGACGACTCCGGCAACCCGACGCACTCCTTCAAGGACCGTGTCGTCGCCATCGCCGTCGAGGCGGCCCGCGCCTTCGGGTTCACCACCCTCTCCTGCTCCTCCACCGGCAACCTGGCCGGTGCGGTGGGTGCCGCCGCCGCCCGCGCCGGCTTCCGCTCCTGCGTGTTCATCCCGCACGACCTGGAGCAGGGCAAGGTCGTCATGGCCGCGGTGTACGGCGGCGAGCTCGTCGGCATCGAGGGCAACTACGACGACGTCAACCGCTTCTGCTCGGAGCTCATCGGCGACCCGCTCGGCGAGGGCTGGGGCTTCGTCAACGTCAACCTGCGGCCGTACTACGGCGAGGGCTCCAAGACCCTGGCGTACGAGATCTGCGAGCAGCTCGGCTGGCAGCTGCCCGACCAGCTCGTCATCCCGATCGCGTCCGGCTCGCAGCTCACGAAGATCGACAAGGGCCTCCAGGAGCTGATCAAGCTCGGACTCGTCGAGGACAAGCCGTACAAGATCTTCGGTGCCCAGGCCGAGGGCTGCTCCCCGGTCTCCACCGCCTTCAAGGCCGGCCACGACGTGGTGCGCCCGCAGAAGCCGAACACCATCGCCAAGTCCCTGGCGATCGGCAACCCGGCCGACGGCCCGTACGTCCTGGACATCGCCCGGCGCACCGGCGGTGCCGTGGAGGACGTGAACGACGAGCAGGTCGTCGACGCGATCAAGCTGCTGGCCCGCACCGAGGGCATCTTCGCCGAGACCGCGGGCGGGGTGACCGTCGGTGTGACGAAGAAGCTGATCGACGCCGGTCTGCTCGACCCGTCCCTGACCACCGTCGTCCTGAACACCGGCGACGGCCTGAAGACGCTCGACGCGGTCGCTCCGACGACCGGCCTGTCGGCCACGATCCGGCCCAGCCTGGACGCGTTCCGCGACGCGGGCCTCGCTGCCGCCAACTGACCACCCGAGACCAGAGGAAGGCACCCACATGAGCGTCAAGGTCCGTATCCCCACCATCCTCCGCACCTACACGGGCGGTCAGTCCGAGGTCCCGGCCGAGGGGGCGACCCTCTCCGAGGTCATCGCGTCCCTGGAGCAGAACCACCCGGGCATCGGCGCCCGCGTCCTGGACGACCAGGGCAAGCTGCGCCGCTTCGTCAACGTGTACGTCAACGACGACGACGTGCGCTTCGAGGGCGGTCTGGACGCGGCCACCCCGGACGGCGCCGGCGTCTCGATCATCCCGGCCGTCGCCGGAGGCTGACGGCGGGACGGTGCGGGCCGCTCGTCGCGGTCCGGCCGCACGGCATTCACACGATGGCCCCCTCCACGGGAAACGGAGGGGGCCATTCTGCATGGTTGAGCACGGTACAGTTGGGGAAGTCCCCGCAGTTGCCCGCGCTATCCACATATGAGAATGCGCCCTGCCGCGACAAGAAGTAGCCAAAGTACGTGAACCCCTTGAGGCATAAGTCGCCTTTGTCAGGCCCGACTTGCCCTGGAATCCAATGAATTCCCCCTATCCGTGTGGCCGCGTGTGCCCAGATTTCTCGTCCGATTGACCTGTTGCAGAGGGCAGTTGGGCAGATACATTCGGCCGCGGTCGACGCGTTCCGGCGCACGCCACCCTCTCCTGTCGGAGGGTGAGTTCTGACCCGGGTCCGCGAAGTGCGGTCTCGTGCAAGGGCCAGTAATAGGGGAGTTGGGCATGGCTCAGGGCACCGTCAAGTGGTTCAACGCGGAGAAGGGGTACGGCTTCATCGCGGTCGACGGTGGTGCGGATGTTTTCGTCCACTACAGCGCGATCCAGATGGACGGGTACCGCACCCTCGAAGAGGGTCAGCGAGTTGAATTCGAGATCTCGCAGGGCCAGAAGGGGCCCCAGGCGGACATGGTCAAGCTCGCCGTCGGCTGAGCTCGGCGCGGTCGGCCAACGACACCGTCACACACGCGAGGCCCGTACCTCCCATCGGGGGACGGGCCTCACGTGCGTCTCCGGGCGCCCGTCACGGGCCTGCGGCGGAGCCCCGAGGTTGTCCACATCCCGAAGAGGACGCTTGCACTCGAAGGGGTCGAGTGCTAATCATTGGCGTTAGCACTCTCCAGGTGAGAGTGACAGAACTTGGACCGGGCCGGTGAGGCCCGCAGGCTTGGTGGGGCAAGGAACCACCTGGCACGCTGGCCGTCCGTCGCGGGCGCCTCTCGGTCCGGAGAAATCCACCCCTGTCCGGGAGGACCACTTCACATGGCCAAGATCATCGCGTTCGACGAGGAGGCACGGCGCGGTCTCGAGCGCGGGATGAACCAGCTCGCCGACGCCGTCAAGGTCACCCTCGGCCCCAAGGGCCGTAACGTCGTCCTCGAGAAGAAGTGGGGCGCGCCCACGATCACCAACGATGGTGTTTCCATCGCCAAGGAGATCGAGCTCGAGGACCCGTACGAGAAGATCGGTGCGGAGCTGGTCAAGGAGGTCGCCAAGAAGACGGACGACGTCGCCGGCGACGGTACGACCACCGCCACCGTTCTCGCCCAGGCGCTCGTCCGCGAGGGCCTGCGCAACGTCGCCGCGGGTGCCAACCCGATGGCTCTGAAGCGTGGCATCGAGAAGGCCGTCGAGGCCGTCTCCGCCGCTCTGCTGGAGCAGGCGAAGGACGTGGAGACCAAGGAGCAGATCGCTTCGACGGCCTCCATCTCCGCTGCCGACACCGAGATCGGCGCCAAGATCGCCGAGGCTATGGACAAGGTCGGCAAGGAAGGCGTCATCACCGTCGAGGAGTCCCAGACCTTCGGTCTGGAGCTGGAACTCACCGAGGGCATGCGCTTCGACAAGGGCTACATCTCGGCCTACTTCGCCACCGACATGGAGCGTATGGAGACGTCGTTCGACGACCCGTACATCCTGATCGTCAACTCCAAGATCAGCAACGTGAAGGACCTCCTTCCGCTGCTGGAGAAGGTCATGCAGTCGGGCAAGCCCCTGCTGATCATCGCGGAGGACGTCGAGGGCGAGGCTCTGTCGACGCTGGTCGTCAACAAGATCCGTGGCACCTTCAAGTCCGTCGCCGTCAAGGCTCCGGGCTTCGGTGACCGCCGCAAGGCCATGCTCGGCGACATCGCCATCCTCACCGGTGGCACCGTCATCTCCGAGGAGGTCGGTCTCAAGCTGGAGAACGCCGGCCTGGACCTGCTCGGCAGCGCCCGCAAGGTCGTCATCACCAAGGACGAGACCACGATCGTCGACGGTGCCGGTGACAGCGACCAGGTTCAGGGTCGCGTCAACCAGATCCGTGCCGAGATCGAGAACTCCGACTCGGACTACGACCGCGAGAAGCTCCAGGAGCGCCTCGCGAAGCTGGCCGGCGGCGTGGCCGTCATCAAGGCCGGCGCCGCCACCGAGGTGGAGCTCAAGGAGCGCAAGCACCGCATCGAGGACGCGGTGCGCAACGCCAAGGCCGCCGTCGAGGAGGGCATCGTCGCCGGTGGTGGCGTGGCTCTGCTCCAGGCCTCGGCCGTCTTCGAGAAGCTCGACCTGACGGGCGACGAGGCCACCGGTGCCAACGCCGTCAAGCTCGCGCTGGAGGCCCCGCTCAAGCAGATCGCCGTCAACGGTGGTCTCGAGGGTGGAGTCGTCGTCGAGAAGGTGCGCAACCTGCCGATCGGTCACGGCCTCAACGCCGCGACCGGCGAGTACGTCGACATGATCGCCGAGGGCATTCTCGACCCGGCGAAGGTCACGCGCTCCGCCCTGCAGAACGCCGCGTCCATCGCCGCGCTCTTCCTCACCACCGAGGCCGTCATCGCCGACAAGCCGGAGAAGGCCTCCGCGGCCGCTCCGGGCGGCATGCCGGGCGGTGACATGGACTTCTGATCCTCGGATCAGTCGCTCCAGGCAGTACCCGCAGTATCCGTGCGACGCCGGCCCCCGGGATTCCTCCCGGGGCCGGCGTCGTCGTACGTGCCGCTCTCACCTCGCGGGAGCGGTCAGTATGCAGAGCGGCCGGCCCTCGTCGGGGTCGCCGACGTAGGTCCAGAGCTTGAGGGTGCCGCCCTTGCGCAGTGCCTCGTAGACGAAGCTTTCGTCATCGGCCCCGAACGACACCTCGACGCGGGTCCCTTCCTTCCCGTCCTGGCTCTCCCAGGTGCCGGGGCCGGACCTGGGCCCCTCCGTGCCGTCGATGATGTCGAAGTCGCTGCACACGTGGTCGGCGGCTGTCGTCCCGTCCGCCTTCAGCTCCAGCGTGCCGCCCTCGGCGTCCGTCCATGTCGTGGCCGCCCGGGACGGGGAGAGCAGGACCGGCTCGCCGCCGGGCACCGGCGGGACGGCGAACCTGCCGCAGGACACGAGGCTGAGGGCGAGCGGAACGAGGACCAGGAGGGACCGGCAGGAACGCGACACACGCCACCTCGGCACTTGTACGGGACACGGGCGCGAGCGGCCGGTGCACGAGGAGAGTAAGGCAGGCGCCGGAGCCCGCCCGGCCCGGGGGCGGTGCCGCCGGGTACGACTGCGAAGTGGAGCCGGATACTGAACACTTCATGCCTTCGTGAAGGAGAGTGACCGGTGACCACCGACGTGCGTACAGGGCCGCCCACCGCGGGCGGCGAGCGGGAGACGCTGCGGGCCTTTCTCGACTACCACCGCGCCACCCTCGCCATGAAGTGCGAAGGGCTGGACGACGAACAGCTGCGGCAGCGGTCGATGCCCCCTTCGACGCTCTCCCTCCTCGGTCTGGTGCGCCACATGGCCGAGGTGGAACGCGCATGGTTCCGGAGGGTGTTCGAGGACCATGAGGCGCCCATGGTCTGGTCGGACCGGATCGACTTCCAGGCGGCGTACGACGCGAGCGCCTCCACGCGGGCGGAGGCGTTCGGCGCCTGGGAGGCCGAGGTGGAGCGCTCGCGCCGCATCGAGCGGCAGGCCGAGTCCCTGGACCTGACGGGGCTCCAGCCGCGCTGGGGTAAGGACGTCTCGCTGCGCATGGTGATGGTGCACGTGCTGCTGGAATACGGCCGCCACAACGGGCACGCGGACTTCCTCCGCGAGGGCGTCGACGGAACGGTGGGCGCCTGAACGCCGGACGGGGGCATCCGAGGACCCGGTGCGGAGGGTCGCCCCCTGCGGCCTCGTGTCGCCGCCCGCCGGGTCGGCGCCGTAAGTGAACGCAAAAAATTGATGCCGACTTGCATGTGGGCATCATGTATCTGAAATCTTCTCGCACATGTCTTGTGGTGAGACTCCCGCGCGCCCTACCGTCACCTCACCTTCCGAGAGAAACGGGCATGCGATGTCACGTCACATCACGGTCGCCGCACTGACGGCCGCCGTTGTCGGACTGGGGACGCTGACCGGCGTCCCGGCGGCGCAAGGCGCGGAGGGGAAGAGGGCTCCCGCGCCGGTGGTGACGCGTGCGGGCCTCGATCCGGCTCTGGTGACCGGTCGCGGCGCGGAAGTGCCCTTCGCCGAGCAGGAGGCGGAGAACGCCACGACGAACGGCACGGTCATAGGCCCCGGCCGCGCCGCCTACACCCTGCCCGCGGAGGCGTCGGGCCGTAAGGCCGTCAGACTGGTGCCGGGCGAGCACGTCGAGTTCACGCTTCCGAAGGCGGCCGACGCGATCACGGTTCGCTACAGCATTCCGGACGCCCCGGGAGGGGGCGGCATCACCGCGCCGCTGGATGTCGCCGTCAACGGCGCGAAGCGCTCGACGATGACGCTGACCTCGCAGTACTCCTGGCTGTACAACCAGTACCCGTTCACCAACGACCCCGCTGCCGGACTGCTCCAGCCAGGCTGGTGGATCACCGAGTGCGCCTGCGTCCCCAGCGGGACGACGCCCGCCCCCGTGATCGAGAAGCCCTTCAGGCCGAGCCACTTCTACGACGAACAGCGTCTGCTGCTGGGCAAGAGGTACCGCGCGGGTGACACCGTCCGGCTGACGGTTCCGGCGGGCAGCCGTGCCGCGTGGACCGTCATCGACCTGCTCGACTCCGAGCTCGTCGGTCTCCCGCACGTCGAGCTCCGGGCGGCGAACGCGCTGCTGTTCGGGGCCGATCCCTCTGGGCGCCGGGATTCCGCGGACGCGATGGACCGGGCGATCGCCTTCGCCAAGCGCAAGAACCTGCCGGTCTACGTGCCGCCCGGCACCTACCAGGTCAATCGTCACATCGTCGTCGACGACGTGACGATCAAGGGCGCGGGCAGCTGGTACACGAAGTTCAAGGGCCGGGAGGTCGCCCTCGGCGCCCCGGCGGCCGACGGCTCGGTGCACACCGGGGTCGGCTTCTACGGCAAGGACGCGGCGGACGGCGGGAGCCATGACGTCCACCTGTCCGGCTTCGCCATCGAGGGGGACGTGCGCGAGCGCATCGACACCGACCAGGTGAACGGCATCGGCGGCGCGCTGAGCGACTCCTCCGTCGAGGGCCTGCACATCCGCCACACCAAGGTCGGCATGTGGTTCGACGGCCCGATGTCGAACCTGAGGATCACGGGCAACGTCATCGTCGACCAGATCGCCGACGCCATCAACTTCCACGGCGGAGTGACCGGTTCCGAGGTCTCCCACACCTTCGTCCGGAACTCCGGCGACGACGGACTCGCGATGTGGTCCGAGAAGCGGGCCGACACGGACAACACCTTCTCCCGCAACACCGTGCAGAGCCCTGTGCTCGCCAACGGCATCGCGGTCTACGGCGGTACGGACAACGCGGTGTCCGGCAACCTGGTCGCGGACCCCGTCCGGGAGGGCAGCGCGCTGCACGTCGGAGCCCGCTTCGGCGCGGAGGCGTTCCGGGGGCGGCTCGACCTCGCCGACAACACGACGGTCCGGGCGGGGACGTACGAACTCAACTGGAGGATCGGGCTGGGGGCCATCTGGTTCTTCGCCCTGGACCGGGACATCGACGCCGACATCCGGGTGACCGGCAACCACTTCCTCGACAACACCTACAACGCGATCATGCTGGTCACGGACTGGTCCGTGAAGGACACCCACAAGATCGAGGGCGTGCACTTCAAGGACGTCAGGGTGGACGGCACGGGCACGTCGGTGGTCAGTGCGCGGGCCGCCGGCTCCGCGACCTTCGAGAACGTGGACGCGCGCAACGTCGGGGCCGTTGGCGTCAACAACTGCGGGTCCTTCAACTTCTCCCCCGACGGTTCGGAGTTCACCCTGGTCGACCGGGGCGGCAACGACGGCGGCGGCACGACGGGCGACTGGCTCGCACCCTGGCTCCTGCCGAACACGATCACCTGCGACGACCGCCCGCCGGTGGTCGCACCGCCCGCGCCGGGAGCCTGGTGACCCCGGGCGGGCCACGGGCGGCGTGAGCTGAGCACGAGACAGGCCGGTACGGCGCGGGGGACGGGCGCCGTACCGGCCTGTCTCGTGCGGGGAGTGCGTCAGGTGGCGAACGCCGCGTGTACGCACTTGCCTTCGGGCAGCGCCTCGGTGAACACCCGGGCCCCCAGGTCCTCGGCGATGTGCAGGCCCATGCCTCCGGTGCCGTCGCACAGATCCGGGACCCGTGGCGCCGGTGGGACGCAGGAGCAGTCGCTCACCGCGATGTCCAGGGCGCCGGCCGAGGTGGTCAGGGTCAGGGTGCTGGGTCCGGGCGCGTGCCGGACGGCGTTCGTGACCAGCTCGGAGACGATCAGCAGGAAGTCGTCGCAACGGTCCTCGGCGAGGGCGGGCCAGGAGCGGCGGAGGAAACCGATGGCCGCGCGGCGGGCGTGCGAGGGCGCTTCCGGCCCGGAAGGCAACGGGACCGAGAGCCGCCCGGCCGTGGAGGGGGCCGGTAGGGACGACGACGGCGCGCCGGTCGTGGGCGAGGGCGATGGCGGTGGTGCGGTCGTGGTGGTCATGACGCTGTCCCGAGGAGGACGTGGCGCCGGTGCGGGGCGCCGGGCGGTGTGGTGCCTGAAGTGACGACGGGGTCCCCGGGCACCTGCCCGGGAACCCCGCGTCCGACGGGGTGAAGCCTGCTCACTTGTGGTGGCAGGACCAGTGGCCCTTCACCCAGTGCGTGTCCCAGTGGCCGGGGACGTGGACGTTCTTCCAGTGGCCCTTGTGCGACTTCCCGTCGTGCTGCCAGTAGCCGGAGTGCCACGTGCCCTTGTGGTCCTTGTAACCGGGGTGCCAGGTCCTGTGCTGCTCCTTGACCCACTTCTTCTCCCAGTGGCCCTTGACCCACTTCTTCTCCCAGTGCCCCTTCTGCCAGGTGCAGCGGTCGTTGTGGTCGTGGCTACCGGCGACGGCGGACGAGGCGGCGGTCGTGGGCGCCGGGGCGGCGGTCGCCGTTCCGGTGGCGGCCAGCGCGCCACCTCCGGCCAGCAGGCCTGCCGTGGCGGCTCCCGCCACCATGCGGCGGACGCGGACGGAAACGGTCATCTGACTCATCTCCCTTTCACGGATCGGCCACTCTCCTCGACGGCGTACTCCCGCACTCAGTCCGGGACTTGGGTTCCGGGCTCGCCGGGTGCGGTACCGAGGTGGTGAGCGGCGTTACACAAGGGATTCGGAGGCACCTGGGGGAAGGTTTGGGGTGAACGGGAGAAAAATGGAGAAAGTCATCAGTGGTGCGCATGCCGGGGTGCGGGCTCGCCTCAGGAGGGCAGGTCGACCGCTCCGAGCGGCACCGTGGTGGGGCTGCTGGACCCTCCGGAGGGCTCGACCGAGAGGGCCACTGCCGAGGCGTTGTCCAACGTGCCCTTCAGCAGCGTCACCTGACGTCCGGGGTCCCTGCTGAGCAACCCGGCCGGCACGGGGGTGCCGTTGTCCATGAACCAGGCCTCGTAGGTCCGGCCCTCGGGCAGTCGCGGCAGACCGGAGACGGCGAGCGTGGCGGAGTCCTCGCTCCGGGAGAACGTGACGGAGGCCGTGGCGCCCGAGGCCAGCCCCTGCGACGCCAGGCGCACGTCGGGTGCCGTGAGCACCTTCGTGAGGGTCGCCTGCCGCTGCTCGGCGCGGTGCGCGGCCGCCCTGGCGTCCGACGCCTCGCGGTGCTGCCACCCGGCGAGCCCCAGGCAGACCAGGATCACGGCCACCGACGCCGCGAGTGCCAGGCGCAGGGCCCGTGCCGGACTGCGGCGGCCCCGCCTCCCGCCGTTCCTCGGGCTGGTGGACCTCGGGCCGTCGGACCGCGGGCCCGGATCCTGCGGGGTGACGGCCACCTCGCCCAGGATCCGCTCACGGAGGGCGTCGGGCGGCGTCTTCGCGCTCGCCCGGCCGAGCAGTGCCAGGGTCTCCCGCAGCTCGGCGACCTCCCGGCGGCAGCTCTCGCAGTCCGCCATGTGCGCCTCGAAGGCGCGGCGTTCCTCGTCGGGCAGGGCGTGCAGGACATAGGCGCCCGAGGACGCGTGGGGATCGTCGGCCGTCATGGTTTCGCTCCCAGGCAGTCGCGGAGCCGGATCATGCCGTCCCGCAGCCGGGTCTTGACCGTTCCCAGGGGCAGGGACAGCGAGTGGGCGATCTCCTTGTAGGTGAAGCCCCCGTAGTAGGCGAGGACGACCGACTCGCGCTGGATGTCCGTGAGGGTCCGGACGCAGTGGCGGACCCGCTGCCACTCCATTCGGGTCTCCACCTGCTCGCTCACCTCGTCGAAGGGGGTGTCCGAGCTCAGTGCCGCAGCCCTGTGCTCACGGTCCTGGCTGGCCTGCGAGGCGCGCACCCGGTCGACGGCACGCCGGTGCGCCAGGGTCATGATCCAGGCCATCGCGCTGCCCCGGTCGGGCCTGAAGCGCTCACACGTACGCCAGACCTCCAGCAGCACGTCCTGCATGACCTCCTCGGACTGCGCCGAGTCCCGCAGGACCTTGCGCACCATCCCCATGACCGGCCCGGCCACCGTGTCGTAGACCCCCGCGAAGGCGTCCCGGTTTCCCTCGGCGGCCGAGACCATCAGCTGGTCCAGGTCCGGCTGCTGCCGGACGTCCTCTCCGCGGTCGACGGAATGCACCCCGGGTCCTCGCTGTCTCCTCGACGTGGCGGCGCCGCGGTGGGCAGGCATGCGGCATGCGGATCACACGGCCGAAGGGTGGGGGCCGCCTGCCGAATGTAGGCATCCGGCCCGGCCCCGGGCCTCTTGTGAGCAGCCGAACGGTCGTTACCTGCCGGTAGAGGGGGCGCTGCTCAGGGTGTGCCGGAGTCACCCGTCCGCGTGATGCCCCGTGCCCGGTCGGTGCGCTCGGGCCGGGGCACGAGGCCCGCCCGTACGGTCGCCATCCGGTCCCGCACCCCGTCGGTGGGGACGGTGCCGGGGGGACGGGCCGCGATGCCCGTGTCCTCGCCCCGGCAGATTCCGCAGAGCCCTCCCCGCAAGGCATCGGCGCTCCCCGGTGCACGGCACTCGGCGCATTCCAGGGCGCGCAGCACGACGGTCGGCGGCCGGGGCGCGAAGCGCTCGGGGGGCAGCTTGTCCACGAGCCGACGGCGTACGAGGGACGCGGCGTGGTGCACGGTGGCGGGCAGGCCGTGGGTCAGGGCGCGCAGGGTCTCGTCCTCGGTGGCGCCCCGCTCGAACCACTCGTCGACCAGCGGTTGCAGGCTCACGCAGTCCGCCGCCGACAGGCTCAGCGACGGTGCGGTGCGGCCGAGGGCGGCCAGCAGGACGAAGGCCCGCGAACGTGTCGGCCGGCGGGTCTCCCGAGGTGCGTCACCGCGTGCGAAGGCGGCCCACCAGTCGTCGTCCCGGGCGGTGCGCGAGAAGAAGGTCCGGGTCACCCAGA
Source organism: Streptomyces sp. Alt3 (assembly GCF_030719215.1). Classification (NCBI taxonomy): domain Bacteria; kingdom Bacillati; phylum Actinomycetota; class Actinomycetes; order Kitasatosporales; family Streptomycetaceae; genus Streptomyces; species Streptomyces glycanivorans. The sequence goes on along the minus strand of NZ_CP120983.1, from coordinate 3,661,172 downwards.
GCATGACCTCGTCGGTGGCGACGCATTCGCTGCCGCGCCGCAGATGTCCGGCTGCCTGTAGCCGGTTGAGCGCGGTGCGCAGCGCGCACTGGCCGTACGGGAGCCACTTGGCCAGGGTCTTCACGGAGATGTCCGAGCCGTCCGGCAGCCGGTCGATGTAGGAGGCGACGGCGGCTTCGCGAGGCGGCAGATGGGAGAAGTCACGCCCTTCGCGGGGGCGTTGGTCCGGGGCGGAACGCTTGCCGTAACCGGGGTTCGCCATGGGGTGCGTGGGCTCGTAAGAGGTGCGCGGGGCGGCACTAAGCTGATCGACAGCCATCAGATCGCCTTTCCTGTTTCACGATCTAGTTGGTCAGACCCCTGTCAGGTGTTCCCGCACCGGCGGGGGTCGTCTCGTGTTCGGCACGCTAGAACGTCGCGACGGTCCGTGGCAAGTCGGTCACAAACGGTCAACTGGGCAGGTGGGGAGGGTGGGTGGGTGGGAAGAGACCCTCCACCCGATCCACTGGAAGAACGCTCGGACTCCAAGGCTTGAGCCCCGGGGGTCAACGCGTCAGGCCCGCGGCCCCCGATCGGATGGCGTCCGCCGCACGGTCGGGCGTGGCGCGGCCGAGGATCGCCAGGATGACCGGTGACGGCGCCCTGACCAGCAGGTCCGGAGGCAGGGGCACGTGCGTGCCGTCGACCGATCCGAGCGGGGAGCGACCATGGCGAACGAGCTGAAGTACGGCGACAGCATCCACCTGCAGAACGGCTACAACGGTTGGACGGGCGGCTACCTGGACACCAACGGCCACAGCACCGACTCCGGCGGCAAGTACGCGGTCTCGACCGCCGAGTCACCCACCCGTGGGGAGGGCACCGGCACCTGGGAGATCCTTTCGCCGACCGGCAAGGCGGCAGGCACCCCGGTGGTCAGCGGTGACGTGATCCAGCTGCGCAACCTCTACGGCGGGGACGGCGGTTACCTCGACACCAACGGCCACGCCACGGCGGACCAGCGCAACGCGGGCGCCAAGTACAACGTCTCCACGTCCAAGGACCGGGACCGCGCGCCCGGCTCCGGCACCGGCCGCTGGCGCGTCACCGCGCGGACGTCCACGCCGGCCGACGGGAACATCCGCCCCGGCGACGTCATCCAGCTGTGGAACCTCTACGCCGACAACGGCGGCTTCCTGGAGACCAACGGCGGCGGCCCGGCCGGTGGCAAGTACGACATCTGCACCAACGCCTACGCCAACCGCTCCTCGGACGTGGCCTACTGGAAGGCCCAGCGCCCGTAGCGGTTGACGGCGTGAAGTCCCGTCATGGGGGCCGCCGCTCAGCCGACGGCCCCTGCGTCACCTCAGTTGCGTCACCTCAGCTGTGTCACCTCAGCGTGTACGGATCGAGTGGTGCGTCCCCTTGCCGACGGCCCCCAGCTTGTCGGGGTTGGCGACGTTGTGGATGGCCACGATCCGGCCCTCGGCGTCGAAGTCGAACGTCACCGTGGCGATCACTCGGTCCGGAGCGCGGAAGACCATGCCCGTCCCGCCGTTGATCTCGACCAGCTCGGCACGCATGTCGGAGGGCTCGACGCCCTGGTACGGCACCGTCCCGATCGCCGAGAACCAGGCGGCCACCGTGGAAGCGCCCACGACCGGACGCAGGGCCTGGCGGACCTTGCCCCCGCCGTCGGTCCACAGGGTGACGTCCGGGGACAGCAGCTCCATCAGGGAGTTCATGTCCCCGCCCGTCGCCGCGGCGAAGAAACGTTCGGTCGCGTCACGCTGCCGGTTCCGGTCCGCGGTGAAGCGCGGGCGCCTGGCGCGGACGTGCTCGCGGGCGCGGTGCGCCGCCTGCCGCACCGCGGCCTCCGAACGCTCCACCGCGTCCGCGATCTCGGCGTGGCTGAAGTCGAAGACCTCCTTCAGCACGAACACCGCGCGTTCCAGCGGGCTCAGGGTCTCCAGCACCACCAGCATCGCCATGGACACGGACTCCGCGTCCAGGACGGTGTCCGAGGCGTCGCCACCGGTGAGGATGGGCTCCGGAAGCCACGGGCCCACGTAGACCTCGCGCTTGTGCCGGGTCGACCGCAGGCGGTCCATCGCCAGATGGGACACGATCCGCACCAGGTACGCCTTGGGGTCGGCCACCTGGGAGCGGTCGGCGGCCGACCACTTGATCCAGGCGTCCTGCACCGCGTCCTCGGCATCGGCTGCGGAGCCCAGGAGGCGGTAGGCCACGGAGAACAACAGGCTCCTGTAGCGCTGGAACAGCTCCTGGTCGGTTTCCTGCTCGCTCATCGGTCCCCCCGGATCCTGGTGAAGCGGCCACCACGCGGCCAGAAGGCACCCGAGGCGGGCATCTTCTTCATACGGCCGTAGGTCGGCCAGGGCGAGGCGGTCACCGCCTCCTTATATCTGGCCGCCGCGCGGCCTGTCAGGCAGATTCGCCTCGGGCTGTCGTCGGGCCGGGTGAACTGCACGACCGCGTCGTCCCGGCCCAGGCTGACGGGCGTGTGGTAGTAGCCGAAGCGGAAGGGCTTGGGCCGCTTGCCCCGCATCACGCGGACGATCGACACCGCCGCGTGCACCCCGGTCGGCATCCCGCCCTGGCAGGTGCCGTGCATGACTCCGTACCCCTGGCGGATCGCCGCCGCGTCGCCCACGGCGTACACATCCGGGTGCGACACCGACCGCAGCGCGGTGTCGGTGACGATGCGCCCGCGCTCGTCCACCTCCAGGCCGGCCGCCGCTGCCAGCGGCGACACCCGGGTGCCGCTCGTCCACAGGACGACATCGGCGGCGATGTGCTCCCCGTCCGCCGACACGACCGCGTCGGGCAGCACCTTCGTCACCTCCACCCCGCTGAGCACCCGCACGCCCAGCCGGTCGAGTGCCGCCCGCAGATACGCCCTGGCCTTCGGGTTCATCGAGGCGCCGGGTTCGCCGCGCCCCGCCAGGACGACGTCCAGTTCCGGGTTGCGCCCGGCGATCTCCGCCGCCGACTCGACGCCCGTCAGTCCGCTGCCCGCGACGACCACGGTGCCGCTGCCGCCCAGCCGTGCCAGCGCCGGCCAGCGCCTCGGCCTCCTCGGGACCGCTCAGGGTGTACGCGTGGTCCTCGACGCCCGGGACCGCCGCCGTGTCGGCGACGCCGCCCAGGGCGTAGACCAGCGTGTCGTAGGACAGGGCCCGGTCGTCGTCGATCCGTACGGTCCTCGCGTCCGCGTCCACCGCCGTGACCCAGCCGCGCACGAAACGGGCCCCGGTGCCCTCCAGCATCTCCGGGATGCTCAGCTCCGCGACCTCCTGTCCCGTCGCCGTCATGTGCAGCCGCAGCCGCTCGGTGAACCGCTCCTGGGCGCTCACGAGGGTGACCACGACCGGGTCCTTCAGCCGTCCGGTCCTGGCGGCCAGCTGGACGGTCGCGGCCATGCCCGCGTAACCCGCGCCCAGGACGACGATGTGGTGGGGGGCCGTTCCCTGGATCTCGTTCGTGTTCATCGCGTCCGCCTCGGCTCGCTGCTGCTTCCTGATGACGGCCACGAGACGCAAGCTCGCCCCCGATCTGTGACACGGGATAAATGTGACCTGAGCCACACGATGGTGGCGGGTGGGGGGAAGCCCCTCCCTTCAAATTGATTGACATGCAGGGGTGGGGTGACGGACGTTCGGCCGTGATTCACCGATGCGCCGCAGGGCTGGAGGGATGGCACGCAGATGACTTTCAGAGACAGGGACTTGAAGGCGGGCGGGACTGCCACCACGGGCGGTGACGAGGTCGCGCACCGGGATGGCGCCAGCCAGCTGGTCCCCGTGAAGAGCGTCTTGGAGCAGGTGCACACCGTAGGGCGGGTGAAGGACCTGGGGGAGGCGGTGCAGTTCAGCTGGCCGGGGGTGTACTTCGAGGGCCGCTTCCGCGGGACCGGCCTCGGGGTGGTGCTCGACTGCGCGGCCGCCGACTACGACGTACAGGTCGACGGGGCCACCGTCGCCACCCTGGTCACACCCGGCGACACCACGCACTGGATCAACGGCCTGCGGGACGGCGAGCACACGGTCCGGGTCGTCAAACGCAACGACACCCCGGGGGACACCAGCACGTTCGGAGGCTTCGTCGCCGCGCCCGGGGGCGCCCTACTGGGCAAGCCGGCGCCCCGGAACCGCCAGATCGAGTTCATCGGGGACTCCCTGACGGTGGGCTACGGCAATGTCTCGGGCACCGTCGACTGCAATCCGGAGGAGGTCAAGCGGAACACCAACGCCGACGTGAGCCACAGTGCCCTCACCGCCCAGCAGTTGGACGCGGACTACCAGATCAACGGTTTGTCCGGCCTCGGCATGGTGCGCAACGTCGCCGGTATCTGCCCGGACATCACCTACCGGACCTACTACGACCGCGCCCTGCTGGACGTGGACGGCGACGTCTGGCAGAACCCGGGGACGTGGCGCCCTCAGATCGTGGTGGTCAACCTCGGCTCCAACGACTTCTCCGACCTCACCCCCGGCGAACCGTGGACGCCCGACAGCCTCGCGGCCGCCTACCGCACCGCCTACGGCGAGTTCCTCCAGGAACTTCGGACGCGCTACGGTGCCGGCACCGCCCTCGTGGCCGTCGGCTTCGACAGGAACACCGAGCAGGTGCGACAGGTGGTCGAGGCGCGCAACGACGCCGGCGACAGCGGGGTCCACTACTGGCTGCTCGATCAGTCGGGCCTGGACTTCCTCGGATGTGACGGACACACCTCGGCTCACGACGACCGGGTGATCGCCGACCGGCTCGCCCCGTTCCTCGGCAGCCTGCCGACCGGATGGTGAGGTACCACCCCTGAGTGTTCCGCCGCCGGGGGACTCGATCGCCTGGGCGAGGGCGGTGGCCTCCGGAGTCCGCTCCGGGGCAGGCTCTAGGCGGGGAGCCGGTCGAATCCGAGCGGTGCGGGAGGCGGCAGAGGTGCTGCCGCCTCGGCCCGGAAGGACTGGAGGAGATAGCCGACCAGCCTCCGGGACGCGGCGGGCCCGTCGTCACCGGCTCCCGTCGTCGCCCCGCAGTTGGCGAGCATCAGCAGCGTGATGTCGTGCACGTCGAAGTCCTGGCGCAGGCGACCGCACTGCTTGGCCCGCCGGATCAGCAGGGCGAGGCCCTCCTCGGCGCGGCGGCGTTCCTCGGCGAACTCGGCGTGGTCGGGGAACCGGGACAGGAACGCCTCGGTGAAGCCCCGCTCGGCCGCCTGCATCATGCAGACCTGCTCGACGACCGAGCAGAAGCCGCGCCAGGGGTCGGGGTCCTCCAGCCCCTCGTCGAGGACCGCGACGCAGTGGGCGAGCTGTTCGGAGAAGGCCTCGGCCACCAGTGCGGCCCGTGTCGGGAACCGCCGGTAGAGCGTGGCGACCCCGACCTTCGCGCGCCGGGCGATCGCCGCCATGGGCACGTCGATCCCCTGGAGGGCGTATGCCTCGCGGGCCGCGGCGAGAATGCGCTCACGGTTCTCCCGGGCGTCGGAGCGCAGCGTCTCGGGGTCTTTCCGATAGGTCTGATCAGCCATGTTTCTCACTTCGGTCCAAATGGAGGGTGTCATCCACTTACCCGTCTAGCGTGGGACGTATGGACGATATGCGAGCGGTGCTCTACGACAGCTACGGCCCTCCCGAGGTGCTCCACGAAGGCCGGGTCCCCGTCCCGGAACTCCGACAGGGCGAGGTGTTGGTCCGTGTCCACGCGCTGAGCGTCAACGGGGGTGAGCTGTACGGCAGGTCCGGACGCGCCCGTCTGGTGACGGGCAGCCGCTTCCCCCTGCGCACGGGAATGGACTTCGCCGGCGAGATCGCCCGAGTAGACAGCGCGGTGAAGGGGCTGCGTGAGGGCGACCGGGTGTGGGGGCTCCTGGGCCGCACCTTCGGAAGCGCCGCCGAGTACGTCGCGGTCCGGCCGCGTCAACTCTCCTACGCCCCGGCGAACATCTCGCTCGTCGAGGCCGCGTCGCTGCCCGCGGGGACGACCGCCATCACCGCGCTGGAGACCAAGGCCCGGCTGAAGGCGGGCGAGCGCCTGCTCGTACGCGGCGCCAGCGGCGGGATCGGCAGCGTCGCCGTCCAGCTCGGCAAGGCGCTGGGGGCCCACGTGACCGCCCTGGCCGGCGGGAAGAACCTCGACTTCGTACGTGAACTGGGGGCGGACGAGGCATTCGACTACAGGACCACGGGGCCGGAGGACCTTGGCCCCTTCGACGTCGTCCTGGACACCGCCGGCACCGAACACCGGGCCTTCCGGCGGCTCCTGGCGCCCGGCGGACGCATGGTCTCGATCGCCTTCGACATCGACCACCTCGCCGCGAGCCTCTCCTACCTGCTCGCCTCCACCGCCCACGGACCTCGCCGGGTCCGCTTCTTCAGCGGCAACCCGAAGCACGACCTCTTCGCCAAGCTCACCGCCTACGTGGAGAGCGGCGCGATCCGCCCCGTGGTGGACACCGTCCACCCGCTCTCCGACATCGCCGGCGCGCACCGGGCACTGGAGGCGGGGGGCGTGCGGGGAAAGCATGTGGTGCGGGTGGTGTGACGCCCTCGGCCGGACAGGGCCCCGGATGCCCCGTCCCGCCGGGCCGACGTCCTACGGGCGCTTGAGGTCGGCGACGAACGCGGACCAGGCGGCCGCCCGGAACACGAGCGCCGGACCGTCGGTCACCTTGGAGTCGCGGACGGGGACCATGTCGGGATTGCCGGTGGCGACTTCGAGGCAGTTGCCGCCACTGGCATCGCTGTAGGTGGACTTGTGCCAGGTCGCCGCGGCGAGGTTGTAGTCAGAGCTGCTGATCTTCATGGGCGTAATCCTCCGCAACCGACTCGATCAAGGCCAGGGACGCATCGGGCGCCAATGCGCTGGCCACCAGCAAATCGTAGGTCAGTTCGTATGAACGAACTGCCGCCGGATCGTCAAGTAGTTGCCCCGAACCCAGTCCGTCCAGGTAAGCGAGGGGAGGAGCGTCCGGGAATGCCATGAGCTTGAGTGGACCGCCCATCGCTGCGTGCCCGCCGGAGCTGTACGGGAGGACCTGGATGATGACTCGTCGTTGTCGGCTGAGTTGAGCCAGGTGACAAAGCGCCTCGGACATGACAGCCGTTCCACCGACTCTTCGTCGGATCACCGCCTCATCCAGAACCATCCAAACCATGGGGGTTGTTGGATGGGCCAGAAGGCTGGCCCGTTCGATCCTGGCCGCGACAAGTTCATCAATCGTGGCTTCGGGAGCGGTGGGCCTTCCCGCCAGGAAGACTGCCCTCGCATACTTCTCCGACTGTAGGAGCCCCGGGATGAGGAGTGGTGAATACTCCTTGATCGTCTGTGCGACTGCCTCCGCCTCAGCCGCCTCGGCGAAGTGGTCCGGGTACTTCGACTTCTTGAGCGCCGCACAGTTCCGTACGAAGAACCCGTCCGCGCCCAGCACCTCGTCGAGCCGCTGGGCCTGGTCCGCCTGCATGCGGCGGGTGCCGGCCTCCAGCTGTCCGATGAAGGAACCGCTGACGAACAGGGGTGCCCCCAGGTCATCCTGCGACAGGCTCGCTGCCTCCCGCCGGTGGCGGAGTTCGGCGCCCAGGAGGGCGCGGGGCGAGGCGGAGGGGTCCAGCTTCTTCGGTCCGGGCAAAGCGACTCCCAGTGGCACACGTGCGGATGTTGGAACTGCACCTCTTCCACGGTAGCGACGAATTGGCCACGCTGAGTAGGCATAGGCACTACTCAGCGTGGAAATGGGGAAGATCATGATGACGGCTACGGAACGGCGCCAAGAGGCAGCGGGCAGAGTGCGGGCGGCAGAGGACGCGGTGGCCCGGCTGCGGTCAGGGCTCGCAGGGGTCGGCGTGAAACTGCCCTCGCTGCGGATCGACCCGGTGTCGTGTGCGGGCAACGAGCCGGCACCGCTCGTCGATCTCGGCCGGTGCTCGATCGAGACGGCGCTGCGGCTCAGTGCGCAGCTGGAAGCGGCGACGGCCCATGACAGTTGAAGGTCTGGAGCCGTGTATGCCGGAGCCCGGAACGTTCGCGGTGGACGGCCGGGACGGCCGGGTGGGACGGGTCATGGGCCGCGTCGGACCCTATGTGCAGCTACGGCCGCCGGGTGGTGGCGCGGAGTGGGACTGCCCGCCGGAAGCCGTCCGGCCGGCCTCGCCGGGGCTCGTGCTGCGGGCCCGGGTGACGGAGATCAACCGCGAGGGCAGGCTGCCGTCCTGAGCGGTCGGCGCCTGCCGTGAGGTCCGGCCCGGGTCACGCCGGGTCGGCCGCCGTGTCCGGGGACTGCCGCTCCCCGGTCCGGGAGAGCCGCTGGTGGAGTGCCGCCAGGACGGTGTGTGCCGGCGGAAGGATCAGGGCGCCGGTGAGCAGCAGGGCGGTGGCGATCGGGGCGAGGACCCCGGCCACGTAGGCGCCGTAGGTGTTGTCCGGACCCCACTCCAGGAACAGGGAGGCCGCCCAGGAGCGCGTCGGCCGGGCGGCGGCTTCGAGCAGCAGGTACAGGCCGACGCTGAGCCCGCCGAGGGGCAGCGCGACGGCCAGGGCACGGAACCAGGAGGTGGCCCGGCCCCAGGTCAGAGACCAGGAGCGGCGCAGGGCGGCCAGGGGGCCGAGGCCTTCGTTCGCGGAGGCAGCCGGGGCCAGGGCCCAGCCGAACCGGAGCAACAGCGTCAGGGCCAGGCCCAGCAGAGGCGGGCCGTACTCCAGCAGAGGGTTCAGATTGGGGTACTGCCACAGCGGGACGAGCACGGTGTAGTCCCTGAACGTGGTGGTGGTGAAGTACAGCTGCACCAGGACGCCGAGCACCAGCGGGGCCCACACGAACACCCCGCGCACCGCGTACACCCCCAGGACCGTACGGAATCGGCCACGCGGGCCGCTGCCTCCCGGTTCGGCAGCGGCTCGGGCGGACGCCGTCTGGAGGGTGGCGCACGCCAGGTGCAGCAGCAGGATCAGGAACGGCAGGCAGGCGAGGAGGATGAGCCACATGGTCTGCACGCGGCGGCCGTCCGGGGCGTAGGAGTCCTCGTTGACATGGGCGTGTATCGCGCCCAGGCGTATCTCGTCGAACTCGTGCCAGGCGGCGACGAACCCCACGACGGTCAGCACCAGTCCGCCCAGGGCGACCAGGCCGGTGACGAGCGCTGCCCGGCCGTAGAGGCGGCCCCCGTCGCGGCGCATCACGGCGAGTGCGGTGCGGGCGATGCCGGGTTCCGCCGCGTAGGGCTCCTCCGCCTGCCGCACCTCGCCGGGGGCCGTTCGGTGCCCGTTGCCGCCACTGGCCTGGCCGTTCGTCATGTCTACCGCCTCTCGTCGTCCGGGGGACGCTGCCCAGTCCTCGAAGATCAACCTCTTGGGAGAGGGATGCGTGGGGAAGGGCGGCCGGTTCCTCGGGCACGACGAGCGCGCGGGGACACCTGTGGGGAGGTCCCTGCGAGCGTCACACGATCGTGGGACGCTGAGGGGAGCGGCGTACCGCCGAGAACAAGTCGATCTACGCTCCCGCGTACGGCCACAGGAGGAGGGACCTGCGATGACCGCCGCGATGGTCGAAAGCGATCAGGGCTCTGAAGGCCGCCCGTGGGACTACCTGCTGCGCACGTGGCAGGAACTGGACGTGCCCGAGGGCTGGCGCGCCGAGATCGACGAAGGGCAGATCGTCTTGGTACCGCCGCCTCATGCGCACCACAACGGCATCGCCGCAAAGGTGCAGCGAAGGCTTTACACGAATCTGCCGGAGGAACTGGAGATCTACCAGACGCTCGCCGTGCACGCCGCGCATCTCGGCGAGTTGTACGTCCCGCACCTCGTCGTGATGCCGGCAGAATTGATCGAGGCCGCAGACCCGGAGACCAGTGCCCCGATGGACGCGTCGGAGGCCTTGCTGATCGTCGAGATCACCTCCAAGGGGAACGCCCGGGAGGACAGGACGAAGAAGTACCGCGCCTACGCGCGGGCCGGGGTCCCGATGTATCTGCTGCTGGACAGGTTCGACACCCGTGGGGCGATGGCGACGCTGTTCACCGAGCCGAACGAGGACGGAACGTACAAGCGTTCCGACCCCGTTCCCTTCGGGAAGCCGCTCCAGCTGCCCGCGCCCTTCGACGTCACCCTGCCCACGGACGGCTTCCCGGTCTGACGGTTCGTCCTCAGAGCCAGGGGGCCGCGGCGTCGCGCAGCGCTCTGACGGACTCGGAGAGCGAGGCCACCGAGGCCAGCGCGCCGGCGACGGTGAAGAACGCGTTCCGCACACGGCCCTGACCTGCTTCGCCTTCGTCGGGCAGGGCGTCCTCCACCTCGGCGAGTGCCGACTCCGCGGCTGTTCCCTCCGCCGCCGACAGCTCGGCCGGGTCCAGATCGCGGATGCGGGCACGGAGGGCTTCGACGGCTTCCCGCAGACGTACGATCTCGGCGGACTGCTCGGCGTCCGCCGCCCCGGCGCCGCTGGTGAACGTGGCGCTGCTGTGGTCGCCCGTCTGGGCGTTCCCGGTGAACGTGCCGTGGCCGCTCACGTGGATTCCCCGGTCCTGCCCGGCCGGTGTGCCGGTCATGGCGTCAACTCCTTCAGCTGGATCCACTGGTGGTACCGCCGCCGGCCGTCGGGCCGACCTGCGGTTGTGGCGTCGTGATGTTCTGGTGGTTCGCCCGGCTGTGGTCGCCCGTCTGGACGTTTCCGTGGAGCGTCCCGTTGACGTGCACGGAACGGTCGAAGAGGACGGTGGTGCGGGCGTCGTACTCGCTGGTCCGGTAGCCCGCGTCCCTCAGGCTGAGGCGCACGGCGGTCACCGTCCTGGTCTGGATGCTCTTGAGGAAGCGATGGACGTCCATCTCCTGGAAGAGCTGCTGGAAGTGGGGCTCTGCGGCCAGCTCGCGGACCGAGTACGCCGGGCCGTGGTCGACCGGGCGGTCGGTCTTGCGCATGCGGTCGTACCAGTACCTGGAGCGAGCGGTGAGTGTCTTCGTGCGCGAGGCGGCTGCGAGATCCGTCGGGGCGTCCGCGACCTGCGAGAACGCCGATGTGAACGCCGCGGCGACCAGGTCGGTCCAGTCCTTGCTGTCCCTCGGGGGCAGGATGTCGTCGATGCGGTGGTAGGCGCGGGCGATCGGCGGCAGCAGGAAGGCCCGGGACTCCAGGAACAGCAGTCCGCCCTGCATCTGTACGCGGCTGAAGACGGTGAGCACCACCTCGTCGCCCCAACTTCCCACCCGGACGGTCAGATAGTGGCGCAGCCGCTCCTCGGCGAACACGTCGAGGCTGTCCGGCCACCACGTCTCACCGGCAGGTCCGTCCGGCGGTGTGCCGAGCATTTCGGCAGCCTCCGCCCGGGCGTCCGGGGCCGTTCTGTGGAAAGCCGTACCGTCGCCCGTTCCGCTCCAGTCCTTCGACGGGCCCAGGCGCTTTCCGCTCTTCATGACGTAGTCGTCCACCTGGAGCCCGCGCAGCCGGTCGCCCGGATAGTTGTGGCCCTCGCCGAACCGGAGCAGCTCGCGGCGTATCCGGGCGTGTACCTCGGGCACGTTGAAGGCCGCCCGGCGATCGGCGACGCCGCTGCTCTTCCTGTCCAGGTCCGGTACGAGCTCGATGGCGAACGACCAGTGGTCCAGCTCGATCCCCGCGCCGACGAACGGGGCGTAGTCGCTGTAGACGACGTCGGGGTCGGCCTGTTGCGCGCGGATCTCGGCGAGCCGGGCGGCGGCCACGGGCGGGTCGGGTTGTTCGACGCTGCGGCCGATGGCGAGGGCGTACAGGCGGTGTTCCATGCGGTACCGGTACACGGAGGCGACGGCGGTCCAGCCGGCGAGGACCAGCAGGGCGGCGATGAGATGTCCGGTCCCGTTGCCTGCGAGGCCGTTCATCAGGGCGGAGAGAGCCGCCCCCGACAGGGCCACCGTGCGCCACAGGACCCAGAGGAAGGCGATCAGGAGCAGGAGCGTGACGATGCCCTGCCCGGAGCGGGATCTCGGGTCGCTGCCCGGCTGTTCACGCCCTTTCAGCGTGTCCTTCAGTCGGCTGCCGAGCGCTTTCGTCAGCCGGACGAACAGCACCAGCAGGAGGGGGATGATCGCTCCGGTGGCACTGACGGGGAACATCAGCAGGGGCAGGACGAGCAGGATCGCCGCACGCGTCGCCACCTCTCTGCGCGCGATGAAGCACTCCTTGAGGACCGCGGCGAGATCCATCCCGTAGGACGGAGGCGGGAGGCGGTGCGGGTTCTCCGCGAGCTCCTTGATCACGGCGTCCCGGAACCAGCGGTCCAGGTGCGCGGCGCCCCGCAGGTAGTCCGTGGCGCCCCCGGGCCGGTTCCCGGCCTGGGAGCGGACCAGTTGCCGGAGCTTGCTGCCGGGGTCCGACGGCGGAGGCGGTGCCTGTCGGCGTGGTTCCGGTACGGGCGCGGGCGATGGGCCCTGGGGATCGGTCATGGGAGCCGGCTTTCCGACGGGACGAAGGACAGGGAGGGCGGTGCCGGGAGCGGAGCGACGTCAGAGCTCGGCCGTGTCGCGATCCGGCAGCCAGTGGTCGGCGGCGATCGGTTTCCAGAGCGTGAGGAACTCTTCCTTGGAGCTGGTGGCGAGTTCGCTGCTCCGCACGCCTTTTTCGTACGAGGAGGTGTGGGGGACGGCGCCGGGCGAGCAGCCCCGCACGTCGTCGGCCCACTCCGCGAACGCCCGGTCGGCGTCCGCCGAGTGCTGCCAGCCGGTGCGCAGACTGTCCGTCGCGAGTGAACCCGAGGGGAGCGCGCCCACGTCGAGCGCGGCGAGGTCGGTGATCAGGCTCTCGCGGCGGACGGCGGCGTCGTCCAGGGCCTGTCCGGCGGTGTCGACCGAGTCGTCCGAGACGCAGGCCTCCACGGCGTTGACGGCGTCGATGACCTGCTGACGGTCCGACTCGCTCCGCTCCAGGAGGGCGTCGACGGCGGTCGCCTGTTCCTCGCCCGAGGCGGTGGGCGGGTCCGACGGCCCGGACTCCGACGCCGTGGTGCCGGGCAGGGCCCGCGAGGGTGAGCCGGAGGACGAGGGGCCGGCGGCATGGCCCGCCTCGGAGTCAGAAGGACGGACGACGTGGGCCACGGCCAGGATCACGGCGGCGACCACCAGCCCACCGCCCACCATCAGCAGCAGGTGCTTCCTCGGCAGGGCGGGGCGGCCGGGGCCCGGTTCAGGGCTCGGTCCCTCCGGTTCGCCCGTACCGGCGTCGGATTCGCGTACCCAGCCGCCCGCGCCTCCGCGCGCGTGCTCGTCCCAGCGCATCGGTCCCGTGCTGTGGTTCTCACTCATGAGTGCCCCCCGGCCACCGCAAGAGGGGCAACCATCCCACGCGTCACCGGAGGAGCCAACGGGGCTGCTGGGAATTGGCCGAAGACCGGCCCTGCCGGGGCACGGCGGCCGCGGCTCCGAACAGCCGGACGGCGGGGCCGGCTCCAGGGGAGCCGACCCCGCCTCTGTTCGTCGAACTGCTGGGATCAGACGATGCGGTAGCTGTCGTAGTAGCCGCCGACCTGGGCGTGATAGCCCGGGTCGCTCGCATGCTTGTGCTTGTCGAACTCCGGGGAGTCCTTGATCTGATCCTTGGTCAGGTCCACGAACACCGTCCGGTGCTCCGTGTCGATCCTCTTGACGGTGCCCGCCGGAAGCAGGACGTCCTTGCCGAAGATCCAGACACCGGTGTCGACGACCAGATAGGCGGAGCCCACGTCGTCGGAGTGCTTGTCGACCTTGCCGATGTTTCCGTCCGTCGCCTCGACCGAGAATCCGGTCAGATCGGCGCCCGCGGTGTGACCGCTCGAAGGCTGGTAGCCCCACAGGTTGTCGCTCATAATCGGCTCCTTCCTCGACGGTTCATTCGGCGCGGCGAATCCCGTCGTGATGAGGACGAGTGCCGCTCGGTAATCGGCTGCCCGGCCATTTCCGGTTCATGCGCGGGGAATTCGGAGAACACGGAAAAACGCGGGTGGCGCACGGTCCGAAGACCGTGCGCCACCCGCGTCAATGCTGGTCGGGGCCGTTTACCAGCGGTACCACCGGCCACGCTTGCCGCCGCCGGCTGCCGGGCGCACGAAGAATCCCACGAGCCAGACCACGAGCACGATCACGGCGATCCACCAGAGTGCCTTGAGTGCGAAACCGGCACCGAAAAGGATCAGGGCGAGCAGAAGAACGAGAAGCAGGGGAACCATAGTTATCAACCTCCGTGACCTCTGGTGCCCTGCAATCAATTGCCTACACACACGTGATGGTGCGGAAAATGCCGCGGTGTTTTCGTGACCGTTCGTGACCCGGCGGAACCGTCGGGTCACGAACGTCCGCGGGGGGTCAGACCCCCGCCGGCTCCTTCGCCGGACTGTCGCCCGAGGAGGCGGCCGGGCCGGTGGCCGCGACCGTGGAGGTAGCCGGTTCCTGGGAGACGTTGAACTCCGCCAGCAGGGACTTGCTGAAGCCGAAGAAGTACGTGGCGACGAAGCCCGCGACATAGCCGACCAGCAGACCGCCCGCGTAGATCGCGATCGTCGAGCCCAGACCGTGGTTGCCGTCGAGCAGCGGGAACAGTGCCCAGCCGGACGGGCCGATCGCCGTGGACCCGACGGAGTCGCCGAGCTGGTTGAACAGGCCCACGAAGCCGCCGCCGAACGCGCCGCCCACACACGCCGTGATGAAAGGGCGGCCCAGGGGGAGCGAGACGCCGTAGATCAGGGGTTCACCGATGCCCAGCAGGCCTGCGGGCATGGCGGACCTGATGGTCCTGCGGATCGACTCGTTGCGGGGGAGGCGGAGGTAGACCGCGGCCGCCGCGCCGACCTGGCCGGCTCCGGCCATGGCGAGGATCGGGAGCAGGACCGTGAAGCCCTGCTGCTCGATCAGCGTCGTGTGGATCGGGATGAGGGCCTGGTGCAGGCCCAGCATCACCAGGGGCAGGAAGAAACCGCCGAGAAGGAAGCCCGCGCCCGCGCCGCCCGTGGAGAGCAGCCAGTCCGCGAAGGTGCCGATGGCGGAGGAGACCTCACCGGCCACGTACATCAGGCCGAAGATCGTGACGAGGCCGGAGATCAGCACCGTGAGCGTGGGTGTGACCAGGACGTCCAGTGCCTCGGGCACCCAGCGGCGGCACCACTTCTCGACGTACACCGCGAGGACCGCCGCGCCCAGGGCGCCCAGGACGCCGCCCTGGCCGGGGGCGAGGGTCTGGCCGAAGGCGTCGATGTTCGCGACACCGGGGAAGACGATGATCGCCGCGACCGCGCCGCCGAGGATCGGCGTACCGCCGAACTCCTTCGCCGTGTTGTAGCCGACGAAGACCGCGACCAGCGCCATGAAGCCGGAGGCCATCGCCGCGAGGGCGGGGGTCACCGAGGTCAGCCAGCCGAGGTTCACCAGCAGCCCGTTGAGGCCGGCGATGATGCCGCAGCCGATCAGGGCGGGGATCAGCGGGACGAAGATGTTCGCGATCCTGCGCAGGAACAGCTTGAAGGGCGTCGAGTTCTTCGCCTTCTGCCGGGCCTTGAGCGCGGCGCCCTTGTCGGCCAGCTCCTCGGCCGTGTGGACGGGCGCGGGCGTCTCCGACGACGCCCGGCCCTCCTCGACCAGCTGCTCGAACTCCGGGGTGACCCGGGCGACGGTGCCCGGGCCGAGGACGATCTGGTAGGTGTCGTCCTCGACCACACCCATCACTGCGGGAACCGCCTTGAGGGCCTCGTCGTCGACGAGGGAGCGGTCGTGCAGGCCCAGCCGGAGCCGGGTCATGCAGTGGGCGATCGAGCTGACGTTCGCAGCGCCACCGACGAGCGGCAGGATCGCGGCGGCAGTGGCGCGGTTCTTGTCTTCAGTAGCCATGGTGCGTGGTGCCTTGCTGTGCGAGGAGTGGTGCGTCAGGTGGTGCGGACCGCTGCGAGGGCGGCGCGGAGGTGGCCGTGGGAGTCGGCCAGGAGCGTGGCGGCGGTGGGGCCGTCGACCCCGCCGAGGATGGTGAGGATGGCGTTCTTGACCTCGCCGTCGGTGGCGGTGAGTGCCGTCTCGATCTCCTCGTCGGAGGCGCCGGTGGCGAGGGAGACGATCCGGCGCGAGCGGGCGCGCAGCTTCTCGTTGGACGCGCGCACGTCGACCATGAGGTTTCCGTACGTCTTGCCGAGCCGGATCATCGTGATCGTCGAGAGCATGTTCAGGACGAGCTTCTGCGCCGTCCCCGCCTTGAGACGGGTGGAGCCGGTGAGCAGCTCGGGCCCGACGACGACCTCCAGACCGTGTTCGGCCGCGGCGGCGAGTCCGGAGCCCGCGTTGCAGGAGAGCCCGATGGTGAGCGCGCCCTTGCCGCGGGCGTGCTCGACGGCTCCGATGGCGTACGGCGTGCGGCCGGAGGCGGAGATCCCGACCACCGTGTCGTCGGCGGTCAGACCCAGGGCGTCGAGGTCGGCGGCGGCCAGCTCCTTGCTGTCCTCGGCGCCCTCGACGGCCTTGACCATGGCGGAAGGGCCGCCCGCGATCAGGCCGATGACCTCGGACGGGTCCGTGTTGAAGGTGGGCGGGCACTCGCTGGCGTCGAGCACCCCGAGACGGCCGGCGGTGCCGGCGCCCGCGTAGATCAGCCGGCCGCCGCGCGCCATGCGCTCGGCGGTGGCGTCGATCGCGGCGGCGATCTGCGGAAGCTTCTCGGCCACGGCGGCGGGGACGGTGGAGTCCTCGCCGTTCATGATGCGGGCTATCTCCGGCGTCGGCAGCTGGTCGATCTCGGCGAGCTCCGGCCGGAACGCCTCGGTGGTGAGGGTGTCGAGCTGCGCACGCAGTTCGCCGTATCCGTCGGGGGTCGGGGCGTCGGCGTTCGCGTCGGTGGTGGAGGTCATGGACAGCGGCTCTGCTTTCTCGGGCTCGTGCGGTTCGGCGGG
This sequence comes from Streptomyces sp. Alt3, assembly GCF_030719215.1. Taxonomy (NCBI): domain Bacteria; kingdom Bacillati; phylum Actinomycetota; class Actinomycetes; order Kitasatosporales; family Streptomycetaceae; genus Streptomyces; species Streptomyces glycanivorans. Next base: position 3,644,310 of record NZ_CP120983.1, on the reverse strand, counting down.
TGCGGGGGCTGCCGGGTCAGCGGCTGCGCGGGGTGTGGCGGTGGGCGAGCGCCTCGTAGGAGGCGGACAGGGCGGGCGCGGCCGTCTCGTACGTCCGCTGGGCCACCCCTATGAAGAGGCAGTCGACGACGAGGAGCTGGCTCGTGCGGCTCGACATGGCGGCCGGCCGCAGCTCGCTCTCCCTGGCGGTGGACGTGGTCAGCACGTGGTCGGCGTACTGGGAGACCGGTCCGTCGGGGCGGCCGGTGATCGCGACCGTCGTCGCGCCGCGGTCGAAGGCGACCCGGAGCGGCTCGATGACGTCGCCGGTGGAGCCGGAGTGGGTGATCGCGATGGCAACGTCGCCGGAGCGCAGCTGCACCGCGTTGGTCACGGCGAGGTGCGGGTCCATGTGGGCGTGGGCTATCAGGCCGATGCGCAGCAGCTTCTGCGCCAGGTCCTGGCCGACGAGGGACGACGCGCCGGCGCCGTAGATGTCGATGCGGCGGGCCGTCGCGGCGGCGGCCACGGCCGCCCCGAGCTGCACGGTGTCGAGTCCGGCGGCCGTGTCGGCGAGGGTCTGCTGCTCGTCGTAGGCGAGCTTGGTGACCACGTCCGCGATGGGGTCGTCGACCGCGATGTCGGCGGTGACGGCGGGCGCCCTGCCGGACTGCTGGTGGGCGGCGAGTCCGGCGAGCGCGAGGCGCAGGTCCCGGTAGCCCGGGTAGCCGAGGAGGCGGGCGGTGCGGACGACGGTCGCCTCGCTGGTGCCGGTCAGTTCCGCGAGTCCGGTGACGGTGAGGGCGGCACACCCGGCGGGGTCACCCGCGACGGCTTCGGCGACCCGCTGCATGGAACGGGTCATGGACGGAGCGAGGGTCCGCACCTTGGCCGCGAGAGCCGCGGGGGCGGGCGGGGAGTCCGGGTTGAAACTTTCCTTCACGTCATTGGTCACATTTGAAAGATATTTTCACGGACGAATCCCGTCAACCCCCCTTTGGTCCCTACCTCTGGAGGATCACGCCCGGGCCCTACGGGCGACGGGGGACAATGGGTCCATGGAGTTGAACAGCCTGGAACAGGAGCTGCACACCGCGCGTGCGCTGGTGATGGCCGACCTCGCCGCGGGCGATGTGGCCGATGCGGGGATCGTCTCGATGGTCGAGGACGCGATAGTCCACCGCCGGTGGTGGGTCGAGCAGTGGCCCGAGGGCGTGTCCTTCGTCACCGGGCTCGTGGCGCAGGACGTCCAGGACGCGCTGCTCGAGGAGCACGGGCGCTGGCCGCTGTGCCCGGTGTGCACCGAGGAGGGGCCGCACGCCCTGGACGTCGAGCCCGAGCTCGGCCCCGATCCGCACTGGGTCTGCACGAAGGCGACGGTGTCCGTCGCACGGGTGGGATCGCTCGCCGAGGTGCTCGGCCGGTGACCGTCTACATCGACCCGCCGACCTGGCCGGGGCACGGCCGCATGTGGTCGCACCTGGTCAGCGACGTGTCGTTCGAGGAACTGCACGCCTTCGCCGCGACCATCGGCTGCCCGCCCCGCGCCTTCGAGCGCGACCACTACGACGTGCCCGAGGCGCGTTACGCCGACGCGGTGCGCGCCGGGGCGCTGGAGGTCGGGTCGAAGGAGATCGTGCGCCGACTCACCGACGCCGGGCTGCGACGCCCGAAGGGGCGGCCCGTCCCTGGGTGAGTGGCACCCGGGACCGGCGGGCCGCTACCGGCGGGCTGCTACCGGCCCGCGCCTCGCTCCGCAGCGACAGCCGGCTCCCCGCCCGCGTGCTGCTCCTCGCCCGCGGGCTGCTCCTCGCCCACGTGCTGTTCGCCGCCCGTGTGCGCCGGTGCTCCCGCGATCCGGCGGGACGGGGCGCCGCCGCGCAGGCGCAGCGAGACCGTCACGGCCGCCAGGCCGAGCACCAGCATCGCGGCGCCCGCCCAGGCCGTGGCCCGGAAGCCGAAGTCCGCGTCGATCACCGCACCGCCCAGCCACGGGCCGCTCGTGTTGCCCAGGTTGAACGCGGCCGTGGTCGTCGCCCCCGCCAGCGTCGGGGCGACCCCGGCGACGTTGAACATCCGGGCGTTGAGCGCCGGGGCCGTGTAGAACGCGGACAGGCCCAGCAGGAACGCCAGGACGACGACGGCGACCTGGTTCGACGCGAAGAGAGCCAGGGCCACCAGGAAGACGGTCGAGGCGCTGATACCGCTCAGCAGCACTCCGAAGAGGTGCGCGTCCGCGACCCGCCCGCCGATCGTCGTCCCGATCAGCGCGCCGACGCCGAACAGCCCGAGCACCCACGGGACCCAGCCCGAATCCAGTCCCGCGACATCCGTGAGCAGCGGTGCGAGATAGCTGAACGCGCAGAACACACCGCCCGCCGCGAGGGCCGTGATCACGATGGACAGCCACACCTGGCGGTCCCGGTAGATCGCGACCTCACGCTTGAGCTGCGGCTTCTCGTCCGGCAGCGGAATGCGCGGGATGCGTGTGACGACGCCGACGAGGGCGATCGCGGACGCGGCACCCACCGCCCAGAACGCCGAACGCCAGCCGAAGCTCTCCCCGAGGAACGCCCCCAGCGGCACCCCGAGCACGTTCGCGATCGACAGTCCGCCGATCATCACGGCCATCGCCCGGGCCCGTGAGTTCACCGGCACCATCGCGATGGCGACGGCGGCGCCCACGGCCCAGAAGCCCGCGCACGCCAGGGCGCTCACCACCCGGGAGACGAACAGCACGTCGTACGTCGGCGCCAGCGCACCCGCGACCTGGCCCAGCCCGAAGACCGAGATGAGCGCGATGAGAGTCGTGCGGCGGGGCAGTCGCAGTGTGGCGACGGCCAGCAGCGGGGCGCCGACCACCATGCCGATCGCGAATGCGGATATGAGGAGTCCGGCCTTCGGTATGGACACGTCCATGTCGTCGGCTATGGGCGGCAGCAGCCCGGACAGCATGAACTCACTGGTACCGAGGGCGAAGACCGAGAGGCCGAGGATGTAGACGGCCATCGGCATACGGGGACGGCTGGAAGCAGAGTCGGGCATGACAGTGGCCAACAGCGCTTTCGTCCCTGTCATTCCCTTGTCTCACCGGCTGAGAAGCTCCAGTTCGGTGGTCAGGTTCTGCCGCGCCCTCGGTTCCCACTCCCGCGCCCCGTGAGGCGTGCGGAACAGCCGGGGCAGCTCCAGCAGCTGGCGCAGGACCGAGGAGCGCCCCTCGCGGAACGCGTCGTCCGGGACGAAGCCGTACTCCTCGCGCACCTGCGCCGCGTACGCCGCGTACTCCTTGGGTGCCGACGCGAGGATCGCGAGGTCCGCGTCACAGAGGACCTCGCCGTTCGTGTCGCCGTCCGCCGGGTCGTGCGTGACGGTGAGCCGGACCAGCCGGGCGACCTCGGCCGTCGCGGCGTCGGGGACACCGGCCTCGGGCAGGGCGCGCTCCGCGAGAGCCGCGCTGCGCTCCTCGTTCTCGGAGCGGTCGGGGCGGTAGACCGCGTCGTGGAACCAGACGGCGAGGCGCACCAGTTCCGGGTCGGAGGCGTGGCCCGCCAGGGTGTCGACGCGGTCCAGGACCTGCGCCAGATGGGCGGTGGTGTGGTAGCGCCGCTGGGGTTCGGCCCAACGGTCCAGGAGGTTGTCGGCGTAGGGCATCGGGTCGGGGCCCGCCCCGCCGCGTACGACGAGCAGGGTCTCGCGCCAGCGGTCACGGAGGGCGCCGCCGGGGTGCGGGCTTTCGGAGGGGCCGGTCTCGGAGGTGCCGCTGTCGCTCATACGCCGAGGGTAGGGCGTACGCCCGGTGCGCCCGGCCCGTTCCCCCGGGCCGGGCGCACCGTATCGTCCGTCCGCTCAGTGACCGGGTGCCGTGTCCAGGGCGAGGGCCGCGTACGTCGCCAGCCAGTGGTCCGAGGAGAAGTCCCCGGAGGAGACCGTCGGCAGGCCGCGCGCGAGATGGGCCTCGGCCGAGGCCAGCAGCGCGGTACGGGCCGGACCGTCAGGGAGCGCGCCGGCGATCGTACGGAGGGCGGCCGCCCGGCTCAGGGTGAGACCGAGGAGGTGACCGATCTGGGGGTCGGCGTGATCGGACACCACCGGCGGGTCGAGCAGCGTGGAGTCGGGCGCGGTGGAGACCAGGGCCGGCAGGAACGTGGCGATCCAGGTGCGGAACTCCGCCACCGGCAGTACCCGGCGCATCGCGTCCGCCTCGGCCAGGGCGGGGGAGAGGAAGTCCTGACCGGAGGGCTCCCAGTGGGCGGGGGCGTCGTGGTCGTCGGTGAACCAGGTCCGCAGCCGGTCCGTCGCCGCTTCCAGGACCGGTGCCGGAAGACCGGCGGCCGGGCCCGCGTCGAGGATCAGGCCCAGACCGAACGCGCTGTTGTTGTGGACGCCGTGCCGGACCGGGTACGTCGCCTTGGGCAGCCAGGCGGCGAGCAGGTCGCCGACCGCCTCCACCCCGGGGGCCAGGGCTTCGGCCCAGCGGTCGCCGTCGGGCGTGGCGAGGGCCCGGCACTCCCCGGCGAGCGCGATCAGCCAGGCCCAGCCGTAGGGACGCTCGAAGTGCGTCCGGCCGCGCAGGTAGGACGCCTCGACGTCGATGTTCTCGCGGGTCAGATGGGTGTCGAGCACCTCACGGATACGGGTGGTGAGGGTCGCCGGAAGGTCGCCGGTGGTGGAGAAGCGGCGCATGAGGCGGACGAGCAGCCAGTGCATGTGCACCGTGGAGTGCCAGTCGTAGCCCCCGTAGAACGCCGGGTGCAGCGTGCGGGGCGCGACGAGTTCCTCGGGTCCGGCGTAGAGGTGAGCGGGCGCGTTGGGGTATTCGCGTACGACGTTGGCGAGGGCCAGTTCCGCGAAGGGGACGGCGTACGCGGCGGGGAGCGCGGGGGACATCGGGGTCACTCCAGAGGGGTGGGCGGGCGGCTCGGGTCGGGGTGCTTCGGGCGAGGCGGCGCGTGTGGTCCCGGGTCAGAAGGCGAAGAGCGCCATGATCACGACGTTGCAGACCAGCAGGGCCGCCGCCGTGGGGAGCTGCGCCTTGATCGGGCCGTACTGGTCCTTGAGTTCGAGGAGGGCGGCCGGGACCAGGTTGAAGTTGGCGGCCATCGGCGTGACGAGCGTGCCGCAGAAGCCGCACAGCATGCCGATCGCGAGGACGGCGGGCGCGTTGCCGTTCATCTGCTCGATCAGGACGGGCCAGCCGATCGCGGCGGTCATCACCGGGAACGCGGCGAAGGCGTTGCCCATGACGATGGTGAACAGCGCCATCCCGCAGCAGTAGACGGCCACCGCCACGAGCCTCTGGCCGTCCGGCAGCACCGCCTCGGTGATCCTGCCGACCTGGTCACCGACACCGGCGGTCTGGAAGATCGAGCCGAGGACGGAGAGCAACTGGGGCAGGAGCAGCGCCCAGCCCATCGATTCGAGCATGTTGCGACCGGAGTGCAGCGGCACGGAGACCTTGCGCTCGCGCAGCAGCACCATGCCCACTGCCAGCGCGGCGATCGCGCCGACGCCCAGGCCGAGAATGGTCTCGTATCCCGGCTCCAGGACCGGTTCGCCACCGATCTTCCAGTTCTTCACCAGCGTCGCGCAGATCATCGCGACCACGGGGATGGTGAGGGCGGGGAGGAACAGCTTGTTGCCGAAGCGGGCGGCCGAGGCCACGCGCTTCTCGCGGGGCGGCGTGTGCGACTCGCCCTTGCCGGTGAGGCCGAAGCCGCCCAGCACGATCAGGACCAGGACGGCGACGCCCAGCGGTTCGGCCGGGAGGGACTTGTCGACGACCCCGGTGGAGTAGAAGAACGCGGCGCCCAGCAGACCCCAGAAGCCGGCGGAGCCGAAGCGCTTCGGGTTGGTGCGGTCCATGGCCATCTGCGCGGCCATCACGATGAACACCGCGCCGACGAGCCAGAAGAAGTACTCGGACTTGATCACTTGGCGTCCTCCGTGCGGATCCCGGCGTGCGCCGCCAGGTCGTTCTCGGCCGCGGTGACGGCCAGTTCGCGCTCCAGCTGCCGGTCCAGGTTGAGCAGGCGGGCCCCGTGGATCAGGAAGGCGCAGATCGCGGAGGGGATCGCCCACAGGGCCAGGTGCAGCGGTTCGAGGTGCTGGTCGTACGTCGAGTTCACGAAGCCGGTGATCAGCAGGATCGATCCGATGGCGATGAAGCAGTCCTCGCCGAAGAACACGCCGATGGTGTCGGCACCGGACGCGTGCGAGCGGACCTTCTCGCGCAGCTTCTGCGGAAGCGGGCGGCCCGCCTTGGCCTCGGCGGCGGCCTCGGCCATCGGGGCGATCAGCGGCCGCACACTCTGCGCGGGGCCGCCGATGCTGGTGAGCCCGACGGAGGCGGTGAGCTGCCGGATCAGCAGATAGAGCGTCAGGAAACGGCCGGTTGTCAGCTTGCCGAGCTTGCCGATGAGGTTACGGGCCTGCTCCTGGAGCCCGTAGCGCTCCAGGAGACCGATGACGGGCAGCGTGATCACGAAGACGGTCACCGAACGGGCGGAGGCGAAGCTGTTGCCGAACGAGGCCAGCACCTCCTGCGGCGAGAGCTTGCCGAGCAGCCCCGTGATGATGCCGGCGGCACCCACCACGAGCAGAGGATTGCGGCGGGTGGCGAATCCGAGGATCACCACGAGCACGCCGAGGAGAACGATCACGCGTCGGCCTTCTTCCGCGCAGGGACGTGGCGGTGCACGGTCCTGGTCAGACGGGGGTATTAGGCGAGACCTTAGGGCGTTGTTCAACAATCCCACAAGAGTGTGAGATGCATCGATCTCAATCGGCGGAGGAGAGCGGCCGAGGAGTGGGCTTCCTGTCCGAAAACGCCCGCATTCGGGATGGAATGCGGGCGTATCAAGGGTGCTGGGGTGGGGTGCGGATCATCGAACGATCCGGGACCACCCGGATCAATTCCCACCGCGTTCGGGGTGACCGCCCGCCCCGTTCCGGGTCACCGCTCGGTGAGGCGTTGCGCATAGGCCTCCGCCAGCTGACGCCGGGAGTCCTCCAGGTAGAAGGCGAGCATCCGCTCGGCGCCGGCCGCGTCCCCCTTGGCCAGCCTGTCCGTGATCTCGCGGTTGCGGGTGAGGTAGGGCTCGTGGAAGCGGCGGGGGTCCGCCATCACGTGGAAGGCGAGTCGCAGTTCGGCCAGGACGTTGCGCATCAGCTCGTCGGTGCGGGCGCTGTTCGCCAGGCCGGCGAGCGCCTGGTGGAAGCGGATGTTGGCGGTCGAGCAGGCGGGCCAGTCGTCGCGCAGCGCGGCCTGCTCGCCCGACGACACCGCGGCCTCGACCGCGCTCAGGTCGAACGGGGGCTCGCCCAGGGCGCGCAGGGCCGCGCACTCGACGAGGAGCCGCACCCGGTAGATGTCGACCAGGTCGTCCACGGCCAGGATGCGGACGAAGACGCCCCGGTTGAGCCGGTGCTCCAGGAGACGTTCGTGGGACAGCAGGCGGAACGCCTCGCGCAGGGTGTTGCGGGACACGGCCAGCGCGCCGCTGATGCTCTCCTCGGAGAGGCGGCTGCCCGGCGGGAAGTAGCCCTCGGTGATCCGGTCCCGCAGGACGGCGGCGACCCGCTCGGCCGTGCCCGACCGCTCCAGGGAGGCGCTGTGCGTCGCCAGTTCCGAGAGGTCCGGCGTGCCGCCGGTCCGCGCGCCGCCCGATGTCCCCGCCATGTTCCCCGTCCCCTGCCTCGTCGTGCCCGTCACGCCTGCCGTGCCTGCCGTACCGTCGTTCTCGCCACCGTGTCCGCCGCGTCCGCCGTGCCTGATGTCCCGTCGGCTGTGCGCGGCGCACCGTGCTCAGTGAACCGTACGAGGGTCTCGTCCGGCGGGCGGGCCCTTGTCAGATTGTTGAACAATCGCTAGCGTGCGCCCGTGACGGATCTGACGAGTGTGACGCGCCCGGCGCGGCCGATGGACCTCAACGCGGACCTGGGTGAGGGGTTCGGACGCTGGACCCTCACCGAGGACGAGGCGCTGCTGGCCTGTGTCACCAGCGCCAACGTGGCCTGCGGCTTCCACGCGGGCGACGCCTCCGTGATGCGGCGGGTCTGCGACACGGCGGCGGAGCGGGGGGTGCGCATCGGGGCGCAGGTCTCCTACCGCGACCTCGCCGGATTCGGCCGCCGCTCCATGGACGTGCCGGCGGCCGAGCTGACCGCCGAGATCGCCTACCAGATCGGCGCCCTGCGGGTCTTCGCGGAGGCCGCCGGTTCCACGGTCTCTTACGTGAAGCCGCACGGCGCCCTCTACAACCGGGTCGTCCGGGACGAGGAGCAGGCCGCCGCCGTAGTCGCGGGCGTGCTGCTCGCGGGCGGTCGTCCGGCGGTCCTCGGGCTGCCCGGCTCGCGACTGCTCGCCCACGCGGAGGCCGCGGGCCTGACCGCCGTCGAGGAGGCCTTCGCGGATCGCGCGTACACCCCGCAGGGCACGCTCGTGCCACGTGGCGAGCCGGGAGCCGTGGTGCACGACGCGGACGAGGTCGTGCGCCGCAGCGTCGGCATGGCCCTCGACGGGGCGGTGACCGGGGTGGACGGGAGCCGGATAGCCGTCAGGGCCCGGTCCCTCTGCGTCCACGGCGACACCCCCGGGGCGGCGGCCATCGCCCTGCGGGTCCGTGCGGCGCTGGAGGAAGCCGGCGTCCGTGTGAGGGCGTTCGCGTGAGCGGCGTCACGGTGCTGGAGGCCGGGCCCCGCGCCCTGCTCGTGGAACTGGCCTCCGGCGAGGAGGTGGAGGCCTTCCACGCGGAACTCCTCCGCCGCCGGGCCGCCGGAGAACTCCCCGTCGTACGCGAGATCGTCCCCGGCGCCCGGACCGTGCTGCTGGACGGGGTCGAGGACCGCACGCTCGCGGGACGGCTGAGGTCGTGGACCGTGCCGCCGCTGGACAGGGGTGAGGGGGCGGCCGTCGAGATACCCGTCGTCTACGACGGCCCCGACCTCGCCGACGTGGCCGAGGCCTGGGGGGTCGCCGCCGACGAGGTGCCGCTCATCCACGCCCGCACGGAATTCCGGGTCGCCTTCTGCGGATTCGCGCCCGGCTTCGGATATCTCACGGGACTGCCGGGACACCTGAGCGTGCCGCGCAGGAACACACCACGGACCCGGGTACCGGCCGGCGCGCTGGCCCTCGCCGGCCCGTACACCGGGGTCTATCCGCGTACGTCGCCCGGCGGCTGGCAGCTCATCGGGCGGATGCCCGCGCCCGAGGCGCTCTGGGACCCGGGACGCGAACCGGCGGCGCTGCTCGGCCCCGGGACCCGGGTGCGCTTCGTGCCGGCGGAGGTGCGCGGATGAGCGCGGTGATCGAAGTGGTCCGGGCCGGCGCCCTGACCACCGTGCAGGACGAGGGCCGCACCGGCTGGGCACACCTCGGTGTGCCCCGGGCCGGGGCACTGGACGGCCCGGCCCGCCGGCTGGCCAACCGGCTCGTCGGCAACGAACCGGACGCGGCGGTGCTGGAGACCACGCTCACCGGGTGCGCGGTCCGGGTGACCGGGACCCGGCCGGTGTGGGCCGTCGTCGGCGGGGCGTCGTGCCGGGTCACGGTGGACGGCCGCCCCGCCGCGTGGGGCGCACCCGTCCGCGTGCCGGCGGGAGCGGTGCTGGAGGCCTGCCCCGCGGTGCACGGAGTGCGCGGATACCTGGCGTTCGCGGGCGGTCTGGTGCCCGAACCGGTGCTCGGCAGCAGATCCGCCGACCTGCTCTCGGGGCTCGGCCCGCCGGTCCTGCGCGAGGGGGACGTCCTGCCGCTGGGACGGCCGGGCGACGTCCCGGGCGCCGGCCCGGTGCCCTGGCCGGGCGCACCCGCCGAGCTGGTGCTGCCGCTGCACAGGGGACCGCGCGACAGCTGGTTCACGGACGAGGCGCTGCACACCCTCACCACGGCCGCGTACCGGGTCTCCGAGCGGAGCAACCGCATCGGGCTGCGTACGGAGGGCCCCGCCCTGCGCCGTGCGCGGGGTGGCGAACTGCCCAGCGAGGGCATGGTGCTGGGCGCGGTCCAGGTGCCGCCGGACGGGCTTCCCGTGGTGTTCCTCAACGACCATCCGACGACGGGGGGTTACCCGGTCGTGGGTGTCGTCGCGGAATCCGCGCTGGCGGGGGCGGCGCAGGCGGTCCCGGGTACTCCTGTGCGGTTCGTCCGCGCGTGACGGGTGTGGCGGGGACCCGGGGACATCGGCCGTCAGGAGGTGACCGGTGCCCGAACTCCGGCTCCCCGAGGCCGCGGTGGGCAGGGTCCGACCGGTTGCCCGGCGACCGACCGTCCGTGGAGCTGAGGCCGCCGCCCGGTCACCGCGTGGACGTGCTGTCCCGGACGTCCACGATCCGTGTGTCAGCGATCGCCAGGGCGATCTCGGGGCCGTAGGCGGAGGAAGGTGCCTGGAAGCCCGGTGTGAAGGAGCCTGCCAGCACGCGGCGGGCGATCTCCACGGACGACAGCTGGGTGAACCGGTAACCGGTGGGCGTTTCGATGATGGAGCGGGCGACGCTGCCGTCCCGGCCGGTGACCTCGGCGACTACCTTGCTGCGGCCCACTTCCCGTTCCTCGGCGGTGGGACCGTCGGGCAGGGCGGAGAGGTCGAGGTCGACGGGCAGTGGCTGCCCGGCCTGCACGTAGACCTCGATGGTCGGGATTCCGGTGGCGAAGTGACTGGTGACCAGGTCGCCCATCGATGCGGAAACGGCTTCCTCGGGGCCGCTGTCGCCGAAGTCGAAGGAGGCGGTCTTCGGTTCCCGCAGCGCGACGATGTCGCCGTCGGTGCGGACGAGCGAGCCCAGGTCACCGATGCCCTCGGTCGCGCTGATGATGGATCCGCGGGAGAAGAGATTCAGGCCCTCCGCTTCCTCGGCGGTGGCACTGAGGAGCTTGAGGGCGAGGCGGAGACTGACCGGGTCGGTGACGCGTGCCGCGGCGTGGGCGGCCACGCTGTCGCTGGGAACGACGTCCCACCCGACGCCGGACATGATCATCACGCCGGCGGCCTTCGCCGCGGTGTCCCGGGAGCGTGCGGCGGCGAAGACGTCGTACTCGGCGGTGGTGTCGAGGTAGTGCACGCCGGCGTCGATACCGGCGTCCATCAGCGGGCGCGCGGTGTGGCGGAAGGGGCCTGCGACGTTCAGGACCACGGTGATGCCGTCGAGCGCGGCGCGCAGGACCTCCGGGTCGTCGAGGGCGAACGCGCGGCTCTCGACCCCGAGTTCTTCGCCCAGCGCGGTGACACGCTCCCGGTTGCGGCCTGCCACGACGACGTCGAGGCCCGACTCCTTGGCGTGTTCCGCGACGAGCCTGCCGGTGTAGCCGGTGGCTCCGTAGACGAGCAGGCGGGGGGTGGCTGCCATGGGGGTGCTCCTGTGAGACGTACGGATGAAGGGGAGGGCCCGGCCGAGGAGTTCGACTCCCGGCGGTGTGTGCCTCTCATCCAGGCTAGGAGCAGATCCGGACAGCTACGGTCCTCGTCCCACCTCCGCTCCTGCGCTGCTCCGCAGACGCGGCATCACGCGGTGGCGGCGCCGCGCTCGGCCGGTGCTCGGAGGGACTCGATCGCCGCGGCGCTCGCGCTGCCGGGCTCGGGAACACCGACCAGGAGCTGCTGCCCGGGGGCGTCATGGACGTCGAAGGTCTGGTAGGTCAGTTCGATGCGGCCGATCTCCGGGAGCACGAACACCTTGAACGCGCGGGTCAGGTTCTCCACCTCGTTGTCCTGCCACAGTTCCCGGAACTCCTCCGACGCCTCGGACAGCTCGGCGACCAGGCCGGTGATGTCCGGGTCGTCGGGGAACCTGCCCGCGTGCAGCCGCAGCGCATGCACCGTGGCGCGCGCCACCGTGGGCCATTCGGCGAAGACCTCGCGTGCGCGGGGATGCCGGAACAGCACGCGGACCATGTTCGGGGTGCCGTCTAAGGGCGCGAGGAGGGCTGCGGCCACGTCGTTCTTGGCCAGGACGTCGAAGGCGGGGCTCAGCACGTAGGCGGCGGCCGCCGGGAAGGCGTCCAGCAGGTGGAGCAGGGACGGGTGCACCAGGTCGCGGTCCGCGGCAGAGGTGAGCGCCGGATGCAGGCCCGCAAGCCGGAAGAGGTGGGTGCGTGCATCCGGCGTCAGCCGCATCGCCCGTCCGACCGCTTCCATGACCTGCGGCGAGGGGTTCCGCTCACGCCCCTGCTCCAGGCGGGCGTAGTAGTCGGAGCTCATTCCGGCCAGGACGGCCACCTCCTCCCGGCGCAGCCCCTTCACCCTGCGGCTGCCGCCGCCGGGGGGCAGGCCCACGTCGGTGGGCTCGGTACGGGCGCGGCTCGCACGCAGGAAGGCGCCGAGTTCGTTCTGGGCTTGCTGCATTTTCCGACCTACTGGCTGGTGGGGGTAACGGCGGAAGGGGGTGACGGCGCGACCGGTGCTGCCAGGCTCCGCGTCCCTCAGCCAGGACGGTACGCGCAGTCCGCATCAGGTGGTCGCGCACCGAGCCGGGACCGTCCGGGTCCCGCGGCCGTCGCCCCGTCCCGCAGCAGATCAGGGCATCCCGCCTGCGAGCCCCTGCCCGCGGGCAATCCCTGCGGCTGACGGCAGGGAGCGCGGTACCGCATGCGATCCACCCCGCCACGCCGACCACCGGGGCGGTACGCGCCACGGGCCAGGCCCTCGCAGGGTGCGGCACACCCACCCTCACACAGCCTCCCTCTTCGCCGCCCCTTCGGCGAGTGTGGTCTCCACGGACGACATCACGCCACGAGAACGGAACAGATCATGGCCGAGACACTTGAGATCACCACCCTGCGACCCGCCGCGGGCCGGACCGCCGAGGACTTCGTCGAGGCGAATGCCGACATCGACACCTACCTCCGTCGGCGGCCCGGGTTCCTGTGGCGACGTATCGTCGAGACCGACGACGGACGCATCATCGACGTCGTCGCCTACGACAGCCTGCCCCACGCGCGGGCCGGCGCGGCCGGCATCACCGGAGAGATGGCGGACTCCCCCGTCCACGCCACGATCGACCACGGCAGCGTGGACTGGCAGATCACCAGGACGCTGCACGTCGCATAGGGAACCCACTCATGCCTTTCGCAGACCAGCTCATCAGCCGTGACACCGCCCGGAGCCTCACCCGCGCGATCCACGCCGCCGCCCCGGACGCCGAACTCACGGCGCTGCGCGCGGCGCCCTCACGGATCGACGCACTGGCCCTGCGCGAGCGCGCCGACCTGTTGCGCGACGCGCTGCTCGCCGATCTTCCGGGCGACTACGCAACACTGGCGCGCACCGTGCGCGTCGCCCGGGAGGACGCACAGTTCACCGGCTGGTTGATCTGGCCGGTCACCAGCGCCCTCGCCACCCGTGCCGTCCAGGAGAACGAGCCGGCGGCCTTCGACGACGCGATGGAACTGCTGGCGAGCCTCACCGGGCGTCTGACCTCGGAATTCGCCGTCCGGACCCTGCTCCGACACGATCTCGACCGGGCCCTCGACACCATCGTCGGCGGCTGGACCGGCTCACCCGACGCCGACGTGCGCAGGCTCGCCTCCGAAGGGACACGCCCCTACCTGCCCTGGTCGGTCCGCGTCCCGCACATCCTGGCCCGCCCCGGAGCGACCGTGCCCGTTCTGGACGCCCTCTACCGGGACGAGAGCGAGTACGTGCGCCGCTCGGTCGCCAACCATCTCAACGACCTCAGCCGTGACCACCCCGAGGTCGTCGTCGACACGGCCCGCCGCTGGCTGAACCACCCGGCGGCCACCACCGAACGCCTGGTGCGCCACGGACTGCGCACCCTCGTCAAGCGCGGCCACCCCGGTGCTCTGGAACTGCTCGGCTTCGCTCCCGCAGCCCTGGAGGTCGACGGACCTCATCTCGACCGGGAGACCGTCCCGTTCGGCGGAACGGTCCGCTTCACGGCGGCGATCCGCAACATCGGCGATGCCGCGGCGAGGCTCACGATCGATTACGTCGTGCACCACCGCAAGGCCAACGGGCAACAGACCGGCAAGACCTTCAAGCTCACCACCCGCACCCTGGCTCCGGACGAACGGATCCAGGTGGAACGCGAGCACTCCTTCCGGCCGATCACCACACGCCGCTACTACCCGGGCCGCCAATCGGTCTCCCTCCAGATCAACGGAGTCGAGTCGCCCCGTGCCGACTTCGACCTGACATCCCCTGACGCTCCCTGACCTCCAGCGGGGGAGGCACACCGTCCTCATCGCACCACCGGCCAGGACCTGCCTCGCAGCGGGGCCGTACCAATGACCTCGCGCTCGGACGCCCGATGAACACCCCGAACGCCGCCGCGCTCGGCATGTCATCCATGTGCCGGCACATCCGACGCACCCACGAACAGACCAGGACCAAAATCGACCGCATCTGCTTCTAGCGTCGTCGATGACACGAAATCCGTCCGAGAGGAAATCAGGATGAGCGAGACGCGGGAACGCGACGACAAGGCCGGACTCGAAGAGGCGGATGACAGGGCCCTGGAGGTCCGAGCCCGGTACGAGAAGATCGAACAGAGAGTTCTGGGCAGGACCTGGACCCTGCCGGAACTCGCGGTCGGCTTCACCAATGACGCCGCCTACGTCGGGCGTCTGGTCCTGGCCGCCGAACGCACCTGGGGCATCGACGGTGATGTGGACGCCGAGCTGCGGCACAAGCTGGCCGAATGCCTGTGGTGGGTCTTCGTCCTCGCCGACCGCCTCGACGTCGACATGCCGGAGGCCTACGCGGCCACCATGGAGCGCATCGACGCCGGTCTGGAGCGGACCCTGCGTGGCATGGGCGCATGAGAGCAGGCGCGCGGCCCGGTCCGAGCCGGTGACGGATACCCGACGGACGTCATGTCTGCCGCTCGGTTTCCGGCGGAGGCGCGTCATTCGCGCGGTGCAGGGTGTCGATGCGGGCGAGCAGTGCTTCGCGGACGCTGTCGGGGGACAGGACCTCCAGGGGCGTGCGCAGGCTGAGCAGGTAGCCGGCGAGCTGGTCGGGGTCGGATCCCCCGACGGTGATGATCGTCCGGTCCGGTCCTTCGGACTCGTGGGTGGCGACGATGGGTGCCACCAGCCGGCGGGCGTCGTCGAAGGACAGCGGAAGCCGTACCCGGGCGAAGAAGGGGTAGCCGGTGCGGGTGATCGTGTCGGAGACCAGCTGAGCCGCGTCCGGGGCGTCGCTCAGGTCGACCACCTCGCCGGTGGACTCGACGTCGACCACCCGGTCGGCGCGGAAGGTCCGCCAGGCCGAGCGTTCGACGTCGCGGGCCACGAAGTACCAGTGGACGCCGGTGTGGACCAGACGGTGAGGGTCGACGCACCTGACCGTGGTGATGCCGTGCGTGTCGCGGTAGGTGAGCGTGGCGCGTTCGGATGCCCGGCACACGGAGGCCAGCAGCAACAGCACATCCGCGGAGGCCCGGGGAGACTCGCAGCGCGGGGTGTGTTCGACGGTGGCGTCCAGGCTCTCCAGGCGCCTGGCCATCCGGACGGGCAGAATCTGGCGGAGTTTCAGCAGAGCCGACAGGGCCGCCGGATCCGCGCCGAGTGCCGCGCCCTGCGCTGCTTCCCGCAGCGCCATGGCCACGGCGAACACCTCGTCGTCGTCCAGGCTCAGTGGTGGCATGCGGTTGCCCGCGCCGAAGCGGTAGCCGCCGCCCGGGCCGGGGACCGACTCGACGCCGTAGCCGAGTTCGCGCAGCCGGTCGATGTCCCGGCGCACCGTGCGGTCGGTGACGTCCAGGTGCCGGGCCAGATCCGCGTTGGACCACGTGGGTCTGGAGGAGAGCAGCGAGACCAGCCGCAGCAGCCGTGCGGAGGTAGCGATCATCGCCCGTCCCGTCCTCGTGTCCGCTGCTCCGCCACACGCACCGGCACGCCGAGGAACGGGTAGTCGGTGTACCCCTCTGCGCCGGATGTGTAGAACAGCTCCTGGCGCGGCTCGTTCTCCGGGTGCTCGCCCTGCCAGCGTTCCACCAGGTCCGGATTGGCGATGGCTGCCCGGCCGACTGCCACGGCATCTGCGTGAGCGCCTTCGATCAGTTCCATCGCCTCCTCGCGTGTGGTCATGGGAGAGGTGCCCCTGTTCACCATCAGCCGGCCGCCGAAACGGCGACGCAACTCCTGCACCAGCGTGCCGCCCAGGTCCTCGTGGCGGATGGACAGGTAGGCCAGGCCCAGCGGGCGCAACCGGTCGAGCAGATGGCCGTAGGTGGTGAGGACGTCGTCCCGGTCGGTCTCCAGGACGTCGTGGATGTTGCGCTGCGGCGAGATCCGAAGTCCGACCCGCCCGGCGCCGACGGCTCGTGCCACCGCCGTCACGACCTCGACGACGAAGCGGGCCCGGTTCTCGGGCGGCCCCCCGTACATGTCGGTGCGCCGGTTGGAGGCCGGCGAGAGGAACTGGTGCAGCAGATAGCCGTTGGCGGCGTGGATCTCCACTCCGTCCAGGCCCGACTCGATCGCGTGCCGGGAGGCGGCGACGAAATCCGCGAGGACCGATCCGGCCTCCGCGGTGGTCAGGGCCTGCGGCACCGGGAAGGGCTGTTTGCCCCTTTCCGTGTGCCCCGCGCCATTGATCGCGATCGCACTGGGCGCCAGGACCGGGCGTCCGCCGTTGACGTCGGGATGGGTCACCCGGCCGCTGTGCACGATCTGCATCACGATGCGGCCGCCGCGGGCGTGCACCGCCGCGGCCGTTCGCCGCCAGCCGGCCACCTGCTCATCCGTGACGATGCCCGGCTGACCGACGAAGGCCTGGGATTCATGGCTGCAGTAGGTCCCCTCGGTCACGATCAGTCCAAGGGAAGCCCGCTGTCGGTAGTGCTCGGCCATCAGGTCACCGGGGACGCCGGAGGCGCCCGCCCGCATCCTGGTGAGTGGGGCCATCACGACGCGGTTGGCGAGTTCGATGTCTCCGAGTGCGACAGGCGCGAAAAGAGACGGACCCGATGAAGCGGACACAGACGTCACCGACACGGCTTCCCTCCGGGAGGAGTAGTTGTTCGGGCTGATGCCGGGCCGAGCGGGTCAGGACACCACGCACACCGGGCAGGCGCAGACCACGCAGCGCGGTGGCGCGGCCGGATGCGGGAATCCGCCCGCATCGCGGCCGGTTGCGCCACCGCACCGCCGGTGCCGCGCCGAGAGCGTTCAGCGGACGAATGCCTTGGCGGCCAGCCCGTTGACGCTGGTGTCACCCTGCTGGAAGCCGACCATGGAGTCGATCATGTGGTGGGGGTAGTCGAGGGCGGGAGCCGTGAGCGCGTCGAGTCCGGCGATCTGTTCTTCGGTGAGCGTCACCTCGAGCGAGGCGAGGTTGGCGAGGAGCTGCTGGTGGGTGCGAGCACCCACCAGCGTGGACGTGACCTCCGCACGCTGACGTACCCAGGCGAGTGCCACTGCCGCGACCGTGGTCTCCAGCCCTTCCGCGATCTCCTTGAGCGCGTCCAGGAGCACGAACGTCGATTCGGTCAGGTGCGCCCCCGCATAGGCTGCGCGTCCCGAGCCCGCCACCTCGGTGGTGTCGCGCGAGTACTTGCCGGACAGCGCGCCGCTGGCCAGCGGGGACCACGGCGTGACGCCGAGACCGAAACGCCGGGCCGCGCCGAAGGTCTCTCCCTCCACGCTGCGGGCGAGCAGCGAGTACTCCACCTGCAGCGCGGCAACGGGCTCCCACTCGCGCAGCCGGGCGACGGTGGCGGCCTCCGCCACCCACCATGCCGGGACGTTGGACAGGCCGATGGCGTGGATCTTCCCCGCCCGCACCAGATCGGTGAGGGTGGACAGGGTCTCCTCGACGGGGGTGTGACGGTCC
Source organism: Streptomyces sp. Alt3 (assembly GCF_030719215.1). Taxonomy (NCBI): domain Bacteria; kingdom Bacillati; phylum Actinomycetota; class Actinomycetes; order Kitasatosporales; family Streptomycetaceae; genus Streptomyces; species Streptomyces glycanivorans. Next base: position 3,626,536 of record NZ_CP120983.1, on the reverse strand, counting down.
CACTGGTGCATCCAGTACAGGTCGATGTAGTCGGTGTTCAGCCGCTTCAGGCTGGCATCGAGCTGGGCACGGATCGCCTTGCGCCCGGCACCGCCGGAGTTGGGGTCGTCGGCCGCCATGCTGCCACCGAACTTCGTCGACAGGACCATGCGGTCACGGCGCCCGGGCCGTCGCGCGAAGTAGCTGCCCAGCGTCTCCTCCGAGGCGCCGCCGTTGTACATGTTCGCGGTGTCGACGAAGTTGCCGCCGGCGTCGAGATAGTGGTCCAGCAGGCCGAACGAGGTCTCCGGGGCCGAACCCCAGCTGCCGTCGTCGAAGGTCATCGCACCGAAGGCCAGGGGGCTGACCCGCAGACCGGAGCGGCCGAGCGTGCGATACGAATCAAGAGACATGACATTCCTTTGTCGAGCTGCGCAGCGGAGTGCTTGCGCCCACCACACTTCCCGATACCTCTCCGACAAGGGAGGCTCCATCAGCCTGGGTGCCCCACACCCAGGCTGGGCACGGACCGGGGTGCGTCACGCGTGTCGTGGGAGTGGCCCTCGGGGGAGAGCGCTCATCGCCGTCAGATAGGTGAGGGCCTGGGCGCTGCGGCTTCCGGCCGAGGGCGCTCCGACCAGCAGGAGCTGCCCCGGGGCTGCGGGCCGGCTGAAAGACGTGTACGTGAGTTCCACGCGCCCGGCATCGGGATGGACGACGGTGCCGTACGCGCGGTGGAGATCAGCCTCCTTGCCGCTCTCCCACATACCGTTGAAATCCGCTGACCGGGCGGACATCTCGGCGACCAGGTCCGTGATGTCGATGTCGTCGGGGCACCGGAGTGCGTTGCGGCGCAGCGTGTGCACGGTGGCGGCAGCGGCGAGGGGCCATTCGGCGAAGAACGCACGCGCCTTCGGATGGGTGAACAGGGCCCGGACCAGGTTCGATTCACTGCCCAGGGGAGACAGCAGAGCTTGCGCCCGCCGGCTGACCGCCAGGACGTCGAGACAGGGACTCAGCGCGTACGCCACTGCCGGGGACGAATCCTCCAGCAGCCTCAGCAGCGCCGGATGCACACGCGCCGGCATGCTGTCCGGACCGAGGCTCGGGTTGATGCCCGAGAGACGGTAGAGCCGACCGCGCCCGTCCGGGTCGAGCTGGAGCGCCCGGCTGAGCGCTTCGACGACCCGTACCGAGGGATTCCGCTCGCGTCCCTGCTCCAGCCGGCCGTAGTAGTCCGCGCTGACTCCCGTCAGGAAGGAGATCTCCTCCCGGCGGAGTCCCTCGACCCGGCGGTCCGGTGCGACGACGGGGAGGCCGGCCGATGACGGATCCAGGCGGGCGCGACACCGGCGGAGGTATTCACCGAGCGCGTTGTCCGACGCGTCCCCCTCGCTTCCGGCGGTCCGCCCGGTGTCGCGGGCAGGTACGGCGGGCACGCGCATACGCATTGCGGCTCTCCAGGTGTGCGGTGCCGGATCTCCGCCCACCGCCACGATGCGCAGTGCGCGGGCGCGCCCCCGCACGGGCTGCGCCTCTGTCCGGCACTCTGCTCGCCGTGCACGTTCCCTGGAAGGGCGTGACTTCCTGGGTGTGCCGCACCCAGGTACCGATACGCATCCGGACACCGGGCCGCGTCGTGCCGGCCGCGGCGGTCTCCGGGTGAATGTGATGCGCAGCCACCGGGCACGTTACCGAAGCGTAACTTACCGGTGAGTTACCTCGGGTAACGCCTTGGTGCTAGCTTGCGCTCACCCTTCATCGGAGCAGAGCGAGGAGTGAGCCGTGGGCCCGCGCAAGATCACCCGTTCGAGCTCGATCATGAACGCCCCCCACCTCCCGGAACCCCACCTCCCGGAACCCCGTCGGCGGGGACGCCGCGCGGGTCGCCTGCTCGCCGCCTCGGTGGCCGCCGCCGCGTGTCTGGGCGCGTCGGCCGTACCGGCGTCGGCAACCGGCTCCGCCTCGTCGGAACCGGTGGTATCGCGGGGTGTGACCATCCCCGCCTTCTACACCCCGCCGGCGCGACTGCCCGCCGCCGACGGGTCCCTCGTCCGCACGGAGCCGCTGCCCCTCGGGCTGAGCCTCCCCGGCCTGGACGGCCGTCGGCTGCCCGGCACCGCGACACGGCTGATGTACAAGTCCACCGACGCGGGCGGTGGGCCCGTCGCCGTCACCGGCGCGTACATCGAACCGGCCGCCGCGTGGAAGGGCGGCGGCTCCCGGCCCCTGGTGGCGCTGGCCTCGGGGACGATGGGGCAGGGTGACCAGTGCGCTCCCTCGCTGTCGCTCCAGCACCCGCTGACCGTCGGTCAGGGCACGGTGTCCATCGGCTACGACAACCTCGCGGTCTACCGCCTCCTCGCCGCCGGTGCCGCCGTCGTCGTCACCGACTACGTGGGCCTCGGCGCGACCGACCGGCTCCACACCTACGTCGACCGGGTCGACGAGGGCCACGCCCTGCTGGACGCGGCGCGCGCCGCCCGCTCCGTCACCGGCGCGTCGGTCACCTCCGCCTCACGCGTCGGCCTCTACGGCTACAGCCAGGGCGGCGGGGCCAGCGCCTCGGCCGCCGAACTCCAGTCCTCGTACGCCCCCGACGTCAATCTGGTCGGCACCTACGCGGGGGCTCCGCCCGCCGACCTCACCGAGGTCATGAAGGGCATCGACGGCAGCGCCCTGGCCGGTGCGCTCGGCTGGTCGATCAACGGGTTCGTCCAGTCCGACCCCTCCCTGAAGGCGGTCGTCGACGCGAACACCAACGACGTCGGCAAGGCCGCGCTGAAGGACACCTCGACCATGTGCGTGGGCGACGCGATCCTCGGCCACGGCTTCACCGACAGCAGGAGGTGGACCGCGAACGGAAAGCCGATCGCCGACGTCATCGCGGCCGAACCGAAGCTCCAGGAGGTCTTGGCCCGGCAGCGCATCGGCAACCTGAAGCCCACGGCTCCGGTGCGGCTGGCGACCGGGGTGCACGACGACATCGTCGGGCACGAGCAGGCGAGGCAGCTCGCGGTGGACTGGTGCCGCAAGGGTGCCGACGTGACGTACGAGGCCGTCCTGCTGCCCAACCTCGGCGACAAGATCCTCACCAACCACCTCGCCCCCTACCTCACCGACCAGGGTGCCGCCATCTCCTGGATGACCGACCGGCTCTCCGGCAAGAAGGCGTACTCCAACTGCTGGTCGATGCCGGTCCAGCCCTGACTTCCTCCCGCACGTGACCTCCGGGGCCGCGGCGCGTCCGATCCGTGGACGCCGCCGCGGTCTCGCGTTTCTTCACGTACACGTTCACATGGAGAGCTGCGCCCCGGGTGACCGACCCGTAGTCTGGTTATTGGACTAGACCTGTAGTCCGCAGCCGCTCCGAGGGAATGGAACACCATGAGCAACCGTGCAGTCCTGGAGGTGATCGCTCTCGACGCGGAGGACGCGGTCGCGGCGCAGGCAGGCGGTGCCGACCGCCTCGAACTGGTCACCGACATGGCGGCCGACGGTCTGACGCCCCCGCTCAAGGTCTTCGAGAGCATCCGGTCCGCCGTCGACATCCCGCTCAGGGTCATGCTCAGGGTCGCGGACGGGTTCGCGGCGGGAGACATCGACGTCCTGGTGGAGAAGGCCCGCACCCTGCGCGCCGCGGGCGCCGGGGAATTCGTCCTGGGCTTCCTGGACGAGGACGGGCACGCCGACCTGGTGGCCGTCGAGCGGCTCGTCGCCGAGCTGGACGGCTGCCCGTGGACCTTCCACCGCGCCATCGACCGCGCCGCCGACCGCGACGTGCTGCGCAAGCACCTCGCCGACCTGCCGGGCCTGGACACCTACCTCACGGCGGGGTCGCCGAACGGCGTCGACGCCGGCATGGACACCCTGCTGGACGAAGCGGGGCGCGCCGAGCTGCCGGGCTACGAACCGCAGATCATGGTGGGCGGCGGGCTGCGCCTGGACCACCTGCCGCGACTGCGCGCCGCGGGCATCGAGGCCTTCCACATCGGAGGGGCCGCACGCCCCGGCGGCTGGAGCGGACCGGTGGACGTCGCGGCGGTACGGGAGTGGCGCGCGGCCCTCGACGGCTGACGGGCGCCCGGGGCGGGAAGAGGCCGGGAAGAGGCCGGGGCGGGGGCGAGGGTCACCCGTTCTCCCACCCCGGAGTGCCCCGGGGGCGGGACCGGCTTTGAATGCTGCTGAGCGGTCCAGTCGCCCGGTCCCGCCCCGGAGTTCACATGTCGCACCAGCAGCCCGCCCGCTCCGGCACCCCCGCGCGCCGGGCGGGGGTGCTGCACACGGCCGGGGCGTGGTGCGCGCGCCACTTCGTGGTCGTCATCGTGCTGTGGATCGCCGCGCTCGTCGCCCTCCAGGCCGTGCAGCACGCCTACGGAGGCGACTACTCCGACAATTTCGCGATCCCCGGGACCCAGTCGCAGGACGGCCTCGACGTCCTGGAGAAGCACGCCCCCTCGGCCGGCGGCTACAGCAGCCAGGTGGTGGTGCACGACGCGGACAAGCCCCTCAGCGGGCTGAGCAGCCAGATGTCGACGGTGGTCGGCAGCTTGCAGGAACTGCCCGACGTGCTGTCCGCCCAGAACCCGCTGACCGCGACGGGCAGCACCGGCGGACCGGACGTGGGCCCGCTCTCCTCGGACGGGAAGACGGCGTACATCACCGTCCGGTTCAGCGAGCAGCCCTCCAGCCTCGGGTCCGGGTACCTCGACGGCGTGGACTCCGCCGTGCAGCCGCTCCGGTCGGCGGGCGCCGAGGTGGAGTACGGCGGTTCGCTGGGGGAGCTGGCCCGGCCCGAGGCGAACGACCGCGTCAGCGAGGCCATCGGATTCGGGGTGGCCGTCCTGGTGCTGCTGATCGGCTTCGGCAGTCTCCTGGCGGCCCTGCTTCCGCTGATCACGGCCCTCATCTGTGTCGTCTGCGGGCTGGGCCTGCTGGGACTGCTGGCCGCGGCGACGACCTTCGCCACCGTGTCACCGACACTGGCCACGATGATCGGGCTCGGTGTCGGCATCGACTACGCCCTGTTCCTGGTCACCCGGCACCGCCAGAACCTCATGGACGGCCGTGATCCGGTGGCGGCCGCGGGTGCGGCCACGGCTACCAGCGGACGGGCCGTGCTGCTCTCCGGGTGCACGGTGATCATCGCTCTCTGCGGGCTGTGGGTCTCCGGTATCGGCTTCATCGGCAAGCTGGGCGTCGCGGCGGCCGTCACGGTCGTCACGGCCGTGCTCGGGGCCCTCACCCTGGTCCCCGCCATGCTCGGGCTGACCGGGCGGTACATCGACCGGATCCACGTCCGCAAGCCGGTCGCCGAGGTGGAGCCGGGCCCGGACCCCGGGGCGCAGGACGGAGCACGGCCCGACGCGAAGCCGGGTGCCGGGCCGGTTCCGCCGCCGGGCCCGGAGCGGGGGACGCGGACGACCACGACGCACGGCACCTGGCACCGGTACGCGCAGCGGGTGGAGCGCCGTCCGTGGTGGTTCCTGGCCGGCGGGGTCGTCGTCCTGGCGGTCCTCGCCTTCCCCGTCCTCTTCATCCAGCTCGGGCACATCGGGGACGGCGCCGACCCCAAGTCCTTCACCGACCGGCGCGCCTACGACCTCATGACCTCGGCGTTCGGCCCCGGTTCGAACGGCCCCCTGACGCTCGTGATCGACCAGAGCGCGGTCCCGCAGAGCGACCGGAGCGCGCTGGAGAGCCAGGCCCAGCAGTCCCTGTCCAAGGTGCCCGACGCGGCCTTCATCACCCCGCTCACCGCCACCCAGGACGGGGACGTCCTCACGGCGACCGCCTACTCCGTCGCCGCGCCGCAGGACGCGCGGACCACGAGCCTGGTCAACCACCTGTCGGACGACGTCCTGCCCGACGCCGTCCACGGCACCGCGGCGGACACCTACGTGACCGGCACGACGGCCGGCCAGGTCGACTTCCTGGACATCGTCTCCAGCCGGCTGCCGCTGATCATCGCGGTGGTGGTCGGGCTCGCCTTCCTCGTCATCCTGGCCGTGTTCCGCGGGCTGCTCGTCGCCGTCAAGGCGGCCCTGCTCAACGTCCTGTCGATCGCGGCCTCGTACGGGGTCGTGGTGGCCGTCTTCCAGTGGGGCTGGGGCGGTCCCGCGCTCGGCGTCTCGGGCGACGTCCCCATCGAGAGCTACGTGCCGATGATGATGTTCGCCATCGTCTTCGGCCTCAGCATGGACTACGAGATCTTCCTGCTGACCCGGATCCACGAGGCGTGGCTGGCCACGAACGACCCGAAGGCGAGCGTCGCGCACGCCCTGGAGATCACCGCACGGGTCATCACCTGCGCAGCCCTGATCATGGTCAGCGTCTTCGCGGCCTTCATCATCAGCGACAACATCGTCGTCAAGATGCTCGGCCTCGGCCTCGCGGTCAGCGTGCTCATCGACGCCACCGTCGTACGGCTGCTGCTGGTGCCCGCGGTGATGACCCTGCTCGGCCGCGCCGCGTGGTGGACGCCGCGGTGGCTGGACCGCATCCTGCCGCACCTCGACGCGGAGGGCTCCGGGACGGCGGACGGGACGAAGGCGTCCGGAAGCAAGGCGTCCGGGAGCACGTGACGCGGGCGTACGCCTCGTCAGTCCAGCGGGGGCGCCTGGCCCGACTCCAGCACCCGCAGGGCGCGTGACGCGTCGAACGGCAGGATCGTCACCGCGACGTGCGGCAGCTGACCGAGCGCCCGGGCCATCTTCTCGCCGGTGCCCCGGTGGAGCAGTTTGCCGAGGGCGTTCGCGTACATCCGCCGGGGCACCAGCACCGTCAGCGACGTCTCCCCGTCCGCCGTGGTGCGGGCGGCCAGTTCCCGCATCGCGTGACGCAGCCTGCGGTCCGGGCAGGCGACCAGCTCCAGCGCCACCGAGGTCGCCGACGTCCTCTCCCAGAACGCGGACAGCCGCCGCGCGTACGCCTCGTCGATCGCGAAGTGCACCGCCCGGACGGCGTCGGGCCGTAGCTCATGGGCGTACCGCAGGGCCTTCAGCGAGGCCAGGTCCAGCGTCTCGACGAGGACGAACACCTGGTGGCGGCGGGCGCGCGGCCGGTCCGCGCCCATGGGCAGCCGCTCCAGCGCGGCGGCCTCGTGCCGGTACTCCCGGTTGATCCGGGTCAGCGCCCAGACCCCGAGCGGGAAGATCACCACGACCAGCCAGGCGCCCTCGGTGAACTTCGTGACCGCGAAGATCAGGACCACGGCCGCGGAGATGACCGCCGCGAGCGCGTTGACCGTGATCTTCAGCCTGCGCAGCCGCTCGCGCCGGCGCAGGTGGTAGGCGGTGAGACCGGCCCCGGCCATGGTGAAGGCGGTGAACACGCCGATCGCGTACAGGGCCACCAGCTTGTCCACGCTGGCGCCGGTCACCAGCAGCAGCGCCAGCGAGACGACGGTGAGCGCGATGATGCCGTTCGAGAAGGCGAGCCGGTGCCCGCGCCGGGTCAGCAGCCGCGGCAGGAACCTGTCCTGCGCGACGAAGCTGGCCAGGAAGGGGAAGCCGGTGAAGGGGGTGTTGGCGCCGGTGTAGAGGATCAGGGCCGTCGACAGCTGGACGAAGACCAGCCCGGCCGTCCCCAGCGGCCCCTCACCGAACACGAGCCGGGCCTCCTGCGCGATGACGGTCGGGGTGCCGTCGGTGTACGGGACGGCGTGGGTGAAGTGGGCCAGCGTCGACACGCCCAGGACCAGCACGGCGAGCACGCAGCTCATGGCGACGAGGGTGCGCCGGGCGTTGCGGCCCTGCGGTTCGCGGAACGCCGAGATGCCGTTCGAGATCGCTTCGAGCCCGGTGAGGGACGAGCCGCCGTTGGCGAAGGAGCGCAGCACGATGAAGAGCGAGGCACCGTAGAGCCAGCCGTCGCCCGGGGTCCCCAGCGGGACCACCCCCTCTGCCAGCAGGTCGGCGTGCGGCAGCTCACCGGTGAGCCCGCGCACGGCCGCCGCGAGGAGCACGAGCCCGATGGCGGCCATGAAGAGGTAGGCGGGGAGCGCGAACATCCGGCCCGCCTCACGGATACCGCGCAGATTCCCGTACGCGAGCAGGACGATCACCGCGACGGAGACCGGCAGCTGGAGATGGTCCAGGCCCGTCCAGTTGTCGCCGGCCAGGTGGGCCAGCGAGATCAGGGCGTTGGTCCCGGCGGAGACCTGGACCGCGACGGTGACGATGTAGTCGACGAGCAGGGCCACGGCCGCGATCTGCGCGACGTTCGGCCCGAAGTTCTCCCGGGCCACCACGTAGGAGCCGCCCGCCCGGGTGTAGATGGTGACGACGTCGCTGTAACAGAGCGTCAGCAGCATGAGGACCAGCAGGATCGCGCCGGTCACCGGCATGATCAGGGTGAAGGCGGCGGCCCCCACGACCGGCACCAGTACGCGCAGCATCTCCTCGGAGCCGTACGCCGACGAGCTGATGCAGTCGGAGGCCAGCACCCCGAGGGCCGTCCTGTTGCCCAGCTTCTCGTCGCTGATGTGCTCGGTGGTGAGCGGCTTCCCGAGGAGACGCCGTTTGACGCGGTACGCCGGCCGGTCGAGGGTCATCCCCTCATCACAACGGGTGCCCGCCCGGGGGCCGGACAGGCGCCACGGGCGGACACTCGTCCGGCGTCAGCCGAGCTGCTGGGGCAACGGCGCGGCGTGCAGCACCACGAGACCCGAGACCGCACGGGTCAGCGCGACGTACAGGCGGCGCAGGCCCGTGCGTTCGTCGGGTTCGCCGTCCACCACGGCCGCCGGTTCGTCCAGCACCACGTAGTCGTACTCCAGCCCCTTCGCCAGCGATGCCGGGACCAGTGTCAGCCGGGACTCCGCCGTCGTCTCCTCACCGGGGGAGAGGCAGCTGTGACCGGCCGCCGCGAGGGCGGCGGACAGGGACGGGACGCGGGCGTCGGCCGCGATCAGGCCGATCGACCCCTCCTGGCGCAGCGACTCCTCGCACGCGGCGACGACCGCGGCGTCCAGCTCCTGGGCGGACGCCACCTCCCGCACCACCAGGGAGCCGGGCGTCTCACGCACCGACTCCACGGGGGCGAGGCCGGGGGAGATCGCGGGCAGCAGCCGGGAGGCGTACGCGATCACCTCGCGCGGCACACGGAAGCCGGCCGTCAGCTCCTCGATGACGGCGTCCGGCTTGCCCAGGTGGAACAGCGCCTGCTCCCAGCTCCGCGTCGACCACGGTGTCGTCCCCTGCGCCAGGTCGCCGAGCACCGTCGCCGAGCCGGTCGAGCAGCGGCGGCCGACCGCGCGGTACTGCATCGGGGACAGGTCCTGGGCCTCGTCGATGACGACATGGCCCAGCGAGTGCGTCCGGGCCACCAGGTCGGCCGCCTCGTCGATCAGGACGGCGTCCGCCGCCGTCCACCTCGCCGCCTTCACGCTGCGGGCCGGCCTGGTCATCAGGACGTGCTTCTGCTCCTCGTCGGTGAGGATCCCGTCCGCGTGCGCGGCCAGGAAGTCCGCGTCCGTCAGGAGCCGCAGCACGAGCTTCGCCGGGTCCACGGCCGGCCAGACCGCCTTCACGGCCGCCTTCACCGCGGGATTGCGCGCCACCGCGTTCTGCACCCGGTCGTCCGGCGCCTCGCCCGCCTCCTCCATCCGCACGAGCACGGCGTGCGCGATGCGCTGCGGCAGGGCCTCGTGGGCGGCGCCGTACCGCATGTCGCGGGCCAGCAGCTCGGAGACCATCTCCTCGACCTCGTACGCCGGGACGCGCCAGCGGCGGGAGCCGCGCACCACGACGACCGGCTCCGCCGGGGGCGTCACATGGGAGCGGATCGCCTGCCGCAGGACATCGGCCATCCGGGCGTCACCCTTGATCACGGCGGCGGCGGACCCGTCCGTGCCCCGCACCTCGACGCGCGCCGCCACCAGGTCCTCGACGGTGGCCTGCCGCACCTCCAGCTCACCGAGCGCGGGCAGGACCTGCTCGATGTAGTGGAGGAACGACCGGTTCGGGCCGACGACGAGGGTGCCGGTGCGGGCGAGGCGTTCGCGGTGCGCGTACAGGAGGTACGCCACCCGGTGCAGGCCCACGGCGGTCTTGCCGGTACCGGGGCCGCCCTGGACGCAGACCGTCCCGCCGAGCCCGCTGCGGACGATCTCGTCCTGCTCGGGCTGGATCGTCGCCACGATGTCGCGCATCGGGCCCACACGGGGCCGTTCGATCTCCGCCTGGAGGAGCTTGCTGGTCTGCTCGGTCTCCGCGGGGTCGGTGAGGTGCTCGTCCTCGTACGCGGTCAGCTCGCCCCCGGTGTAGCCGAAGCGGCGGCGGCGGTCGACGTCCAGCGGGTTCTTCCTGGAGGCCTGGTAGAACGGCTGGGAGACCGGCGCCCGCCAGTCGATGACCATGGGATCGCCGTGCGCGTCGTGGACGTGGCGGCGCCCGATGTAGAACTGCTCGCCACCCCCGGCCGGGGCGCCGCGCGCCGCCCCCGCGGACACGCCCTCCGCCTTCTCCGCGCCGACCTCGTGCAGGTAGTCGAGGCGGCCGAAGAACAGCGGGGTGTGGGAGAGATCGGCGAGCGCCTTGATGCGGTCGTCGATCTGGGCCTGCAGCACGGCGGCGTTGACCCAGTTCGCCGTGACGTCACGGATGTCGAGGGCCTGCACGTCCTCGCGCATGGCGCGGAGCGCGGTACGGGACGCGGCGAGGTGGTTCCGCTCCTTGACCAGTGGATTGCTTGACTCTTCGTGCGCGGGCACGGTGTTGCCTCCGGCTTTTCGACGCAGGACGGCGGACAGGGCTCACCGCCCGGTCCGCTCGGGGACGTTCACACGCAGACGCGCACGCGCGGCTGGGCGCGTGCGGCTGTAGTCGTCGGCCGGTTTCCGTCCGGTCGGCGGCGCTCCCCCGGCTGCCGGCCGCTCGGAAGGGCTGGCCGGTACCACGGTTCGGGAGGCGGGCAGACCGGCGATTGTATCGACCCGGGCCCCCGGGGGCGAGCGGATTACGGGCCGGCGCCCCCGTCCCTCCCGTAGGGGAGGGCATGCGACTTCCGGCCGATACCGGCGCCCGCGCGCTTCGGCCCGCAGACCGATGCGGAGGCAGGGGCGGCCGGAGCACCATGGAACGCATGAGCACCGTTTACCTGAACCCGCACAGGACCGGCCCCGCGCACGGCGCGACCGCGGCGACCGGCCGACCCCGCAACCACCGCCTGGGAGACGCGGTGCGCGCCGTGTCCGTCTTCGCACGCACCGCGTTCGGTGTGGCCGTACTCGGCGAGTACGCGGAGGAGGCGGGCGTCGTCCGCCGCCACCGCTGAGCCCTCCCGGGCTCCGCCCCGCTCCCTGTCAGCTCTCCGTGAGCAGCTCGTCCGCGTCGACGATCCGGTACGCGTAGCCCTGCTCGGCCAGGAACCGCTGGCGGTGTGCCGCGAAGTCCTGGTCGATCGTGTCGCGGGCGACCACCGAGTAGAACCGGGCCTCGTGCCCGTCCGCCTTCGGCCGCAGCACCCGGCCGAGCCGCTGCGCCTCCTCCTGGCGCGAGCCGAACGTCCCCGACACCTGGATCGCGACGGTCGCCTCCGGCAGGTCGATCGAGAAGTTCGCGACCTTCGACACGACCAGCACGCTGATCTCGCCCTCACGGAACGCGCCGAACAGCTTCTCGCGCTGCGCGTTGCTCGTCTCGCCCTTGATCACAGGGGCGTTCAGGTGCTCACCGAGCTCGTCGAGCTGGTCGATGTACTGCCCGATGACGAGGGTCTGCTCGCCCTGGTGCTTGCGTACGAGCGCCTCGGTGACCTTGCGCTTCGTGTCGGTCGTCGCGCAGAACCGGTACTTCTCCTCGGGCTCGGCCGTCGCGTAGGCGAGGCGCTCCGAGTCCGTGAGGTTCACGCGGACCTCGACGCAGTCGGCGGGCGCGATGTAGCCCTGCGCCTCGATCTCCTTCCACGGTGCGTCGAACCGCTTGGGCCCGATGAGCGAGAAGACGTCCGACTCGCGCCCGTCCTCGCGCACCAGCGTCGCGGTGAGGCCGAGGCGGCGGCGGGCCTGGAGGTCGGCGGTGAACTTGAAGACGGGCGCGGGCAGCAGGTGCACCTCGTCGTAGATCACGAGACCCCAGTCGCGGGAGTCGAACAGCTCCAGGTGCGGGTAGATCCCCTTACGGCGCGTGGTCAGCACCTGGTACGTGGCGATGGTGACCGGCCGGATCTCCTTGCGCGTACCGCTGTACTCGCCGATCTCCTCCTCGGTCAGCGAGGTCCGCTTCACCAGCTCGTGCTTCCACTGCCGTGCGGAGACGGTGTTGGTGACCAGGATCAGCGTGGTTGCCTTGGCCTCGGCCATGGCACCCGCCCCGACCAGCGTCTTGCCCGCGCCGCAGGGGAGCACGACGACGCCCGAGCCGCCGTGCCAGAACCCGTCGACGGCCTGCTTCTGGTACGGACGCAGCGCCCAGCCGTCCTGGTCGAGCTCGATCGGGTGCGCCTCGCCGTCGACGTAACCGGCGAGGTCCTCGGCCGGCCAGCCCAGCTTCAGCAGCGTCTGCTTGATCTGCCCCCGCTCGGAGGGGTGCACGGCGACGGTGTCCGGGTCGAGGCGTGCCCCCACCAGCGGCTGGACCTTCTTCGAGCGGAGGATCTCCTCCAGCACCGGCCGGTCGTTGGAGGTCAGCACCAGACCGTGGACCGGGTGCTTGGACAGGGTGAGGCGGCCGTACCGCGCCATCGTCTCGGCGATGTCGACGAGGAGCGCGTGCGGCACGGGGTAGCGCGAGTACTCGACCAGCGCGTCGACGACCTGTTCGGCGTCGTGCCCCGCGGCACGGGCGTTCCACAGGCCGAGCGGGGTCAGCCGGTAGGTGTGGATGTGCTCGGGTGCACGCTCCAGCTCGGCGAAGGGCGCGATGGCACGGCGGCAGGCCTCGGCCTGGTCGTGGTCGACCTCCAGGAGCAGCGTCTTGTCACTCTGGACGATGAGGGGTCCGGTCACGCGCGTCGGCCCTTTCCTGCGGGGGGTGGCAGTCCGGGTGCGAACGGCCAAACGTCCAGTGTGCCGCATCGGGGGCGTGAGCGGGGGAGTCGTGTGCCGGACAGGAGCCGGCCTGCCGCCCGAAGCATGGACCCGGAAGGGTGATAGGGCTATGCAATGTCGTTTGGTGGTCTGTATCGTCAGATCCTGACGATACAGACCACCAAACGACATCAGAGGACGCTTGGAGGAGTCGCCATGCTGCTTCGGTTCCAGGTGGCGAATCACGCCTCGCTCCTCGACGAGCAGGAGCTCTCGCTGATCGCTGCGGACCGGCACGACACGAGAGCTGAGGTGTCGGCGCCCGGTGGGGAGCTCCGGGCCGTGCCCGTGCTCGCGATGTACGGCACCAACGCGTCGGGCAAGTCGAACGTCGTCGATGCCATTGCCTGGATGCGGACGGCAGTGCTCTCGTCGTTCCGTCGCTGGGACCCCGACGGGGGTGTGCCGCGTCGGCCCTTCGCACTGGGTGGGAAGGGCGCGGAGCAGCCGAGCTCGTTCGCCGTGGATTTCGTACTGGAGGGCGTACGCCATCAATTCGGCTTCTCCGTGGATGACACACGCGTGACCGAGGAGTGGCTCTACTACTACCCCGAAGGTCGGCAGCGCCGTCTCTACGAGCGGGACGCGGCGGACGTCGTCACCTTCGGCCGCTGGCTCACCGGCCGCCGGAAAGTGATCGCCGAGCTGCTGAGGCCGAACAGCTTGTATCTGTCCGTCGCAGCGGCACAGGGACACGATCAGCTCCACAGGGTGTTCCAGTGGTTCAGTTCCGGCCTGCGGGTGGCCACGGATCACAACTTCTCCCAGCGGCTCGACCGCACGGTCCAGCTCTGCCTCGCCGGTCTTGGGGGGAGCGAGCCGTCGCCCGTGATGACGCTGCTGCGTTTCGCCGACCTCGGAGTGTCCGGGCTGGAGATCGCGGAGTGGGACGACACCGTGCTGGAGGGCCAGAAGCGGATCTCGCGTGTTCTCCAGGAGGCGTTGGGGGACAAGGCCAAGGTCGAGGTCAACAGCAAGCAACGGGTGAGGGTGGAGCACCGGACGGCCGAGGGGACGTTCGCCCTCGATCTGGCACAGGAATCAAGCGGTACGCGGACGTGGATCGGGCTCGTGGGCCCCGTCGTCACGACGCTGGCCGAGGGCGGGACCCTGTGCGTGGACGAGCTGGACGCGCGTCTGCATCCCTACCTGGTGGACGCTCTGGTGGGGATGTTCCAGTCCCCCGAGACGAACACGGCCGGGGCCCAGCTGGTCTTCACGACCCATGAGGCCGCGCTGCTGGGGCGCAACGTCCGGACGGAGCTCTTCAGGGACCAGGTGTGGTTCACGGAGAAGGACCCCGGAGCGCTCACGACGAGGCTGTTCCCGATGACGGAATTCTCCGTCCGGGATTCTGTCGACAACCTGGAGAGGCGCTACCTGGGCGGACGCTTCGGCGCGGTCCCGCACTTGGAGGACGAGCTGCTGCGGGATACGGCCGCGGCTCTCAGGCTTGGGGGTGGCAGTGAAGCGGGGAAAGCCGCTGAAGCGGACGCGGGGCGTACGCCAGGAGCAGCGTAGGTACCTCATCTACTGCGAGGGGGAGTGCACGGAGGTCCAGTACTTCCGGGGTCTGAGGACCGAGGTGCGTACCCTTCCGGTGTCGATCTGCGTGGGTGGTGAACACGGTGAACCCAAGTCGCTCGTCCGCGCGGCGATCGAGCACAAGAAGCGGGCTTCGCGCTCCTGCGAGGACCGGCGGACGGAGTACGACGAGGTCTGGTGTGTGATCGACGTGGAGGCGCCCAGACCGCACGCCGGTCTTGACGAGGCGCTCGCACTGGCGCGACGCCACGGTGTCGAGGTGGTCCTCACGAACCCCTGCTTCGAGTTGTGGATCCTGTTGCATTTCAGGGATGTCTCGGGCTACCACACGTGGGAGGCCGCGCAGAAGGCGCTGGAGAAGCAGGGGATCAGCGGCTACACCGCGAGCCGCAAGCATCTCGACTTCGAGAGTGTCCGGGAGCGTTATCCGAACGCGGCGGACCGTGCACAACGCCTGAGACAGCGCGGCGCAGGGCATGCGGACAATCCATGGACGGACGTGGACCAGCTGGTGGGGCGGCTCATGGCGGCAGGGCAGAAGCCGGGCTGAAACCGGGCTGACACCGCATGACGCCGGGCGCCCGCGCTGTCGCGTCGTCGGCCACAGCGACGCCCCTCACGTCCGGGAATCCGGGACCCGGGCCTTCCCCGCTCCCACAGCTCCTCTCTGTGCTCCGCGACACTGTCGGCCGAGCCCGTAGCGTGGAGGCATGGACGCTGCGGAGGCTGCGGGCCCGGTGCCGGAAGCCGATGACCAGGGCTTCCCGGCCCGCCGCGCGCCGCGGTGCTCCGGGCTCGGTGAGCTGGACGCGCTCGTCACGCGGTGCCGGGCCTGTCCCCGGCTGGTCGCCTGGCGGGAGGAGGTCGCCGAGGTGAAGCGCGCCGCCTTCCAGGACCAGGAGTACTGGGGGCGGCCCGTGCCCGGGTTCGGGCCCGCGGACGCGACGGTGGCGGTGGTCGGGCTCGCGCCCGCCGCGCACGGGGGCAACAGGACCGGCCGGATGTTCACGGGCGACGCGGCCGGTGACTTCCTCTTCGCCGCGCTGCACACCGTGGGGCTCGCCTCGCAGCCGTCCTCCGTCGACGCGGACGACGGGCTCACGCTGCGCGGGGTGCGGCTCACCTCACCCGTGCACTGCGCGCCCCCGGCGAACAAGCCCACGCCCGCGGAACGCGACACCTGCCGGTCCTGGCTGTCGGCCGAGCTGGACCTGCTCAGCCCGGGGCTGCGCGCGGTGGTGGTCCTCGGCGGCTTCGGCTGGCAGGCCCTGCTCCCGGTGCTGGCCGGGGCGGGCTGGCAGATGCCACGCCCGCGGCCCGTGTTCGGCCATGGCGCCCGTGTCGTGCTGCCCGCCACGGAGCGCAGACAGGAGCTGCACCTGCTGGGCAGCTACCACCCGAGCCAACGCAACACGTTCACGGGCCGGCTCACCATGCCGATGCTCGTCGACGTGCTGCGGGAGGCCGCCGCCCTCGGCGGGCTGCCGGTCTCCCCCGAGGTCCCCTGACCGGCCTCTCCCTCGGCCGACGGGCAGTCAGGAGCGGCTGATAGAAAAGAACGCTCGGCCGGCAGCGTGTCGGCCGCGGGGGAGGAACACCATGACCCAGCCGCCGCCCTGGCCGCCGCAGCCGCCGTCGGGCGCCCAGCCGCCCACGCCGCCGCCCACGCAGTCGCCGTACGTTCCGCCGCAGGCCGGGTACGGGAACCCGCACGGCGGGCAGCCCGTGCCGGACAACCCCTACGCCACCGGGCCCCAGCAGCCCCAGCAGCCCTCGCCGTACGGCGCCCACCCCCTGCCGCCGCAGTACGGACCGGCGGGGGCGCCGCCCCCGGCACCGGGGAAGCGGCGTACCCCACTGGTCGTGGGGGCCGGTCTCGTGGCTCTCGTCCTGATCGGCGGAGGACTCTGGTTCGCGCTCGGGGCCGACGGCGACGAGCCCGCGGCGCCCGTCGCGAAGGAGAGCCCCTCCGTCTCCGTCTCCGCCGACCCCGGTCCGACGGAGGACGAGCCCGTGGAGCCCTCCACGGAGCCCGCCGTGCCCACGCCCACCGGGACCGGGCTGCAGGCCGTCTGGCAGGTCTCCGGCTCCACGCTGGGGCTGGGCGAGGAGCATCTCGACGAGCCCGCCCGGGTCAACGCGATCCTCACCACCACCGACGGCCTGGACTGCGAGGGACGGTGGCAGAAGGACGAGAGCGGCGACTTCCTGGAGATGGCCCTGCTCTGCAAGGAGGACGGGGTCCGGGTCGAGGACAAGGACCGCGTCGGCAACCTGGAGCAGAACGGGAACACCCTGACCGTCGAGTGGAAGAAGGGCGCCTCCGGCACGGAGACGTTCGAGCGCGTCCGGGACATGGACCCCGCCTGAACGCTCCTCCTGCCAGGCGGGCGGCTGCTCGTCAGCTCGTCAGCTCGTCAGCTCGTCTGTTCGTCGGCGAGTTCGGCGACGCCCGTGATCCGGTGCAGCGGATACGTCCGGACCTCGTCGGCCGTGTGGTCGTACGCCGTCACGAAGCCGCCCTCCACCTTGACCGGGGCGATCACCCGCTGGCTGGCCGCGCCGTCCGCGTTGACGTAGCCGATCCAGACGGCCGAACCGGTCATCGCCGCCGCCTGCACCGTGGCCAGGGTCTCGGCCGGGGTCGTGCGGGGGAGGGCGCCTGCCGACGCCGTGTCCGTGGTCTCCCGGTGGACGGCCCTGGCCGCCGTGTCACCGGCCCTGACCGCCCGGACCGCGGCGGCCAGCAGCGTGGCGTCCGGGACCGGAGGCCCCTCGGGGACGGGTACGGGCGGCGTACGGGGCGGAGTGCGGCGGGCACCGGCCCGGGTGATCAGCACGTCGCCCTCGGCGGACTCGGCGGCCGGGGCGTACCCCATCTCGCGGAGCCCTTCGAGCAGCGAGCCCGGATCGGCCTGCGCGGCCAGGACGGTCGGTGCGAGCCTGCGCAGCCGCAGGGTCGCCGAACGCTTGTCGGCCAGGATCTCGTTGAGCACGGCCTCGTCGTCGCAGCGAACGTAGGCGGACGCGGCGCCGATCCGCAGATGGCCGTGGCGGCGTGCCACGTCGTCGATCAGGTAGCTCAGCGGCTGCGGCACGGGCGTGCGGCTGTGGGTGGCTAGGAATGCGTGGAGGTCGGTCGCGGCCCGCCCGGCGTCGAGCGCCCGGCGCACGGAACCGGGGGTGAAGCGGTAGACCGTCGCGCCGCCCTTGGACTCGACGTCGGCGAGCACCGAGAGCATGTCGGCGAGCGGGCGTTCCAGCGGGCCGGGGGCGACCGCGGTCAGGTCGGCCTGGAGCAGCACGTGGTCCAGGGGCTCGGGGATCAGCGGGGCGAGGCGGGCGGCGGCTGCGTCGGGGCCCTCGTCGAGGAGCGCCCGGGCCTGGGAGGAGAGGGCCCCGCGTCCGGTGATCCCGAGCAGCTCCGCCTCGTTGGCCGTCCACAGGGCGATCCGGGAGCGGAGGTCGGAGGCGTCGGCGGGGGCCGCCGGTCCGCCCGGTCCGGTCGCGCGCAGCGGCCGTTCCCAGCGGAGCCGGGCGAGCAGGGTCTGCGGATCGGGTGCGGTGCCCGGCGGGAGCCCGGCGAACAGGGCCAGGACCCGGTGGCGTACCTCGGGCGCGGCCGAGCGGTCCAGGTCCGGGCCGAGCGCCGACAGGGCCCGGCCCTTGGAGTCCTGGCCGCCGATCAGGCCCGCGGTGCGCGTGGCGGCGAGCCAGGCGGTCACGAGGTGGGTCCAGCGGTCCTGGGCGGGCAGGTCCAGCCACTCGTCGGACGCGGGCGTCGGCGCGTACCGTTCGTCGGTCTCGCCGTCGGAGGCCAGCAGGCCCGCGGCGTAGGCGAGTTCGATCCAGAAGGCGGCGACGGGCTCGGTGACGTCGAGCGCTCCGGCGGCCCGCTTCAGGTCGCGCACGCTCAGGCCGCCCGCGCGGAGGATGGCCGGGCCGCCGTCGTTCCACAGCTTCAGCAGTTCCTCGACGGTGGACAGTGCCATGAAGCCCTGGCCGGCCGCCGCCCTGTCCACAGCCTGGGGATCCCGCTCGGCCGCCGCCACGAGTTCCGGGGCGACGGGCTCGGGCACGCGGTGGGCGCGGCCCGCCCGCAGATGCAGCGCCGCCTCGCGCGGCAGGACGACGGTGCGTGTCGACACGGGCAGCAACAGCCCGCGGTCGCGCAGCCATTGCACGGGAGGGGCGGGGTTCGGCGTGACCTCGCCGTACGGCGGTCCCCAGACCAGCCGGTCGAGCACGGCCAGCGCTTCGACCGGTGCGGTGTCCAGCAGCTCCGCCATCCTGGTCCGGTCCGTGAACAGCCCGGTCAGCGCGGCGACGGCGGACACCGGGTCATGGGTGGCCGGCAGCCCGGCGGCGGCCAGGATCTCCTGCAGCCTGCCGGGCGACATCCCGGCCGTGGCCTCGGCCACGGTCGGTCCGAGGCCCGTGGGTGAGGGGTGCTGCGGGGACGGGGCCAGCAGCTCGCGCGCGGTGCGTACGAGGTGCAGTGCGGTGTCCTCGCCCCAGACCAGGGCCTGTTCGCGCAAGGTCGCGAGGGCGCCGGGCAGCGCGGCGGTGATCGCCGCGCCGGCGTCGCCGCGCCCGGCGCCGTCGTCCTGGCCGTCACCTGTGAGGAGCGCGAGCAGCGTGTCGTAGGGAGCCGGGTCCGGCGCCACGGCCAGGGCCTCCGCGGCCTGGAGGGCGAAGCGGTCGAGGTGCTCCAGCGCACGGACGACGGAGGCGCGCGTACCGGCGCGCGTCGCCAGCTGCGTGATGTCGCTCGGCACGGGGCTGAGCAGGTCGGGGCGCGCGCGCAGCAGCCCTGCCAGCGATTCGTCGCCCCGTGCGCGCAGAGCTTCGGCGAGCGTACGCGGTGGTGTGGTCGTCCCCATCCGTCCCACGGTAGCCGCTGGAACGCTACCGTCGGGGCAGGGCGGGTGGAGGGAGAACCATCGCGTGGGCATCGAGAGCGACCAGCTTGTCTTCGACTATCTCAGCCGGGTCGGTGACCTGGCGCAGCAGCAACAGCTGTCCTCGGGCGCCCGGATGAGACTCGTCGCGACGCTCAGGGGCGAGATCGACCGGCAGCGCGGCACCGACGGTTCGGACTCCCCGGCCGTGGTCCGGCGCATCCTCGGCAGGCTCGGCGCACCCGGTGAACTCGTCTCCGCGGCGGCCGAGTCGGGCGACGGGGCGGTGCCGTTGCCGTCGCCCCGGGCCGACGGCGCCGGGGCGACGGCGGACGGGCGCGGGGTGCCGCGGGCGCGGCGGGGGATGCTCCGGAAAGACGCGTCACGCAAGGGCGCGTCGCAGGGCGCCGAGGAGCCCGCGCCCTCTGGTTCCGCGCGTCCCGGCCCGGCGGTCGCGGAGCCCGTGCCCGAGGAGCGTGGTGCCGGGGAGCCGGTACCGGACTGGCCTTCGGCGTCGGCCCCGCACATGACGGGCCTGGGCCAGGCGCCGTCCGAGGGTGAGCCCGACTGGTGGCGGATCGAGCCCGGCCCCTTCGGCGAGGGCGGACAGGGGGCGGCGGGCATGCCGGGAGCCATGGGCCCCGGTACGGCCGTGCCGGGGTTCGTGGGCGGGCTGGAGAGCCCGGAGCTGTTCGGGATGCCGGGCACGCCGAAGGCCCCGGGACCGCGCGCACCGGTGGAGGAGGAGCCCGGACCGGCGGCGGGCGGCAGGGAACCGGCCGCGGAGGGGGAGGAGCCGCCCGCGGAGACTGTTCCCCCGGCCCGCCGGAAGCTGCGGCTGCGCCGCCCCCGGCGGGCCGTCGTGGACGCCGGGGCGGCGGCGCGGCCACGGCTCTCGAACCCGTTGCTGCTGCTGGCCGCCGTGCTGCTCGTGGCCGGCGCCGTGCTCGGTTCGTGGCTGGCGCTGGCGGGCGGCTGGCTGCTGGCGTACAGCTCACGGAAGTTCTCGCGCGCGGAGGCGAAGTGGGTGGCGATGGGCCTGCCGGGTGTGGTCGTGGCCGGCGCCTTCGTCTGGGTGTGGGGGCGCATGGACGGCCGCTGGGGCGCTCCCCTGGCCGAGGGCGCGGTGGGCGACGCGATGACGGAGGCCTGGCCCGTGGTGGTGCGGGTGGCGGCGGTCGCGTCGGCGCTGTACCTCGTGTGGCGGTCCCGCCGACTGCCCGGGTGACGACGCGGCAGATGAACGCGACCGAGGAGTGTACGTTCGTACATCTCGGGGGTACGATCGTGCGCATGCCGACGGACTACTTCGCAGACGATCCGCGCACCAACCACGAACGCATGCTCGCGGGCGACCTCTACATCGCCGACGACCCGGAGATCGCCCGGCAGCAGCAGCGGGCGATGCGTCTCATGGCCCGCTTCCAGGCCGCCCACACCGAGGACGCGGACGCCGCCAAGGCGATCCTCGCGGAGCTGCTGGACTCGGTGGGCGAGGGCGTCGACGTGCGCCCGCCGCTGTACGTCGACTACGGCAGCAACATCACCATCGGTGCCCGCACCTTCGTCAACTACCACCTCACCGCGCTGGACGTCGCGCGCATCACCATCGGCGAGGACTGCCAGATCGGCCCCAACGTCCAGCTCCTCACCCCCACCCACCCCGTGGAGCCCGGGCCCCGGCGCGACAAGCTGGAGGCCGCGCTCCCCATCACGATCGGTGACAACGTCTGGCTCGGCGGCGGCGTCATCGTCTGCCCCGGGGTGACCATCGGCGACAACTCCGTGATCGGTGCGGGCGCGGTGGTCACGAAGGACGTCCCCGCCGACGTCGTCGCCGTGGGCAACCCCGCCCGTGTCGTCCGCGGCGTCTGATACTGCTGTCCCATGGCCACCGGACGTACCGATCCGCAGCGGCGCGAGCGCATCCTCGCCGCCACCCTCGACCACATCGCCGAGGAGGGCGTCGCGGGCGTCTCGCACCGCAAGATCGCCGTGCGCGCCGATGTCCCGCTCGGCTCGATGACGTATCACTTCGGTGGCATGGACGACCTGCTGCGGGAGGCCTTCACCCGCTTCGCCGATCACATCGTGGCCGTGTTCGAGCTGTACCTGGGCCGGGTCGACACCCCCGAGCAGGCGCGTGAGGCCGTCGTCGACCTCATCCACGTGCTCTCCGAAGGGCCCCGCCGGGACCTCGTCCTCACCCAGGAGCTCTACACGCTGGCCGCGCGGCGCGACGAGTACCGCGAGCTCACCCACGCCTGGATGAACCGCAGCCGCCGCCTCCTGGAGCAGCACTTCGACCCGGACACCGCCCGCACGCTGGACGCGCTGATCGAAGGGCTTGCCCTGCACCGGTCGCTCGACACCGAGCCGCAGAGCCGCGAGCTGACACGGCTGGCGGTGCGGCGGATGACGTCCGGCATCTGAGCGGACCCCTCACCGGGCCGCGGCGAGGCCCGGCGTACGACCCCGGAACCGCCTGTGGGGCGCGGACCTGACCCCGCGCCCCACAGGCACACCCGCCGTCACTTCGTCAGATCGGCCCGCAGCTCGTCCAGGATCCTGTCCGCCGCCGTGTAGCCGATGCCCTGGATCCACAGCTCGTCGTCGACCGGGAACACCCTGCCGCTCCGGACCGCGGCCATGTTCCTCCACAGGCCGCTGCCCAAGGTCTGCTTCTCCTTGGACTTCTCCGCGTCCCCGTACGTCGAGTGGAGGACGACATCGGCGTCCGCCTGGTCGATCTTCTCCGGGCTGACGTCGTACGAGAAGCCGTCCTCGGCCTTGTCCACGATCGCGGGACGGCCGAGGCCGACGTCGGCGAGGATCGTCCCGATGTAGTTCTGCCGACCGTAGACGCGGATGTCCGCGCCCTCGACGAAGCGCACCACGTTGACCTCGGTGGACGCCGCCTTCTCCTTGCCGCCGAGCGCCTCGGTGACCTCGGCGACGTGCGCGTCGTAGCCGGCGACGACCTTCTCCGCCGCCGGGACCTTGCCGAGCGCGTCGGCGTGGACCTGGAAGTTCTCCTTCCAGGGGTAGCCCGTGTTCTCCGTCATGACCGTCGGCGCGATCTTCGACAGCTCGCCGTACGCGGCGCCGTGCCGGATCTTGCTGGTGAGGATCAGGTCCGGCTTCAGCGCCGCGACGGCCTCCAGGTTCGGCGTCATCATCTCGCCGACGTCCTCGATGCCCTCGACCCGGTCCTCGGGCAGGTAGCTCAGGAAGCCCGACTCCGTGCCGGTGTGCGTGGCACCGACCGGCTTCACCCCGAGGGTGAGCGCGGAGTCCAGCTCGGCGGTGTCCAGGACCACGACCCGCTCCGGTGCCACGGGGACCTCGATGTCGCCCATGGCCGTGGCGACCGTGTGCGTGCCGGAGTCCGAGGAGGAGGCCGGACCGCCGGAGCCGGAGCCGGAGCCGGAGCCTGAGTCCGACGAGCCGCAGGAGGTGAGGACCAGCGCGGCGGTCACGGCCAGCGAACCGGCGACGAGCAGACGGGCCGCGGAAGGTGTGGTCATGTCGGAGAGCCTTTCCTTCGGAGGGGCGGGGCGGGAGCCCAGGGGGCGCCGGGCACGACGAGCGGGGAACCCGTGACCGGGTCCGGGACGACGACGGCCTCCAGACCGAAGACCTCACGCACCAGCCCGGCCGTGACGACGTCGCCGGGCCGCCCCTCGGCGACGATGCGGCCCTCTTTCATGGCGACGAGGTGGTCGGCGTACCTGGCGGCCTGGTTGAGGTCGTGCAGGACGGTGACGACGGTCCGTCCGCGGGTGCCGTCCGCCGCCGGGGCGGCGAGCCGGCGCACCAGGTCCAGGACCTCGACCTGGTGCGCGATGTCGAGATACGTCGTGGGTTCGTCGAGCAGCAGCAGATCCGTGTCCTGCGCGAGCGCCATCGCGATCCACACGCGCTGGCGCTGGCCCCCCGACAGCTCGTCCACCGGCCGGTCGCCGAGCGCCGTGACGTCCGTGCGCTCCATGGCCTCCGTCACCGCGCGCTCGTCGTCGTCCGACCACTGCTGCCACCAGCGCTGGTGCGGCTGACGGCCCCGCGCGACCAGGTCCGAGACGGTGATCGCCTCGGGAGCCACGGGTGTCTGCGGGAGCAGCCCGACCGACCGGGCGATCGTGCGGGTGGGGATGCGGGAGAGCTCCGTGCCGTCCAGGAGCACCGATCCGCCGGCGGGCTTCAGGAGCCTGCCGAGGGCCCGCAGGGTCGTGGACTTGCCGCAGGCGTTCGGGCCGACGATGACCGTCACACAGCCGTCGGGAACGGCCAGGTCCAGCTCGTGGACGACGGTGCGGTCGTCGTAGGCAAGGGTCAGGGAGCGCGCCGCGAGCCTGGACGTGGCGCTGTTCTCGGTACGGGTCGTCGTCATGCGTTGCCTCCAGCGCGGCCGCCGTGGCCACGGATGATCAGCCAGATCAGATACGGGGCGCCGACCGCCGCCGTCAGCACACCCACCGGGAGCTCGGTGGGGGAGAAGAGCCTGCGGGCCAGCAGATCCGCGAACACGACGATCACGGCGCCGAGCAGTGCCGAGCACAGCAGCGGGATCTGTGCCGTACGCGTCATCCGGCGGGCGATCTGCGGGGCGAGCAGCGCCACGAAGTCGACCGGCCCGGCCGTGCCCGTCGCCACGGACGCCAGGACCACCCCGAGTGCGACGAGACCCAGCCGTACGCGCCCGAGGCGGACGCCCAGCGCCGTCGCGGTGTCGTCGTCCATCGAGACGGTGCGCTGCGCCCACGCCGCCCACAGCACGGCGGGCAGCAGGACGAGCAGCGCCCAGCCGATCGGAGCGGCCTCGTCCCAGCCCCGGCCGTTGAGGGAGCCCGTCATCCAGATCTGCGCCTGCTGGGCGACCAGGTAGTCGCCCTTCGTCAGGAACAGCGTCGTCACCGACCGCAGGGCGATCGCGAAGCCGATCCCGATGAGGACGAACCGGGTCGCGTGGAGCCCGCCGCGCCACGCGAAGGCGTACACGAGGGCCGCTGCGGCGACCCCGCCGACGACCGAGAGGTAGGGCAGGACGGTGTACGAGGTGAGGCCGAAGGTCATCGCGCCGACCGTGAGCGCGCTCGCGCCCTGGCTGATGCCGATGATGTCGGGGCTGGCGAGCGGGTTACGGGCGACGGTCTGGATCAGTGCCCCGGCGATCCCGAACGCCGTACCCACGAGGAGCCCGACCACCATGCGGGGCAGCCGCAGCGTGCCCACGACCAGCTCGTCCGGGGACGGCTGCCCGATGACGACCTTCACGACCTCCGCGGGCGCCACGAAGCTCTCGCCGACGCAGAGGTACGCGACACAGACCGCCGCCAGGAGGACGGCCAGGGCCGCCGCGACGAGCCCCGCCCGCCGGTGGACCAGGAGACGGCCCCGCTTCCCGACCCGCACGACCCGGTAACCGGCGGGCCGGACCGGAGTGCGTACGGGCACCGCCGTGTCCGCGCTCATGCGGGCACCGCCTTCCGGCGTACGAGGGTGACGAGGAACGGGACGCCGATCAGGGCCGTCATGACGCCTGCCGGGACCTCACCGGGCGGGAACAGGACCCGGCCGACGACGTCGGACACGAGGAGCATCACCGGGCCGACGAGCGCGGCCATGGGGAGCACCCAGCGGTGGTCGCTGCCCACGATCGCCCGGGCGATGTGCGGGACCGCGAGGCCGACGAAGGCGATCGGCCCGGCCGCCGCGACGCCCGCGCCGGTGAGCACGGTCGCCCCGATGCCGCCGACGATCCGGACCGCCCCGACGTTCTGGCCCAGCCCCTTCGCGACGTCCTCGCCGAGCGCCAGCGCGTCGAGTCCGCGCGCCACGGACACCACGAGGACGGTGCCGATCAGGAGGAACGGCCAGATCTGCTGGGCGACCTGGGCCTCCCGGCCGGCGATCGAGCCGACCTGCCAGAAGCGGAACTCGTCGAGCGCCGAGGCCTTGGTGGTGAGCACCGCCATCGTCACCGACACCAGCAGCGCGTTGATCGCGGCCCCGCCCAGCGCGAGCTTCACCGGCGTCGCACCGCCGCGGCCCCGGGAGGCGATGGCGTACACGGCCACGGACGCGACGGCTGCCCCGCCGAAGGCGAACCACACATAGCCGGTGAGGGTGTGGATCCCGGCGTACGCGATGGCCAGCACCACGGCCACCGAGGCGCCCTGGCTGATCCCCAGGATGCCGGGGTCGGCGATGGGGTTGCGGGTGATGCCCTGGAGCACCGTGCCCGCCAGGGCGAGCGCGGCGCCGACCATCAGCCCGATCACGGTGCGCGGCACCCGCATCTGCCGGATCACCTCGGCGGCGTCCGAGTGCCCGCCGTGCAGCAGGGCGTCCAGGACCGCGGACGGCGCGATGGTCCTCGCCCCGACGGCGAGGCTGAGCAGGACGGACAGCAGCAGGGCGACGACGGCCGCGGCGGTCGCGAGCGCGCGTCTGGACAGGCGTGGAGGGGCGGCTGCCATCGGGACCAATCGGGTGGGCGAGGACCGGGAACCGGCACGGAACGGGGCATTGCGAGGTAAGGCTTGGCTAAGTCTATGTGCGCCCTGTGGGCCCCCGGCAGGGCGCCTCCGGCCCCGGCCCCGGCCCCGGCCCCGGCCCCGGCCCCGGCCCCGGCCCCGGCCCCGGCCCCGGCCCCGGGCCTCAGGCCCGTGCCGTGCGCGACTCCACGTCCTGGGCGGTGACGGGCGCCTGAATGCCGTACACGTCACCGGCCCGCAGACCGGCGGGCGTGCTGTACTCACCGCGCTCGGCGACGAAGGAGACCGCAGTCAAGGAATCCGGCTGCCAGAACGTGCGGTAGTATGGTGCGTTCCCCGCGTACTCCGGGATCTCCACCAGCGGTACCCCGCGGCGTTCCAGGAGCCGGCGCAACTTCTCGAAGCGGAGCCGGGGCGTGAAGCGCCCGTAGCGGGTGCGCAGAACCTCGCCGGGGATGGCGCGGTCGCGGCGTGCGAGCCGGTGCACCTGGAGGCTGAAGTGGTGCCCCTCCCAAGCGTCCCGGGCGTGGGCGCGGTGGAAGTGGAACTCCGCGAGGCCGTAGTCGCGGAACATGGCCTGTCCGCCGAAGGTGTTCTCGGCGAAGTCCGGGCCCAGAACCGTCGCGACCCGGCCGGGGGAGTCGGACGGACGGAGGCCGAGCACGGTTCCGGTGGCGACGACGTGGACGTGGAACGCCAGGGAGTGCGGGGTCAACTCTGGTCCCTCGGCTGGAGCGGGCGGGTCCCGTGAGTCTGCACCCCGCGGCCGGTTCCGGGCGCCCGGCCCCCGCCGCCGAGGGGCCGGACACCGGAGCCGGGGCGGTCGGCACAATGGGGAGCATGTCCTCACACACCTTGACGGTCGGTTTCGACCTCGACATGACGCTCATCGACTCCCGGCCCGGCATCAGGGCCGCCTACGAGAGACTCGCCGCCGAGACGGGTGTGTACATCGACACGGACCTGGTCGTCAGCCGCCTCGGGCCGCCGCTCGAGGACGAGATGGCCAACTGGTTCCCGGCCGACGCGATCGCCGGGGCCTGCGACCGGTACCGCGCGATGTACCCGGACACGGCGATCGCGCCGACCACCGCGCTCCCCGGTGCCAGGGAGGCCGTGGAGGCGGTCCAGGCGCTCGGCGGGCGGGCGATGGTCGTCACCGCCAAGTACGAACCGAACGCCAAGCTCCACCTCGCGCACCTCTGCATCGCGGCGGACGTCCTGATCGGCGGCCTCTGGGCCGAGGGCAAGGCGGAGGCGCTCCTGGAGCACGGCGCACGGGTCTACGTCGGTGACCACACCGGGGACGTGCGCGGGGCGCACGCCGCGAACGCCCTGTCGGTCGGCGTCGTCACCGGCCCGTGCGACGAGGAGGAGCTGCGGGCGGCGGGAGCCGACGTGATCCTTCCGGGCCTCACGGAGTTCCCCGCCTGGCTGAGGACCTTCGCGGCGTCCTGACGTGTCCCGGGATCACGAGCACCGGATTCGCGCCATTGTCCGGGAGCGGCTCGGTCTCCTCCCGGAGGCGCGTCGTCCTCGACGAGTACGCGCGCGAGTGGCGGGCCGCGGACAGCGGCCGGCTACCTCGCGGCGGCGCGCTTCGGGGAGTTCATCCACACCGAGCGCACCACCCCCGCGCCCGCGATCAGGAAGCCCAGCCCCATCAGCATGCACACCGCGTAGGCGACGGGCGGGAAGGGATCGGTGCCCAGGAACAAGGGGGCGACGGTGACGAGGGTGGCCAGTGCGCCGATGAAGAAGACGACCGCGCCGACCTGTACGAGCCGGTCGCCTGCGCCGGAAGGAGTAGTACTCACCCGGCCAGGGTAGTTCCCAGCTCGGCGGAACCCTTCGGCGACGTCTTGTGTCCGGCCCCTGGGCCATTAGCCTGGGACACGGCGGGTCACAGACCCGCTGTACTGCTATCCGGAGCCGTTTTTCGCGGCTCCCCCGCGCACCGACGAGATCGAGGACGAGGACAGACGTGCCCACGGGTAAGGTCAAATGGTTCAATTCGGAAAAGGGCTTCGGCTTTCTTTCCCGCGACGACGGCGCCGACGTCTTCGTCCACTCCTCCGTTCTCCCGGCCGGCGTCGAAGCGCTGAAGCCCGGTCAGCGCGTCGAATTCGGTGTGGTCGCCGGTCAGCGCGGTGACCAGGCCCTCTCCGTGGTGATCCTCGACCCCACACCGTCCGTGGCCGCAGCACAGCGGCGCAGGCCGGACGAACTCGCCTCGATCGTGCAGGACCTCACGACCGTCCTGGAGAACATCACGCCGCTGCTGGAGCGGGGCCGCTATCCCGACAAGGCCGCAGGCGCGAAGATCGCCGGCCTGCTGAGAGCGGTCGCCGACCAGCTCGACGTCTGACGTGCCCGGCGGGCGGCCGGACCCTCGCGGCCCGGACCGCCCCCCGGTTCAGCGCCCGGTGACGGAGAACGCGTCCGGGGCCAGAGCCGGCACGAGCCCCTCGGCCGCCGCCCGGGTCAGCAGGCCGCGGACCGCCGCGTAGCCGTGCTCGCCGAGATCGGCGGTGAACTCGTTGACGTACAGCCCGATGTGCTGGTCGGCGACGGCCGGGTCCATCTCCTGGGCGTGCTCCAGGACGTACGGACGCGAACGCTCCGGGTCGTCCCACGCCATCCGCACCGACGTGCGGATCGACTCCGACAGCCGGTTCAGCGTCTCCTCGCCCAGCGAGCGCTTGGCGATGATCGCGCCGAGCGGGATCGGCAGGCCGGTGGTCGACTCCCAGTGCTCGCCCATGTCGGCGAGGCTGTGCAGGCCGTAGTTCTGATAGGTGAAGCGCGCCTCGTGGATGACCAGCCCGGCGTCCACCCGGCCGTCGCGCACCGCCGGCATGATCTCGTCGAACGGCATGACGACGATCTCGCCCACCCCGTCCGGTACGACCTCGGCCGCCCACAGCCGGAACAGCAGGTAGGCGGTGGAGCGCTCGCTCGGCACGGCGACGGTCCTGCCCGTCAGGTCGGCGCCCGCCTCCTTCGTGAGGACGAGCGGCCCGCAGCCACGTCCGAGCGCCCCGCCGCACGGCAGCAGCGCGTACTCGTCGAGGACCCAGGGCAGCACGGCGTACGACACCTTCAGCACGTCCAACTCGCCACGCTCGGCCATGCCGTTGGTGAGGTCGATGTCGGCGAAGGTCACGTCGAGGGCGGGCGCGCCGGGGACCCTTCCGTGCGCCCAGGCGTCGAAGACGAAGGTGTCGTTGGGGCACGGCGAGTAGGCGATCCGGAGCGCGGGGAGCGGTGCCCCGGCCGGGTCGGTCGCGGTGTCAGTCACGGTGTCGGTCGAGTCGGTCATGCCGGGTCCAACTTTCCACTACAGGTGCGGTCTTCCCGAACGCCTCGGTGAGCGCCGCCAGCGCGTCGCCGATGCGCCAGGCCTCGCGGTCGCGCGGCCCCACGGTGTTCGAGACGGCCCGGAGCTCCAGCGCCGGCACGCCGAACCGGTCGGCGGCCTCCGCGACGCCGAAGCCCTCCATGGCCTCGGCGACGGCTCCGGGGTGTGCGGCCAGCAGCTCGGCGGTGCGCGCCGTGCTGCCGGTCACGGTGGAGACGGTGAGGACGGGGCCCGGCACGGCGCCGGTGGCCTCCGCCACGTCCCGTACGAGGGCCTCGGGAGGCAGGAAGGTGTCCCTGCCGAAGCCGAGACCGGTGACGGGCACGAAACCGTCCGGGGTCTCCGCGCCGAGGTCGGCGGCGACGATGCCGGTGGCCACGGCGAGGGAGCCGACGGGCGCGGCGGGGGCGAACCCGCCGCCGATGCCCGCCGAGACGACGAGTGCGTACGGCTCGTCGGCGGGCGCGGTGGCGAGGGCGAGAGCGGTGGCGGCCGCCGCCGCGGCGGGGCCCACGCCGCCCGCCAGGACGTCGAAGGGGCCGGCGCGGTGCACTTCGCCGCCCGGCACCTCACGCACCCGCGCCCCGGCCCCGAACGCACGCGTGACCGCGTCCCGCTCGGCCGGGACGGCGGTCACGACAAGCACCCGCACGGCGGTGGTCCTCGAAATCAGGGGGTCAGGACGTCTTCGTGAGCTGGAAGTGCCAGACGCCCGTGAGCTTCTGACCCTTGGTCTCGACGATGCTGATCTGCGTCTTGTCCGCCGTCGTCTCGCCCGTCTGGCTCGCGAAGAACGCGCTGCCGGGGATCGAGCGGTAGGTCTTCTTGTACGGCTCCTGCTCGGCCTGCTGGCCGTTGATGAACAGGGTCCATCCGTTGTCCGCGACCTCGGGGTCGACGCCGAAGCGGACCTTGTCGTCCATCGCGACCTTGACGGACTTCTCCGCCTTCTTGTTGAGGCAGCCCTGGATCTCGGACTCCTTGAGGGCGTTGCCGTCGTTGTAGCAGGCGGCCTCGGTGCTCACCGAGT
This sequence comes from Streptomyces sp. Alt3, assembly GCF_030719215.1. NCBI lineage: Bacteria > Bacillati > Actinomycetota > Actinomycetes > Kitasatosporales > Streptomycetaceae > Streptomyces > Streptomyces glycanivorans. The sequence continues at coordinate 3,596,193 of NZ_CP120983.1, read as the reverse complement.
TGTCGCCGACCGTCACGGTGGCGAGCGGCGTCGGCTTGTCGCAGGCGGACAGGACAAGGAGTCCCGCGGACACGGCACCGAGAGCGACGCCGATTCGACGGCTCTTACCGGAGAAGAACGGAACGGTCATGCGCCGAAGGTTATCGGTCGGTGCCGCTCACGCCACGCGGGGGTGCGGTGAGCCGCGCCGTGCGGCCCCCAGGAGGCCCCGTACGGAGGCGCCCGCGCCCAGCGCGAGGATCCCGGCGGCGACCGACATGCCGAGTGCTCCGTTGAGGGGAAGCGCGATGCCGATCGCGCCGCCCACCACCCAGGACATCTGGAGCAGCGTCTCCGAGCGCGCGAAGGCCGACGTACGCACCTCCTCCGGCACGTCGCGCTGGATCATCGCGTCCAGCGACAGCTTCGACAGGGCCTGGGTGAAACCGGCGACGGCGGCGAGCGCGGCGACCATCACCGTGCTGAAGAAGACCGCGGCGAGCACCGCCACCCCCAGGGCGAGCCCCAGCACCGTGGCGACGATCAGCTCGGGACCACGGGCCCTGAGCCACGAGCCGACCGCCGTGCCGAAGGCGTTGCCGGCGCCGGCGGCCACGCCGACGATGCCGAGGGAGACCGCGGCGCTCTGCCCGGCCAGCGGGTGCTCACGCAGCAGGAACGCCAGGTAGAAGATCAGGAAGCCGGACAGTGCGCGGTGCGCCGCATTGGCCTGGAGACCGTGCAGGACGGACGGCCCGACGGAACGCAGTCCGGGCGGCTTCTCCCGCCCCTTCCTCCGGCCGATCCTGGTGCTGCCGGGCCTGCCCCCCCTGGACCCCTCGGAGTCCTTGACGGGGGCGGGCGGACCGACGGATTCCTCGTGCGGGACGGCCAGCCGTGCCTTCCGCTCGCCCTTCGCGGAGTCGACCTTGGGCGGCAGGGTGAAGGCGAGGACAGTCCCGCCGAGGAAGATCACGCAGGCCCCGTAGAGGGGCCAGGGGGAGCCGACGCTCTGAAGCCCAGCCCCGATCGGCGCCGCGACGCCCGTCGCCAGAAGTCCGGCCAGGGTGACCCGCGAGTTGGCCTTCACCAGGGAGAAGCGCGGTGGCAGCAGGCGCGGCACCACGGCGCTGCGCACCACCCCGTACGCCTTGGAGCAGACGAGGACGCCCAGCGCCGCCGGATAGAGCTCCAGGCCGCCCGTGGCCACCGCGCCGGACATCGTGATCGCGAGCACGGCCCGCGCGAACATGGCGCCGGCCATCGCCGCGCGACGTCCGTGCGGCAGCCGGTCCAGGAGCGGGCCGACCACCGGGGCGAGCAGGGTGAAGGGGGCCATGGTGACCGCGAGGTAGAGGGCGACGCGCCCGCGCGCCTCGTCGGTCGGTACGGAGAAGAACACCGTGGAGGCGAGCGCCACGGTGATCATGACGTCTCCCGCGCCGTTGACCGCGTGCAGCTCGATCAGTTTGCCGAGGCCGGACTCGCCCGCCCCGTGGGCGTGGGTCGCCTTCCGGATCCCGCGTGCGGCGCCGGTGAAGGGGGCGCGCAGGGCACGGCCCATCGCCCGGGCCGCCCTGCGGAGCGGGCCGGATCCGTCGGACGACCTGGCGGCTGCCACGTGGTCATAGTGCCCCACCCCCCGCCGTGACGAACCCGTGATCGGGCCGGGGCGCGGTCCGGTCCGCTCCGTCGGGTGAGTCCTCCCGGCCGGAAAACGGCTGGGACACACCAGTGGTCCCGGGCGTTTCCGCCTTTGGCCCGGCGGCGGACACGGAGGCGGTCCGAAAGGGTTACGGACCTGTTTGGGACGGGCAGGTGGGCTCGGGGCGGCGGAGAGGGTAGCGTGCACTCACGCGCCACCGGCGGTTGTTCTTGGCCGCGTGCCTCTCCGCGATCCCGCAGAATGGGTGGCAGAAGGCGCGCCCGAGGCAGGCACAACGGGTGTGGACGTCGACGCGGCCCCCAGGTCCGCTCCGCCCACAACTGTCATGGCCGAAATCGGACATCGATGGAGCTGCTGGCGCGCTCGTGAGACGGCGTATGGAGAGAAGCGAGACCTGTGAGTGCTGCGACGACGCGAAGCCGTACGGCCCGTACCCCCGCCCCTGACCGTCTGTGCGCCGAGGCGGTAGACCTCGCACGCGCGGCGGCCGAGGAGGCCGCCGCGCCCGGAGTGGTGGGTGAGCACGTGGCCCTGGTCTCCGAGGGGGACCGGGTCGTCACGCACTACTTCGAGTCCAAGGAGCCCGGCTACCGGGGCTGGCGCTGGGCGGTGACGGTCGCCAGGGCCTCCCGCGCCAAGAACGTCACCCTTGACGAAACGGTGCTGCTGCCCGGCTCCGACGCGCTCCTCGCCCCCGAGTGGGTGCCCTGGAGCGAGCGGCTGCGGCCCGGTGACATGGGCCCCGGCGACCTCCTGCCGACCGAGGCGGAGGACCCGCGCCTGGAGCCCGGCTGGACGGGCGAGGACGAGCCCCTGCCGAACTCCGCCGTCTCCGACGTGTCCCAGGAGCTGGCAGCCCTCGCCGACGCGGAGGACGCGGAGCTGACGACGCTGCCCGCGACGAGCCGCGGCTCGATCGCCTCGGTCGCGGACGAGCTCGGCACGCGCCGTGCCCGGGTGCTGTCCCGGTACGGGCTGGGGCTCGCGGCGGACCGGTGGGACGAGGAGTTCGGCGCGAGGACACCCATGGCGCAGGCGGCGCCGGCGTCCTGCGTCTCCTGTGCGTTCCTGGTCCCGATGGCGGGCTCGCTGAGGCAGGCCTTCGGGGTCTGCGCGAACGAGTTCGCCCCGGCGGACGGCCGGGTGGTCTCCCTGTCGTACGGCTGCGGGGGCCACTCCGAGGCCGCGGTCATGCCGAAGCCCCCGAAGCCGGCGCCGCACGCGCTGGACACGATGCGGGTGGACGACTACCCGCTGCGTCCGGCGGACGACTCCGGCTCGGTCCCGGCCCAGCCCGACGGCTCGACGGAAGACCTGGGCCACTCCTGACGTCCCCGCCCGTCCAGGGGTCCGGCACCGCGCCGGACCCCGGCAGCGGCGTGCCGCGGGCTGCTCCCGCACCCTCCGAGCTCCTCCGCGCTCCCGGGTGCCTCCTCCGGGGGAACACCCCCGCGACCCCGGACGACGACGACCGTCGTGTCCCGGGCGGCGTCCGGGGGGAATCCGAGGCCGGAGCGCTGCCCGGGGACGGGGCGCTGCGGGGGTTCCCGGTCGCGGTACCTTCGGGCGCACACTGGGCGTCACGGGTCACCGGAAGAGCGGAGTAGGAGCGTGGGCATGAATGCGACCGAGGGGGCCGATCCGTTCGGGACGGCGCGACTGCGGCGCGGCGTGCTCGACGCCTGGGGAGCGGGTCCCGCCCGCTTCCGGGAGGACGCCAACGCCGAGGAGGACCTCGCTCTCGGCGGCTACCGCGACCGGCTGGTCGTCGAGCTGGCGCAGAACGCCGCCGACGCCGCCGCCCGCGCCGGTGTCCCCGGCCGGCTCCGCCTCACCCTGCACGCCGCGTCCGGTGACGGCCCCGCCGTCCTGGCCGCCGCCAACAGCGGTGCCCCTCTCGACGCGACCGGCGTCGAGTCGCTGAGCACGCTGCGGGCCTCGGCCAAGCGCGAGGGCCACGAGTCGGCCGTCGGCCGCTTCGGCGTCGGCTTCGCCGCCGTGCTGGCCGTCAGCGACGAGCCCGCCGTGATCGGGCGCCACGGAGGCGTCCGCTGGTCCCTCGCGGAGGCCCGTGACCTCGCGCGTCAGGCTTCCGTCGGAAGCCCCGGCCTAGGCGACGAACTGCGCCGCCGCGACGGACACGTACCGCTGCTCCGGCTGCCGCTGCCCGCCGAGGGCACCGCGCCCGACGGGTACGACACCGTCGTCGTCCTGCCGCTCCGCGACGGCGTCGCCGAGGACCTCGTGGGCAGGCTGCTCGACGGGGTCGACGACGCCCTGCTGCTCACCCTGCCGGGCCTCGACGAGGTCGTGATCGAAACCCCCGACGGCGTACGGACGTTGCGACGCTCGCAGCAGGGCCCGTACACGCACGTCGACGACTCCGTGCGCGGCCTCCACCGCTGGCGCACCGCCGCCGGCAACGGCCCGCTGGAACCCGCGCTGCTGGCCGACCGGCCCGTCGAGGAGCGGCTGCGTCCGCACTGGTCGGTGACGTGGGCCGTGCCCGTCGACGAGGACGGGGCGCCCCTGCACCCGCGTACGGCGCCCGTCGTGCACGCCCCGACCCCCACCGACGAACCCCTCGGCGTCCCCGCGCTGCTGATCGCCTCGCTGCCGCTCGACACCACCCGCCGCCACCCCGCGCCGGGCCCGCTGACCGACTTCCTGGTGGAGCGCGCGGCCGACTCCTACGCCGAGCTGCTCGCCGCGTGGGAGCCCGTCTCCGTCGCCACGATCGCCCTTGTGCCGGGGGCGCTCGGCAAGGGGCAGCTGGACGGCGCCCTGCGCGCCGCGATCCTGGAGCGGCTGCCGCGCGTCGCCTTCCTGGAGCCCGCGGCGCCCCGGGACCCCGCCGAGGCGGCGGGGCAGTGGGACGACTGGGACGGCGCCGGGGTGCCGGGCCGGGACACGACCGCCCTGCGGCCGGTCGAGGCCGAGGTGGTCGAGGGCGTCGGCGCGGAGACCGTACGGGTCCTCGCCGAGGTCCTGCCCTGTCTGCTGCCGGCCGGGCTGGAGCGCCGCGCCGAGCTGCGCACCCTCGGCGTCGCCCGGGTCCCGCTGACCGAGGCCGTCGACCGGCTGGCCGGCCTGGAGCGTGACCCGGAGTGGTGGCGCCGGCTGTACGACAGCCTGGCCGGTGTCGACCCCGACCGGCTCTCCGGGCTGCCCGTCCCCCTCGCGGGCTCCGCGGACGCGCCCCGCACCACCATCGGACCCCGCCAGGTCCTGCTGCCGCTGCCCGACGAGCCGGCCTCACCCGTCCTGGGCAAGCTGGCCCGGCTCGGTCTGAAGGTGGCCCACCCCGACGCCGCCCACCCCCTGCTGGAGAAGCTGGGCGCGCTGCCCGCCACCCCCCGGGCCGTCCTGACGACCCCGCAGGTCCGCGCCGCCGTCGCCGGGTCGCTGGACGCGGGCGAGATCTGGGACGAGGACGCCCTGGACGCGGACGAGCTCGCCGAGACCGTCCTCACCCTCGTACGCGACGCGGACCTGGCCCCGGGCGACGAGCCGTGGCTGGGGGCGCTGGCCCTGCCCGACGAGGACGGCGAACCGGCGCCCGCCGGTGAACTCGTGCTGCCGGACAGCCCGTTCGCCCAGGTGATGCGTGAGGGTGAACTCGCCCTGTGCGACGCCGAGCTGGCCGAGCGCTGGGGTGAACAGCCCCTGACCGCCTGCGGGGTGCTGGCCACCTTCGCACTTGTACGGGCCACCGACGTCGTCCTGGACCCGGACGAACTGGAGCCCCGTGACAGCGACTTCGCCGAGCCCGACGACGCCGGTCTGCTCGACGCCGTCGACGTGTGGTGCGAGGACGTGCTGGACCAGCTCCCGGACACCCCGGTGCCCCCGGTCGCCACGGAGCTCGTCGCCGTACGGGATCTGGACCTCGTCGACGACGACGCCTGGCCGCAGGCCCTCGCGATGCTGGCCCGTCCGCCGCTGCGCGACGCGCTGACCCAGCCGGTACGGGTGCTGCTCCCGGACGGTACGACGCAGTCGGTGCGGCCCTACACCGCGTGGTGGCTGCGGGACCACCCCGTGCTCGACGGCCGCCGCCCGGCCGGCCTGCGCGCGGCCGGCGGGGACCCGCGTCTGGAGGGTCTGTACGACTCCGCCGACGCGACCGGCTTCGACGACGCGCAGGTGCTGCGCGCCCTCGGGGTACGTACCTCGGTGGCCGCGCTCCTGGACGAGCCGGGCGGGGCGGCCGAGCTGCTGGGGCGGCTCGCGGACGAGGAGCGTCCCGTCGGTCCGGTGCAGCTGCACTCCCTCTACACGGCGCTGGCCGAGATGGACCCCGAGCAGGTCACGCTGCCCGACGAGCTGCGGGCCGTCGTGGACGACGAGGTGCGGGTCGCCGACGCGGCGGACGTGGTGATCGCCGACGCCCCCGACCTGCTGCCGCTGACCGGCGGCCTCCCGCTGCTGCCGGTGGCCCCGGCGCGGGCGGCGGAGCTGGCGGACCTGCTCCAGGTGCGGCGGCTCGGCGAGAGCGTCGAGGCCGTGGTGACGACGCGGGGCGAGGAACACCGGGTGCCGGACTCCGTCCGTATCCTGCTCGGCGCCGGGACCCCCGACACCTACATCGAGCACGGTGAACTGCGCGCGGGCGGTGTGGAGCTGGACTGGCGCCGCACCCCGGACGGAGTGGTCCACGCCTCCACCCTGGAGGGCGTGGCGGCCGGTCTCGCCTGGGCCGCCGGCCAGTGGCCGCGCCGCTTCGAGGTGGCCGCTCTGCTGGAGGACCCGTCGCGCACGGAGGAACTGGCCCGGGACCGCTGGTTCGACTGAGCGGTCCCGTGCCGGGGCTCACAGCTCCTTGACGTACCGGTGCGCGTGGGCGAGCGAGGCGAGCGGGTGGCGGTCACGGACGGCCTTGACCGCCGCGACCTCGCCCCGCGCGTCGCGTACGGCGCGGACCTCGTCCGCGTCCACCCGCGTCCGGAATCCGTCGTAGGTTCCGTAGCGGTCCCGGAACGCGCGCTTCCGTCTGCGGAGGATCCGGTCACTCACGAAAGCCGTCGCCGCTCCCACGGCTGCGACCACGACCACTCCGGTGAGCGGGTCGATCATCGGTGTCCTCCTCCGCGTCCATGAAGTCATGCTTCTTGACGGAGACGTCGGTCGGAGGTCTGCCGTTGCAGCTGAGCCAAGGAGTCGCGCAGTTGATCTGATCTTCACAGGAAAGTTGCCGAGTGGGCACAACCTTTCACGTGTGTGACCTGTCTGGGTCTGTGGAGTCAGCAGACTCACAGACCACATGGGGACCGTCGGACGAGGGACTTGCCACGGGCCCCCTTCTCCACTTGGGGAACACATGCGTATTCGTGCCACTGTCGCCGCTGTTTCCGGCGCCCTGGCCCTGTCCGCCCTCGCCGTTCCGGCGGCGCAGGCGGGCGACCAGGCTGTTCCGAGCCTGGACAAGCCCACCGCGGCCGAGGCGTTCGGCCTCGGCGCCAAGGCCCCGCGTGCGGCCGCGCGCGTCGCCGTGTCCGAGCCCGTGATCTCGAAGGTCGTCATCAACGGCGGCAAGGACATCGTCCTCGGCACCACGGCCTCGAAGAAGATCAGCGTCTCGGTCACCGCCTCGCACCCGTCCGGCATCGCCGACGGCTACGTCGACCTGTGGCACGGCACGGACGTCGAGACGAACGTCGACGGCTGGGTGGCGCCGAACGAGGACGCGGCCACCTGCACCAAGTCCAGCGCCACCACCGCCACCTGCAAGATGACGATCACGATCGTCCCCGGCGAGGACCTGTACAAGAACGCCCTGGCCGGCACCTGGCACGTCACCGCGGGTGCGCTCGCCGGTGACCAGTCCTCGGTCGCGTGGAACGACTTCTACTCCAAGGCGCGCGTCCAGCGCCTCTCCAAGGTGACCGTCAACGCCGCCCCGGAGCCCGTGAAGAAGGGCAAGACCATCACGGTCACCGGCAAGCTCTCGCGTGCCAACTGGGAGACCGGCACCTACAAGGGCTACGCGACCCAGGCGGTCAAGCTGCAGTTCCGTAAGAAGACCAGCAGCACCTACACCACCGTCAAGACCATCAAGTCGAGCAGCACCGGCGCGCTGAAGACCACGGTCAAGGCGTCCGTGGACGGCTACTGGCGTTACAGCTTCGCCGGTACGTCCACCACCCCGACCGTCACGGCCGCGGGTGACTTCGTCGACGTGAAGTAGCCGAAGGGCGACACCTTCACGGATTTACGTGTTCACGGATCCACGTGTTCACGGATCTAAGTGGGGAAGCGGCGGCCGACCAGCCTCCAGGCCAGTTCGAGGACGGCCGCCGCTACCGCCGCGATCCCGACCGCGGCCCACGGCATCGTGGTCCCGACCAGCTTCAGGGCGAAGAAGTCCTGGAGCCACGGCACCGCGAGCACGACGAGGAAGCACAGGCCCATCGTCGCCACCAGGGCGATCCGCCACCAGGTGTACGGGCGGGCGATGATCGCCAGGACCCACATGGAGACCAGGAACAGCGTGAGTGTGGCCGCGCTGGTCTCCGCGTCCAGCGCCCCCGTCCCGGCGTAGTGGTGGCGGGCCAGCAGATACGTGGTGAAGGTCGCCGCCGCCGCGATGACCCCTGACGGGACCGCGTACCGCATGACGCGGCGCACGAAGTGCGGCCGGGCACGCTCCTTGTTGGGCGCGAGCGCCAGGAAGAACGCGGGAATGCCGATCGTCAGTGTCGACAGCAGCGTCAGGTGGCGGGGCAGGAACGGGTACTCCACCTGGAAGCAGACCACCAGGATCGCCAGCAGCACCGAGTAGACGGTCTTCGTCAGGAACAGGGTGGCGACCCGGGTGATGTTGCCGATGACCCGGCGGCCCTCGGCCACGACCGACGGAAGCGTCGCGAAGCTGTTGTTCAGCAGCACGATCTGAGCCACCGCGCGGGTCGCCTCCGAGCCCGATCCCATGGCGACCCCGATGTCGGCGTCCTTCAGCGCGAGCACGTCGTTGACGCCGTCACCGGTCATCGCGACGGTGTGCCCGCGGGTCTGGAGCGCGGCGACCATGTCGCGCTTCTGCTGCGGGGTGACCCGGCCGAACACCGCGTTCCGCTCGATCTCCGTGGCCATGTCGTCGCGGTCCTCGGGCAGCCTGCGCGCGTCGAGGGCGTGCTCGGCGCCCGGCATGCCGAGCTTCTGGGCCACCGCGCCGACCGAGACGGCGTTGTCGCCGGAGATGACCTTCGCGGCGACGTTCTGGTCCTCGAAGTAGGCCAGGGTCTCCCCGGCGTCCGGCCGCAGCCGCTGCTCCAGGACGACGAGTGCGGCCGGCACGGCCTCGGAGGCGGCCTCCGGGGCGTCCAGCTCGCCCCGCACCCGGGCGAGGAGCAGGACCCGCAGCCCCTGTTCGTTGAGGTGGCCCGTCTCGGCGAGGGCGGGGTCGTCCGGGGCCAGCAGCACGTCGGGGGCGCCGAGGAGCCAGGCGGACGCGTCGCCGTTCCCCTCGCCGAAGGAGGCGCCGCTGTACTTGCGGGCCGAGGAGAAGGGCACGGTCCCCGTGACGTCCCAGCCCCCGCCGTCCGGGTAGGCGTCGATGATGGCCTGGAGGCTGGCGTTGGGCCGTGGGTCGGAGGCCCCCAGGGCGCCCAGGACACGGTGCACGTAGCCCTCGTCGGAACCGTTCAGCGGGCGGACCTCGGTGACGTCCATGCCGCCCTCGGTGAGGGTGCCGGTCTTGTCCAGGCAGACGATGTCGACGCGGGCCAGCCCCTCGATGGCGGGCAGCTCCTGCACGAGGCACTGCTTGCGGCCGAGCCGGATGACGCCGATCGCGAAGGCGACCGAGGTGAGCAGGACCAGGCCCTCGGGGATCATCGGGACGATGCCGCCGACCGTGCGGGCGACCGAGTCCTTGAAGTTGTTGTCCTTGACGACCAGCTGGCTGATGATCAGCCCGATCGCGGTCGGCACCATCATCCACGTCACGTACTTGAGGATCGTGCTGATCCCGCTGCGCAGTTCGGACTGGACGAGCGTGAAGCGGGACGCCTCCTCGGCGAGCTGCGCGGCGTAGGCCTCGCGGCCGACCTTGGTGGCGGTGAACGCACCGCCCCCGGCGACGACGAAGCTGCCGGACATCACCGGGTCGCCGGGCCGCTTCACGACGGGGTCGGCCTCGCCCGTCAGCAGCGACTCGTCGATCTCCAGGCTGTCGGCCTCGACGACCGTGCCGTCGACGACGGCCTTGTCCCCGGGGCCCAGCTCCACCAGGTCACCGAGGACGATCTCGGACACGGAGACCTCGGCCGGTCTGCCGTCGCGCCGCACCGTCGGTCTGGCCTCGCCGATCACCGCGAGGCTGTCCAGGGTCTTCTTGGCCCGCCACTCCTGGACGATGCCGATCCCGGTGTTCGCGATGATCACGAAGCCGAAGAGGCTGTCCTGGATCGGCGCGACGAACAGCATGATCACCCAGAGCACGCCGATGATCAGGTTGAACCGGGTGAGGACGTTCGCGCGGACGATCTCGGTGACCGACCGGGACGAGCGGACCGGTACGTCGTTGACCTCGCCCCGTGCCACCCGCTCGGCGACCTCGGCGGTGGTCAGCCCACCCGCCGGCGCGGGAGAGGTGCGTACGGAGTCCGGTCGCTCACCGGAGGAGTCGAGTGCCCGCTGCGTCATGAATCCGACCGTACGGGTGCCCGGGGCTGTTCACCCGCCGGGCGGCTGAAGATCAGACCGGGGGAGGAGCGGAATGGTCCCGTGGTCGTACGCGGTGCCACCTCCCACGGGGGGAGGGCGTCGCGTGTGGGCGGAGGCCGTCAGGGGTGCGCGGTGTCCGGGGCGGACTCCTCGGCGGCCCGCGCGGCCGCGCGCTTGATCGCCGCGTCACGCCCGCGGACGAACCAGATGCCGATCAGGCCGAGGCCGGCGCCGGCCAGACAGACCCAGATCCACCAGGCGTGCCCGCGGTCGTCGAACCAGCCGTAGAAGGGGACCTGGACCACGAAGAGGACGAACCACAGGATCGTGCCGCCGGTGACGGTGGCGACGACCGGCCCCTCCAGGGGTTCGGGCGCCTCGTGCTTGGGTGTCCACTTCTCCATGCGATCAGTCTAGCCGGGGGTGCTGCGAGCCAGACGGCCCAAGGATCTACGCGCGGAGATAGCGATCTTTGGCTTATGTATTCATACTGAATCTGCTTGTGGATGACTCGAATTATTCGTGTGAACATCCAAATCTGACTGTTTTCATCCCCTCGATGCACGACTGAAGGTCATACATGTCCTCCTCGGCCACCGCTCCGGTCGATCAGCCTCCGATGCCGCAGCAGCCGCACGGCGTCCTCGACCGTTACTTCAAGATCTCCGAGCGGGGGTCGACGGTCGCGCGCGAGATCCGTGGCGGATTCGCCACCTTCTTCGCGATGGCGTACATCATCGTGCTGAACCCGATCATCCTCGGCAGCGCGAAGGACATGTACGGGCACCAGCTCGACGGTGGCCAGCTCGTCACGGCCACCGTGCTGGCGGCCGCGTTCTCCACGCTCCTGATGGGTGTCATCGGCAACGTGCCGATCGCGCTCGCCGCCGGCCTCGGAGTCAACACCGTCGTCGCCCTCCAGCTCGCCCCCCGCATGAGCTGGGCGGACGCGATGGGCATGGTCGTCCTCGCCGGCATCGTCGTGATGCTGCTGGTGGCGACCGGGCTCCGGGAGCGCGTGATGAACGCCGTGCCGCGCTCGCTCCGCAAGGGCATCGCGATCGGCATCGGTCTCTTCGTGCTGCTGGTCGGTCTGGTCGACTCGGGCTTCGTCTCCCGCATCCCGGACGCCGCGCACACCACGGTGCCGCTGCAGCTCGGCAGCGACGGCCACCTCAACGGCTGGCCCGTCCTGGTCTTCATCCTCGGCACGCTGCTGACCCTCGCGCTGATCGTCCGCAAGGTGCCCGGCGCGATCCTGCTCTCCATCGTCGTCATGACGGTCGTGGCGCTGGTCATCGACGCGGTCGCGGACCTGCCGGCCGACGCCTGGGGTCTGACCGTCCCGGCGTGGCCGGGGAACCCGGTGTCGTCACCCGACTTCGGGCTAATCGGCGAGGTCAGCCTGTTCGGCGGCTTCGGCAAGGTCGGTCTGCTGACCGGCATCCTCTTCGTCTTCACCGTGCTGCTGTCCTGCTTCTTCGACGCGATGGGCACCATCCTCGGCGTCGGCGACGAGGCCAAGCTGATGGACAAGGACGGCAACTTCCCGGGCATCAACAAGGTCCTCCTCGTCGACGGTGTCGCCGTCGCCGCGGGCGGCATCAGCTCCTCCTCGGCCTCGACCTGCTTCGTGGAGTCCACGGCGGGCGTCGGTGAGGGTGCCCGTACGGGTCTTGCGAGCGTGGTGAGCGGCCTGCTCTTCACGGTGGCGCTGTTCCTGACGCCGCTGGCGACGATGGTTCCCTCGCAGGCGGCCACCCCGGCCCTGATCGCGGTCGGGTTCCTGATCCTCGCGGGCAATGTGCGGGACATCGACTGGGGCGACATGACCCTCGCGATCCCGGCGTTCCTCGCGATGCTGATGATGCCGCTCACGTACTCGATCACCAACGGCATCGGCATCGGCTGCATCGCCTTCAGCGTGATGCGCCTGGCGGCCGGCCGTGGCCGTGAGGTCCCGGCGGCCATGTACGTGGTGTCCGCGGTCTTCGTCTTCTACTACGCGATGCCGGCGCTCGGCCTCACGTAAGCACGTACGGACGTCTCCACCCCTGCGGGGCGGAACTCCGTCATGTGACCCGGTCGGCCGGGTCCGCGTGACGGGGCTCCTCCCCGTAGAACTTCTCCGTCTCGTCGACGGCGGCGTGGAAACGCTCGTCGAAATCGTCGCGGACGAGCGTCCGGACCACGTAGTCCTGGACGGTCATGCCGCGTCTGGCGGCGTGCCGGCGGAGCCGCTCGAGCAGCTCACCGTCTATGCGCAGGCTGAGCACTGTCGATCCCATGCCAAGCAGGGTCGCGGCACACACAGCACTTTCGCGCCTCTTTCCGCCCCATACTCACTCGTTCGGGTGATCAGTTTCTCGCGCGCGTACCACCAGGTGGTATTTAGCATTGCTAATGAGTTACGCTAAGGAACATGCCTGACCTGATCCACGACGGCGACAGTGCCGCCGCCGTGAGCTCCCTCCGCTCCGCCGTGATGCTGCTGGGCCGTCGCCTGAAGCACCAGCGGGTCGACGAGTCGCTGAGCCCCACCGAGATGTCGGTGCTCGGCACACTCGCCCGTTGCGGTTCCGCCACTCCCGGTGAGCTGGCCCGCAAGGAGCACGTGCAGCCGCCGTCGATGACCCGGATCGTCGCGCTGCTGGAAGCCAAGGGCCTGGTCAGACTGGAACCGCACCCCGATGACCGTCGGCAGAAGATGGTCAGCCGGACCGAGCAGGCGGAAGCCATGCTCGCCGAGAGCCGCGACAAGCGGAACGCCTGGCTGGCCGACCTCGCCGAGGGCCTGGACGAGGAGGAGTGGGAGACGCTGCGGGCCGCCGCGCCCGTGCTGGAGAAGCTCGCCCACCTGTGACACCGGCGGGGCGCGCGGGTCGGCAGCCCGCGGAGCCCCGCCCACCTCCCGTCAGTCCGAACGCCGTATACGCCCGAGGAGGCGAACCCTTTTGAGTACGGGATCCGGAGCAGACTCCGCCCCCGCACCGACTTCCACCCACGAGAGCAAGACCGGCGGGACCTTCTCGTCGCTGAAGATCCGTAACTACCGCCTGTTCGCCACGGGCGCCGTGATCTCCAACACCGGTACCTGGATGTCCCGCATCACGCAGGACTGGCTCGTCCTGAGCCTCACCGGGTCCGCCGCCGCCGTCGGCATCACCACGGCCCTCCAGTTCCTCCCGATGCTCCTCTTCGGCCTGTACGGCGGCGTCATCGCCGACCGGCTCCCGAAGCGGCGGCTGCTCCTCATCAGCCAGGCAGCGCTCGGCCTGTGCGGCATCGCACTCGCCGTCCTGACCCTCTCCGGCGTCGTCGAGGTCTGGCACGTCTACCTGGTCGCCTTCCTCCTCGGCATGGTGACCGTCGTCGACAACCCCGCCCGCCAGTCGTTCGTCTCCGAGATGGTCGGCCCCGCGCAGCTGCGCAACGCGGTCAGCCTGAACTCGGCGAACTTCCAGTCCGCCCGGCTGATCGGCCCCGCCGTCGCGGGTGTCCTGATCACGACGGTCGGCAGTGGCTGGGCGTTCCTGCTGAACGGCCTGTCGTTCGCGGCGCCCCTCGTCGGCCTGATGATGATGCGGACCGAGGAGCTCCACCCGTCCGTGACGGTCAAGCGCGCCAAGGGCCAACTGCGCGAAGGACTGCGCTACGTGTCGGGCAGACCCGAGCTGATCTGGCCGATCGTCCTGGTCGGCTTCGTCGGCACCTTCGGGTTCAACTTCCCGATCTGGCTGACGGCCTTCGCCGACGAGATCTACCACGGCGGCGCCGGGATGTACTCGTTCTTCAACATCCTCATGGCAGCCGGCTCCCTCGCCGGAGCCCTGCTCGCCGCCCGCCGCCGTTCCTCGCGTCTTCGGATGCTGGTCGCCGCGGCCACCCTGTTCGGTGCCCTGGAGATCGCCGCGTCGCTGTCTCCGTCCGTCTGGCTGTTCTCGCTGCTGCTCGTCCCGATCGGCATGATCGGGCTGACGACCAACATCAGCGCGAACACCAGCGTCCAGATGGCCGCGGACCCGGAGATGCGGGGCCGGGTGATGAGCCTCTACATGATGGTCTTCGCCGGCGGCACGCCCGTGGGCGCCCCGATCGTCGGCTGGATCAGCGACGTCTACGGCGCCAGGACCGGCATGGCGGCCGGCGGCGCGATCTCGATGCTGGCCGCACTCGGTGTCGGCTTCGCCCTGACCCGCGTCGGCGGTCTGCGGCTCAAGGTCGACCTGCGGCCCGGCCGCCGTCATGTGCGGTTCGTCCCGCGCGAGCAGCTGGCCACGGCTGCCTGAGCGCCGCCCGCGTACGCCGCCGCCTCCCTGCCGGAGGGGGCGGCGTTCCCGTACCGTTCGCGGCTTCCCGTACCGGTCGCGGGGGAACGGACGACGACAGGCCCGCCCGCCCCCCCCGACACGTGGGGACGCTGGGACACTCACCGCATGAGCAGCACGCGCAGTCAGAGACTCTTCGCCGCCGTCCTGCCGCCCGGCCCCGCGGCGGACGAGCTCGCCGGGGCCGTCGCCCCGCTGCACCGGTTGCCCGGAGCCGCGGACCTCCGCTGGACCGCGCGTGCGGGCTGGCACTACACGCTGGCCTTCCTCGGAAACGTCGACGAGGAGCTGATGCCCGAGCTGTGCACGCGACTGGCGCGGGCCGCGCGCCGCACCGAGCCCTTCCCCCTCCGCATCCGCGGCGGCGGCCGGTTCGACGGGCGCGCGCTGTGGGCGGGGGCGGAGGGCGGCCTCGGCACCCTGCGGCTGCTGGCGCAGCGGGCCTCCGCCGCCGCGCGCAAGTCGGGGATCCCCATGGAGGAGCACCGCCGCCACACCCCGCACCTCACCCTTGCCCGCAGCAGGGCCCAGGCCGACCTGAGCCCGTACACGGCCGCTCTGGAGGGCTTCGAGGGCATCTGGTGGGAGGCCGGAGAGATCGGTCTCGTACGCAGCGATCTGCCGGTGGACGGGGTGCCGGGGGAGCAGCCGAGGTACGAGGTGGTGCGGGCCTGGCCGCTGGGCCGGTGAGCGGGCCGGTTACGCTCGTCGGGTGGATCCCAAGACCAGAAACCGCATCATGGCCGCCGTGCTCGTTCTGATGTTCGTCGTCGTGGCGGCGGCCTCCGCCCTCGGGGGCTGAACCCCGGGGCGGAGGCCGCACACGGCCCTGCCGTTCCTACCAGGCGAAGTTCTCCGGCGACGGGCCCGGGCCGGGGAAGATCTCGTCCAGCGCCTTCAGCACCTCGTCGGACAGCTCCAGCTCCACCGCGCGCAGCGCCGAGTCGAGCTGCTCCTGGGTGCGCGGGCCGGAGATCGGGCCCGTGACGCCCGGCCGCGTCAGCAGCCAGGCCAGGCCCGCCTCGCCGGGCTCCAGGCCGTGCTTCTCCAGCAGGTCCTCGTACGCCTGGATCTGCGCCCGCACCTTCGGGTCGGCCAGCGCGTCGCCGGACCGGCCGGAGGTGGACCGGGCGCCGCTGCCCTCGCGCTCCTTGCGGATCGCGCCGCCGAGCAGCCCGCCGTGCAGCGGGGACCACGGGATGACGCCGAGGCCGTACTCCTGGGCGGCCGGGATGACCTCCATCTCGGCCCCGCGCTCCATCAGGTTGTAGATGCACTGCTCGCTCACGAGGCCGTAGCTGCCGCGCCGGGCGGCCCGCTCGTTGGCCTGGGCGATCTTGTAGCCCGAGAAGTTGGACGAGCCCGCGTAGAGGATCTTTCCCTGCTGGATCAGTACGTCGATGGCCTGCCAGATCTCGTCGATCGGGGTGTCCCGGTCGACGTGGTGGAACTGGTACAGGTCGATGTGGTCCGTCTGCAGCCGCTTGAGGCTGGCGTCGACGGCCCTGCGGATGTTCAGGGCGGACAGCTTGTCGTGGTTGGGCCATGCCTCGCCGTCGGCACCCATGTTGCCGTAGACCTTGGTGGCGAGGACGACCTTGTCGCGGCGGTCGCCGCCCTGGGCGAACCAGGTGCCGAGGATCTCCTCGGTGCGGCCCTTGTTCTCGCCCCAGCCGTAGACGTTCGCGGTGTCGAAGAAGTTGACGCCCGCCTCCAGGGCGGCGTCCATGAGCGCGTGGCTGTCGCTCTCGTTGGTCTGGGGGCCGAAGTTCATCGTCCCCAGAACGAGGCGGCTGACCTTGAGTCCGGTGCGTCCGAGCTGCGTGTACTTCATGGGGCCAACCCAACTCCTTCGAGTGTGCTCCAGGCAAGCGTCGATCTCATACGCGCCGCGCGAACCGGTCCAGCGCGGCCAGGACCACCCGGGAGGTCGCCGGGCCGCCCAGGTGGCCCGCGGCGTCGATCACCGTCAGCTCGGCGTCCGGCCAGGCCTTCGCCAGTTCCCAGGCCGTGGTCAGCGGTCCTCCCAGGTCGAAGCGGCCGTGCACCAGGACGCCGGGGATCCCCGCGAGACGGCCCGCGTCCCGGATCAGCCGCCCTTCCTCCAGCCACGCGGCGTGCGCGAAGTAGTGCGCACAGATCCGGACGAACGCCAGCCGGTCGCGGCCGGGCCGGCCACCGTACGGGGGCGGACCGGTGTGCGCCTCCATGGAGAGCACCGCGTCCTCCCAGGCGCACCAGTCGGCCGTCGCCCTCGCCCGCACCCCGGGGTCGGGGCTCTCCGTCCGCCGTGCGTACGCGGCGACCAGGTCACCGGGGCCGTCGGCCTCCGGGACGCCCGCCCGGAACAGGTCCCAGGCCTCGGGGAAGATCTGCCCCGCCCCGCGGTACAGCCAGTCGATCTCGCTGCGCCGGGTCGTCGTCACGGCGGAGATCACGATCTCCGAGACCCGCTCCGGGTGCTGTTCGGCGTACGCCAGGAGGAGCGTGGACCCCCACGACCACCCGTGCAGGAGCCACTTCTCGATGCCGAGGTGCTCGCGCAGGAGCTCCATGTCCGCGACCAGATGCGCCGTCGTGTTGTGCCGCAGGTCGGTGGCGGGGTCGCTCGCGTGCGGGGTGGAGCGGCCGCAGTTGCGCTGGTCGAAGAGCACGACGCGGTAGAGGTCCGGGTCGAAGTACTGCCGGGGGCGGGTGCCGCATCCCGAGCCGGGCCCGCCGTGCACGACCAGGGCGGGCTTGCCGGCCGGATTGCCGCAGACCTCCCAGTGGACGAGGTTGCCGTCGCCTACGTCCAGCATCCCCTGGTCGTAGGGCTCGGCCGGCGGGTACTTCTCGTCGGGCTGCCTGTCCATTGCCGCGGTCCCCCTCGGCCGGCGAACCGACCCCTCATGCGTGGTGCGCTGTTCCCGTCCGCGCGGGTCGGACCGGCCGACCCGACGCCGCCCCATGCGTCACGGGGCGATGGGCAGCCGGCGCTTGTGGTCGGTGAGGCGGTAGCGGCCGACGATCGTCCCGAAGGTCTGCTCGTCCACCGGCTTCCCCTCCAGGAAGTCGTCGATCGCGTCGTAGGTGACGCCGAGCGCGTGCTCGTCCGCCTTGCCCGGGGCGAGGGTCTCCAGGTCGGCCGTCGGCACCTTACCGACCAGTTCGGCGGGTGCGCCGAGCGTCTCGGCGACCGCCCGCACGCGGCGCTTCGTGAGCCCGGTCAGCGGGACCAGGTCGGCGGCGCCGTCGCCGAACTTCGTGAAGAAGCCGGAGACCGCCTCGGCCGCGTGGTCCGTGCCGACGACGAGGCCGTTGTGCGCGCCGGCCACCGCGTACTGGGCGATCATGCGCTGCCTGGCCTTGACGTTGCCGAGCACGAAGTCCTGGTGGTGCGGGTCGCGGAAGGCCACGTCGCCGGTGAGCAGCGACTCCTGCATGGCGTCGGTCGCGGGCTTGATGTCCACGGTCAGCACGTGGTCGGCGCGGATGAAGGAGAGCGCGAGCTGGGCGTCGTGCTCGTCGGCCTGGACCCCGTAGGGCAGCCGCATCGCGTGGAACCGCGCCTCGTGGCCCGCGGCCCGGGCGCGCTCGACGGCGAGCTGGCACAGCCGGCCGGCGGTGGTGGAGTCCACGCCCCCGCTGATGCCGAGGACCAGGGAGCGCAGGCCGGTGGAGGTCAGCCGCTCGGTCAGGAACGCCACACGGCGTTCGATCTCCTTCTCGGCCTCGAAGGTCTCCGCGACCTCGAGCTCGCGGGCGATCTCCTGCTGCAGGGCGATGGCCGCCGACTCGCTCACGTCAGTTCCTCGTTCCGGTTCACGATGGGCTGTCGCGCCCACCCTACCCAGCGGCTTCCGGCCGGGACCGGGCGGCGGCGGGCCCCGGAGCGCGCCCGACCGGAGGACCGTGTGGGCAGCGGGTGCCCGCCGCGCGTGGCCGTCAGCCCCTGACGGCGACGTGGTAGGCGGACGCCCACAGCGTCACCGCGGAGGCCAGGCCCACCACGGCGCGCACGCTCACGTCCGGGAGTCCGGCCGCGATGAGCGCGAGGCCGAGGACGGCGACGGCGCTGAGCACAGCGGCCGTGCCCTTGTACTGCCACTGGTCGTAGAGACGGGCGAGCGGGATGAAGTGCAGACCGACCACCAGCGCGATGCACGGCGGGATGAACCCGGGGTGGCCCGACGCGTTGGACGCGGCGATCACCGCGAAGATCGCCGCGAGTTCGACGACGTTGACGATGCCGACCGAACGCGCCCAGTTCCCGGGCAGGTCGACCATGCGGGGCGACGGGGCGGCGCCCTTGCGGTAGGCGAGGAGGATCGCCACCGCGGTGACCGGCACCGCGAGGATCTCGACGGCCAGTGCGGCGCCCGGCGAGGCGAGACCCGACGCCCCGGCGAAGGTCCAGACGAGGGCGAACACCGAGAGGACGACGGTGCCCCGGCGGCGCAGGGTCCGGGTGAGCGCGGCGCACTCGGCGTCCGGGACCGGGGCTGTCGAGGGCGTCGGCTGGATCATGGGGCGAGAGTACAGCGGCGGCCGGGCCCGTTCGGGGGATTCGGGCCGGAGGGTGCAGGCCTCCACTTACGGAGGCCCTCCGTCCGGCCCGCAACCTCTTGACCTGTGGGTTTCACGGCACGGGGACGTGCCGCCCCGGACGGGCGCCCTCCGCCCCACGAACCCGTGAAGAGTTACTCTCCCCCGGTAAGCGCGTACTTCGAGGTGCGTCGGCCACCCACAGGCAGGACCGGAGGCAGAAGGCTCATGGCAATCCGCACCGCGGTGCGCGTGGACGACGAGCTGACGGAGCCCGGGCACGGCCGGAGCGGCCTCCTGCCCGCAGTGAAGCACCGGGCGGAGAACGACTTGGGCCAGGTCCACGAGGCCCGCGAGCGCGACGACGAGGAGGCCGCGGCGTGAACGCCACCCCGCAGGTGCTGGCGGTACTGGACGAAGTACTCGCCTCTGCCGCAACCGGTGAGCGCGGCGCGCTCTGGCGACTCGCCGAACAAGGGCGGGAGTTGGACGCCAATGTGGTCAAACTGCCGCCGGGCGCGGGGGTCGCTGAGCACCAGGAGGACGTCCTGGACGTGCTCCTCGTCGTCCTCGCGGGCACGGGCAGCCTGCGCACGGGAGCCGGTGGCACCCTGAACCTCGTCCCGACAGCGGTGACCTGGCTGCCGCGCACCTCGCGCCGCTCCCTGGAGGCGGGGCCCGAGGGGCTGACGTATCTCACCGTGCACCGCCGTCGCCCGGGGCTCGCGGTCGGGCCGGCCGTGCGCGCTCCCGCGTACGAGGGCGGCGAGGCGCCCTGCATGCTCGACCTGGTGTGCCCGGAGTGCGGGCGGCTGTCGGCGGACCGGGCGCCGAAGTTCTGCAGCGCGTGCGGGGAGGCGTTCCCGGAGCGCTGACGAGGCGGAGGCGGGCAGTTGACGGGGCGTCGGCGGTACGGAGGCGGTGCGGTCCGCCGGCGTCAGGCGCCGAGGCCCGCGTCCCGGGCCAGCAGGGCGGCCTGCACCCGGTTGTCGCACCCCAGCTTGGCGAGGATGCGGCTGACGTAGGTCTTGACCGTGGCCTCGCTCATGTGGATCCGCTGCCCGGCGTCCGCGTTGGACAGGCCCTCACCCAGCAGGGCCAGGACGTCCCGTTCGCGCTCGGTCAGCTTCTCCAGCCTCCGGCGCGCCCGCTCGGCACGGTCCGCGGCACCCCCGGACGCCAGGGAGTCGACGACGTGCCGGGTGGCGCCGGGCGACAGGTAGGCCTCTCCGGCCGCCGCCGCCCGCACCGCCCGCATGAGTTCCGCGGGTGCCGAGTCCTTCAGCAGGAAGCCCGCGCTCCCCGACCCCAGAGCCCGCAGGACGTTCTGCCTCTCCCCGAACGTCGTCAGGATCAGCACCCGCACCTCGGGGGCGGACCGGCGCAGCTCGCCCAGGGCCGTCAGACCGTCCATGACCGGCATCTGGATGTCGAGCAGCGCCACGTCCACGCGTTGCGACCGTGCGATGTCGACCGCCTCGCGGCCGTTCGCAGCCTCCGCGACGACCTCCATGTCGTCGGCCGAGGAGAGGATCATCCTGATGCCCGCCCGAATGAGCGGCTCGTCATCCGTGACAAGAACCCTGATCACGACTCTCCTGCACGGTCCTGAGCGGTCATACCTGCGGGCACCCCGTCATCATCCTCGATCCGGCCGACGCGCCGGACACCGAGGGGCCCGGCCCCTCAGCTCTCGACCTCGAAGGTCTTCTTCTCGATCAGTCTGCCGTCCTTGAAGCAGAACCGGAACACCGGTTCGGTATCCAAACTGCTCCCCAACTCCGTGGAGAGGAGGACGAGACAGGTCGAACCCTCCGGTTCGGCCGGCGCGCCCGCGAGTGATCCGGGACGCAGGAGGGAATCGCCGCTCGGGAGCTGGGCGCGCACCTCCGCCTCGGACTGACCGATCTTCACCGCTTCGTACTGCGAGGGCTCGATCATGCCCTTGTCCGCCTCGCGCATGAGGAAGATCCCTCCCACGACCACGGCGCCCACCAGCACCACGCCGGCCAGGGCCGCCAGCCCGCAGCCGATCGCTATTCCGTTGCCCCTCTTGGTCCTGCTCATTGCTCTGGCCAACTCCTTCGGGAGACCGTTCCGGTCGATGACGCCATCACTGTCGCCCGGACGGCCTGCCGGATTCTGCGCCCGAAAGTCGTCCGTGGCAGCGACGAACGTCGTCCCGGCACCGTCGCGCGGAGCGCTCGCGGGGTCGCCGCCCTGCGCGGTGTACGGCAGCACGGCCGCCAGCCGGAAGCCGCCGTCCGGAGTGGGGCCCACGTGCACCATCCCGCCCACGAGCCGGGCCCGTTCCTCCAGCCCGGTCAGTCCCTGGCGCCCGCTCGGCACACCGTCCGCAGGCTCCGGCGCCGGGCCGTTGGCGACCTCCACGACGAGCGAGTCCGGTTCGTAGCGCAGTCCGACGACGATCGGGGCGCCGGGGGCGTGCTTGTGTGCGTTGGTCAGGCCCTCCTGGACCACGCGGTACGCGGCCTGACCGGTGGTCGGGGCGAGTGTGCGTACGTCCCCCGAGCGCCTCAGCTCGACGGCCGCCCCCGCCCTGCGGGACGCGTCCACCAGGGTGTCGACGCCGGCCACCCCGCGTGCCGGCGTGCCGGGTTCCTCTCCGTACGCGCCTGTGTCCTGGGCGCCCGCCGGGCCTGGGGCCTCGACTCCGTCCCTCAGCACGCCCACCACGTCCCGCAGTTCGTGCATCGCGGCCACCGACGCCTCGCGCAGCACACCCACGGCCTCCCGCTGGGCCCCCGTCAGTTCACGGTCCACCTCCAGCGCCCCCGTGTGGACGGCGATCAGCGCGAGTTGGTGGCCCAGGCTGTCGTGCATGTCCTGGGCGATGCGCTGGCGCTCCCGGATCCGGGCGTGCCCGGCGATCATCACGCGTTCACGCAGGAGCTGGGCGTTGTACTCGTCGAGGGTCTCGGTCAGGGTCCTGCGCTGCGACCAGTAGCGGCCCGCGAGTCCGGGCAGCGCGAGCGGGATCAGCAGGAGCAGTCCGGCGAACGCGGTGAGCGAGAGCGAGAAGTGCGGCATCTCCGACAGGACCGACAGGCCCAGGACGAGGCCGTAGGCGAGGGTGAAGACGCCGGCCGCCCTGCCGAGCCCGTCGATCCGGCGCCCGGCCGACCAGGACGCGACGACGAGGAGCGGCCCGAAGCCGCTGAGCCAGGCGCAGCCGACGGCGGCCGCCAGCAGCACCGTCGCGGGCAGCACCCGGCGCAGCGGTGACAGGAGCGCGGCGCCGAGCCCGATGCCGACGGCCCCTGCCGGGCCGTGGTGCTCCACGACCCCCGTTCCCGCCGCCAGCAGGGCCAGTACGAGGCTCAGCAGCGGTTCGCCGACGATGCGCCGGGCCGGCCACATGCCGGCGGTGAGAAGAGCCCGTCCCGGCACGGCCCGGAGCGCCGGGAACGGGCTCCCCGCCGTGTTCCGGGGGGACGGTGCTGGAGAGGTCATGGTTTCCACACGAGTCACGCGGCCACGGTAGGGCCCCCGGGCCCGGCGCCGCTGTGGCCGTTGGTCGCGACCGGGGACGACGAAAGTCGACGGCCGACGGACGGCCCGCGTGCCTCGCGGGGGCCTTCCCCCGGGCGGGGTGTACCCAGCGCCACCCTCCGGTCCGGGGCGTACGCCCAATGTGCCCGCCCGCCCCCGTCCGTAGCGTCGTGGACACGGCGCACGGTGCGCCCGGCGAGCAGAGGGTGATGACCATGAGCGATCGTGAACGGCGGCCCGCGGGCCGGGCCGCGGAGGCTCTGCGGCTGGTTTCGGTGAGCAAGGTGTACGGGACCGGGGACAGCTCGGTGACCGCCCTGGACGGCGTGACCCTGAGCCTGCCCGCGGGGAGCTTCACCGCGGTCATGGGTCCCTCGGGCTCCGGGAAGTCCACGCTGCTCCAGTGCGCGGCGGGCCTGGACCGTCCCGACCGGGGGCAGGTCCTCGTGGACGGCGAGGAGATGGGCGGTGGTGGCGAGGCGGCCCTGACCCGGTTCCGGCGGGACCGGATCGGCTTCGTCTTCCAGCAGTACAACCTGCTGCCCACCCTGACCGTCGAGGAGAACACCGCGCTGCCGCTCCGGCTGGCCGGACGCAAGGCCGACCGGGACGGCATCCGCGCGATCCTCACCCAGGTGGGGCTCGGCGAGCGTCTCGGGCATCTCCCCGGGGAACTGTCGGGCGGACAGCGCCAGCGCGTCGCGATCGCCCGAGCCCTGGTCACCCGGCCCGCCGTGATCTTCGCGGACGAGCCGACCGGAGCCCTGGACACGCGCAGCGCGCGCGACGTGCTGAGCCTGTTGCGGGAGACCGTCCGCCGGCACGGCAGCACCGTCGTCCTCGTCACCCACGACCCGGTGGCCGCCTCCTACGCCGACTCGGTGCTCTTCCTCGCGGACGGGCGGCTGGCGGGACACCTCACCGCGCCGACCGCCGAGGCCGTCGCCGAACGCATGACCCACCTCGGGGACCGCGCGGCCGGACGGCGTGCGGACAACGGCTCATTGACGGAGGTGTGAGCGATGTTCTTCCTGGCCGTACGCTCGGTCCGCAAGCGCCCCGGGCGCTTCCTCGCCACCCTGCTCTCGGCGTCCCTAGGCGCCGTGATCATCATGACGTTCGGCTCCCTGCACGACACGGCGGCGGCTCCTGGTGTCGACGAGGTGAGCTCGCAGTCCATGACCCTCGCCGCGAGTGTCGTCGGTGGATACGGCGCCCTCCTCGTCTTCTTCGCCATCGCCTCCACGCTCACCGTCGCCGTACGCCAGCGGGCCGAGGAGATCCGTCTGCTGCGCTGCACGGGTGCCACTCCGGGGCAGATCACGCGCATGGTCGTCGGGGAGTCCGCCGTGGTGGCCCTGGCCGGCACGGTGCTCGCCGCCGGGCCCGCCGTGCTCGGCGGCCGCCTCCTGCTCGACCTGTTCCAGGACAGCGGCCAGGTCGCTCCCCAGGTCGACCCGGCCTTCGGCGCCGTGGCGCTCGGGTCGGGCTTCGGCGTCGTACTGCTCGCCTCGGTCGGCGCGGCGTTCCTCGCCGTACGCCGCGCCACCGTGGCCGCCACCGGAGTCCGCAGTCCCTCCCGCGCCCGGGCCCGCACCCTGGCGGGCTGCGCCGCGCTGGTGGCCGGGACCGGGGGCGTCCTCAGCACGTACGCCGTCGACAGCACCGACGAGATGCTGATGGCTTTTCCCGCCTACGGAGCCATCCTTCTCTCCGTCGGCTTCGCCGTCCTCGCCCCGTCCCTGCTGGGGCGGATGCTGGTGCTCCTGCGGGGGCCGTTGGCGGCGGTGGGCGGGGCGGGCGGCTATCTGAGCGTCCGGAACCTGCGCCGACGGGGCGCCGAACTCGCCGGAGTGCTCATGCCGTTGATCATCTTCACCGGCGTGGCCACCGCCACCCTCTACATCCAGGGGGTGGAGACCGGCCGGGTCACCGGGTCCGGCCTGGCCGAGTCCGTCGAGGACAAGAACGTGGAGACCCTCAACCTGGTCGTCGTCGGGATCGTGGTGGTCTTCTCCTGCATCATGCTCGCCAACACCCTCTACGCGGCCACCTCCTACCGGAGCCGTGAGTTCGGGCAGCAGCGTCTCGCCGGGGCGACCCCCGGCCAGGTCCTGCGCGTGGTCGGCTGGGAGTCGGTGATCCTCACGCTGACCGGGCTGGTCCTGGGAACCGTCGCGGGAGTCGCGGGGATCATCCCCTTCACCATGGTCCGCACCGACCAGGTCCTGCCCGACCAGGGACCGGGCACCTGGCTGGCCGTCATGGCCGTCGCCACGGTGGTCACCCTCGGCACGAGCCTCGGGACCGCACGCAGGACGCTGCGTACACCGGCCATCGACGCGGTCGCCGTGGCCGCGTGACGCGGAGGCCGTGGGCCGTGTGACGCGTGATTCGGAGGCCGCGGGCCGCCCCGGGGACCCGCGTCATCGGTCGCCGGGGGCGGGGCCAGGTCGAGGATCATGTCGAGCGACCGGGAGCCGTCCGCCTCGTCGACGGAGCCGACCGGCCGGAACCCGGTCCTAGCTCATGGCCGCCCGGTCGGACTCGCTGCGCAGGACGCAGAACTCGTTCCCTTCAGGATCGGCGAGCACGGTCCAGCCCGAACCGTCGGGATTCCGGAGGTCGTCGACCAAGGTGGCTCCGAGGCCCGTCAGCCGTTCCACCTCCGGGTCGCGCGAGGTCTCCGGGCGCAGACACAGATGGATCCGGTTCTTGACCGTCTTGGCCTCGGGCACCTGGTTGAAGTAGAGCATCGGGCCCTCCGGCAGCAGCACCTGGGTCTCCCGGCTGCCCGGCGCGGCCTCCGGATCCAGCGGGCTGCCGGTCACACTGCTCCAGAACCGGGCCAGCCCATAGGCATCCGCACAGTCGATCGCCACGTTCTGCACCACTGAGACCATGGGCGCGAGCCTTCCCGATATCCGCGGCGGACGCCACCGGGTTGCGCGGATTCCGCCGGGGCGGGCCTTGTGCGCCACCCGGTCTCCGCGGCATCGATGAGTTCCGCGCCCGGCGAGGGTCATATCAGCAGCACCTCACGTCCCAGTCGGCCCTGCGCGCAACGGAGAGACGAACATGGCAACAGCACGAGGACGGTCGGCCGGTACCGGAGACCAGGTCGTCTCCGCCGACGGTACGGAGATCGTGTTCGAGAGGTCGGGGAGCGGGCCGGCCGTCGTCCTGGTGGCCTCGGCGCTGGCGGACCGCTCCGACACCGCCGAGCTCGCCGCGCTCCTCGCCGAGGACTTCACCGTGATCAACTACGACCGGCGCGGACGGGGTGCCAGCGGAGACGCGGACGCCTACGCCCCTGACCGGGAGATCGAGGACATCGCCGCCCTGATCGAACACGTCGGCGGTACGGCGTCGCTGTTCGGCTCGTCCTCCGGAGCGGTCCTCGCCCTGCGCGCGGCCGCCGCCGGAGTTAACGTCGACCGTCTCGCGTTGTACGAGCCGCCGTTCGTGGTCGCCGGCGACGACGACGGGCCGCCCAGGGATCTCGCGCGGCAGGTGAACGCGTTGCTCGCGGACGGCCGGGACGGCGACGCGGTCAGGTACTTCATGACCAGGGTGCAGGGCATGCCCGGTATCGCTGTGTTCTTCATGAAGCTCATGCCGAAGGTGTGGTCGAACCTCACCGGCATGGCCCGCACCCTGCCCTACGACATCGCGGTCATGGGTGACACCCAGCAGGGCGAGCCGCTGCGCGCCGGGGAGTGGAACGGCGTGACCGTACCGACCCGTGTGCTGACCGGCGGGAAGAGCCCGGCCGCCTTCCGGCGTGCCGCCGACGCCGTCACGGAGATTCTGCCGCAGGCCGACCACCGCGCTCTGCCCGGACTCGGCCATGGTGCCGTCGTCATGGCACCGCGGAAGATCGCCCCGCAGATCACCGAGTTCCTGAAGGGATGAGTGAGGGCGTCCCGGGCGCGCGGGGCGGCGGTCCTCCTGGTTTCCGAGGGCGGGGGGCCGGGGGCCGGGGGCGGGAGGGGCGCAGCGGGGCGCGTTACCACTTCCGGGTTCACCGGAGCGCACTACTCCACCTCCTGAATACACAACCGTGCACAGTTGTCCTGTGACGCTGGTCACGTCGCGGGTTCGTCGGCACGCTTGGCTCATGGATCAGAGAAGTTCACCGGGCCAGGTCCCCTCCTGGGTTCCCGCGAGCGGGCATGCGCTCCGGCATGTCGGCGTCCACTTCGACGCCGTACGCGTCATCGGGTCGGCGGGCGATGAAGTGGCGTACGAGCTGATGCAGTTCACCGACTTCCGGGCGGGTCCGATCGTGCGGTCGGGGGTGGGTGACAGGAGTACGTACTTCCTGCTGCCGCCGCAGAGTGCCGCCGCCTACCGGTGGCCGATCGGCGCGCGGCTGATAGGGCGGGACCTCCAGTGCGAGGCGTTCGTCGGGATCCCGGCGCTCGGGGGCAGGACGTGGCCCCTGGACTGGCGCTCGCGGCCCACCGCGGAGGCCCCGTTCGTGGAGGCGAAGCTGCTGCACGAGGTGGCGGTGGCCCTGCTGGCGGGGTGAGTTGGACCGCGACCGGCACATCGGGGCATATGCGAAACGGTACTCACGGCGTGCGGTACCGTAATCGCGTCATTACGTTCCGTGCATGTGCGGTGCGCGGGCGGCCCCCGGTGGTGCTACCAACACCGAGCCGAGGGCCTTCACCCACGAGTGGATCAGGAGTCCACCGAGATGCTTCGGCATGCTATCGCGCCCTCCCGGCGCTACACGAAGGCTTCGCACGACGTCGTCCGCCATTCGCGGCTGACCAGCGACGCGAAGATTCTGCTCCTGGCCGTACAGGGGCTCCCCGAGGAGATGGCCGCGCGGCCGCTCGGCGAGCACGCGCGCAAGCTCGGCATCACGGGGCGGGCCTACCAGAAGTCCAAGGAACAGCTGGTCGCGCATGGTTACGTCCATGAGTGGCGCGATCAGGGGGAGCGCGGGCGCTGGGTCACGGAGCAGCTGCTGTCCAACGTGCCGCTCACGCCCGAGGAGGCCTCCGCGCTGCGCCACGGCCGGACCGAGCAGCCTCCGAGTGCCCGGAAACCGACGGTCGGTGACCCGGCCGGCCGGGTGGCCGGTCGTCAACTACCTGTGGGGGAAGAACAGGAGAAG
Source organism: Streptomyces sp. Alt3 (assembly GCF_030719215.1). Classification (NCBI taxonomy): domain Bacteria; kingdom Bacillati; phylum Actinomycetota; class Actinomycetes; order Kitasatosporales; family Streptomycetaceae; genus Streptomyces; species Streptomyces glycanivorans. The sequence continues at coordinate 3,568,382 of NZ_CP120983.1, read as the reverse complement.
AACTGTCCCCACCCACCCTCCGAAGCCCGGCCCGAGGACCGGCCCGAGGGCCGGCCCGAAGTCCGCCCCGAAGTCGGGCTCCAGGTCGCGCTCGGCCCGGAGGCGGCCGAGGGTGAGCGTGTCCTGCTGTCGCTGCGTCATGTGCGGCGGGAGTTGTACCTCGGGGTGAAGGAGGCCCGGGGGCTTGCGGAGCTCGCCGGTCGCTGGCTGCTCCGCGGGGTGTCGGCAGGCGAGCTGCGGCGCGTGCTGACCAGTGAGCTGCCCGGTGACGGGGTGCGGTCGGCGGTGGGCTTCCTGCGGTTCAGGCTGCTGCACAAGATGCCGCCGGAACTCCCCGCCGCGCCTTCTCCGGAGCCCGCCGCCACTCCGCCCCGCGTCGCGGAGCTGGTGGCCTGCACGGTGGTCGGCCCGGAGGGTGACGTGCACGTCTTCCGGCCGCTCTCCGACGAGACCGAGTGCGGCCCCTGCCGTCGCCGTGCGGCGTGGGAACGCTGGGAGGAACGGAAACACCTGGCCGAGGCCGAGCCCGAACCGCTGCCGTGGCGGGAGCGCTTCGCGAAGCTCGGCGCCTCATGTCCCGGGGACGAAGGCGCGGTTCACCGCGCCTGATAGCGGAGCCCGTCGACGAGCAGGGCGATCATCCGCCGCGTGTGCCCGGTGTCGTCCTCGCACTCGGGGACGGCCAGATTGCGGGTCGCGACCAGCAGGTCGTCGGGCGTGACGTCGGGGCGGATCTCGCCCGCCTCGGCCGCCGCGTCGATGAGGCCGGTGAGCGCGGGCATGAAGCGCTGCTCGAAGTAGGCGGGGAGGCTGTCGTAGGTCGAGTCCCCCGAGTGCAGCGCGGCGCTGAGCCCCCGCTTCGTGGCGAAGAAGAGGGCCAGTCGCTGCAGCCACCGGGTGAGCGCCTCGGCCGGTCCGTACTCCGCCGCGAGGGTGGGGGCCGCGTCGGCGCAGGCGTCGACCTCGTGCCGGAAGACCGCTGCGATGAGGTCGGAGCGCTGCGGGAAGTGGCGGTAGAGGGTGCCCGCACCCACTCCGGCCCTCGCCGTGATCTGGCGTACCGGCGCGTCCACCCCCGAGGTGAGGAACACCTCCGCCGCCGCTGTGAGCAGGGCGTCCGTGTTGCGCCGCACGTCGGCGCGCACCTTCTTCGGGGCCACTCCGTCGGCGGCGCCGGGGTCGGTTCCCCGCGTCGTGTCCTCGCGCACGGCACTTCCCTTGCTATACGGAACAGTGTTCCGTATTGTCGTTGCTGAACGTTGTTCCGTTTATTCAGCCTAACGTCCGCACGGGACGTCGACCAAGGGGCGAGAACCGTCATGAAGTACCGCACGCTGGGCCGCACCGGCATCAAGGTCAGTCCGTACTGCCTCGGCGCGATGATGTTCGGCGCCATGGGCAACCCCGACCACGAGGAGTCCGTCCGCATCATCCACAAGGCACTCGACGCGGGCATCAATTTCATCGACACCGCCGACGTCTACTCGCGCGGCGAGTCCGAGGAGATCGTCGGGAAGGCGCTCAAGGGCCGCCGGGACGAGGTCGTGCTGGCGACCAAGGCCCATCTCCCGATGGGGGACGACCCCAACCAGCGCGGCAACTCGCGCCGTTGGCTGGTGCGCGCGCTGGAGGACTCCCTGCGGCGCCTGGGCACCGATCACGTCGATCTGTTCCAGGTCCACAGGCCGTCGCCGGACACCGACGTGGAGGAGACGCTCTCCGCGCTCACCGACCTCGTGCGCGCGGGAAAGGTCCGGAACATCGGCGCGTCCACCTTCCCCGCCTCGGACATCGTCGAGGCGCAGTGGGTCTCCGAGCGGCGCGGCCTTGAGCGTTTCCGCACCGAGCAGCCGCCCTACTCGATCCTCAACCGGGGCATCGAACGCGAGGTGCTCCCCGCCTGCGAGCGTTACGGCATGGGCGCCCTGGTCTGGAGCCCGCTCGCCGGCGGACTGCTCACGGGCCGCTACCGCAAGGGCCGCACGCCCGACACCCACCGCGCCGCCTACGGCTTCAAGCACCTGAGCGACGAGCGCAGGCTGGACGCGGTCGAGGCGCTGATCCCCGTCGCCGAGGGCGCCGGGATGCCGCTGACGCACCTGGCGACGGCCTTCGTGATCGCCCACCCGGGCGTCACCTCGGCGATCATCGGCCCGCGCACCATGAACCACCTCGACGACCTCCTCGCGGGCGCGGAGACCGAGCTGGACGACGAGACCCTCGACCGGATCGACGCCATCGTGCCCCCGGGCACCGACATCGGGACGCTCGACATGGCCTACGCCCCGCCGGCGATCGAGCACGCCCACCTGCGCCGCCGCCGGCCCGAGGAGCGCTCGGCCGCCTGAGCCCCGGTCCTCCGGTGCCGGGGTGTCCGCGCGGAGGGGCTCGACCCCGCCACGAACACGGGCGCGCCTGGCAGAATTCGCGGTATGGCGGACATCATCTCGCGCGACGGAACGTGGAGCTTCGACGGGGACACGGTGCGCATCGTCCCCGGCAGCAAGGCACACCCGGTACGCCAGGACCTCGGTGAACTCGCCGTCCCCCTGCGCGCGGTGGCGGGAGTGTCGTTCGAGCCGGACCGCAAGGGCGGCCGTCTTCGCCTGCGGCTGCGCGCGGGTGCCTGCCCCGTCCTGCGGGCCGCGGAGGGGCGGCTCAAGGACGCCGCCGACCCCTACCAGCTCGTGGTGGAGAAGGACCGCACGGGCGTGGCGGAGTACCTCGTCGACGAGATCCGTAACGCCCTGCTGATCGAGCAGGTGCCCGACGGGCCGGTGGACGGCTTCCTGCTGCCGGGACCGTCGGTGCCGGTGTCGGGCGGCGGCGGGGACGGTACGGCCTCCTTCGACGGGCGGACGGTCCGCCTCACCTGGAACTGGAAGGCCGAGGAGTCCAAGACGGCGGGCGGCGCCGTCACCCTCACCCTTCCCGAGGTCACCGGGGTGCGCTGGGTACCCGCGATCGGACTGGAGAACGGCTCCCTGCGCTTCGACCGGGGAGGCGCGGTCTCGGCCGCGCCCGCCGACGACCACGACGTCCTGCTGCGCAGGCTCCGCGAGCTGGGCGAGCTGTACGAGGCGGGCATCCTGACGGACGAGGAGTTCGCCACCGCGAAACGAGCCGTGCTGAAGCGCCTCTGAACAGGGTTGACCGCCCAGGGAGGCCGAACCGGCAAGGCAGGGAGAGCCCTTGCCGGGCCGAGGAGTCCGCCGGGCGCACAGCTCACTTCTTCCTCACGCCCTCGTTCCAGATCAACTTGACGATGCTCGGCTTCACCGACGTCGTGACGACCCCCATCGCCTTCCGGACGTACCGCTCCTCCTCCAGTTCGTGCAGCATGCTCGCCGCGAGGTCGGCCCTGGCGGTGAAGACGCCGTCGGCGCTGGTCTCGGCAGTGGTGTAGTCGGTGACGTGAGGGTGGTCGAAGAGGCCGGAGGGCCGGACGAGGGTCCAGTCGAGGTCCGTCCCGCGGATCGCTCTCTCCATGCGGCGCATGTCCTCGTGCAGCGTGCGACCCAGCCGCCGGTTGACCAGTGGGTCGAGCACATGGTTGAAGAAGTGCGCGCCGCTGGGGCGCCAGTCGGGGTCGGCGATGCTGGAGCTGACGACGAGCAGCCGCTTGACGCCGTGGCGGGTCATGGCCCCGGTGATCGCCATGGCACTCGCCGAGTACGTGGTGATCTTCCCCTTGTCGAAGCGCGTGCCCAGTGCGGAGAGGACGGCGTCGGTCCCGTCGACCGCCGCGTCGACAGCCGCCGGGTCGGTGGCGTCGGCGAGAGCCACCGTGAGTCCCGGCCGTGCGGGGACGGAGCCGGGCCGCCGGGTCACCGCGACGACGTCGTGGCCGGCGGTGAGAGCCTGGTGGGTGATGTGGCGCCCGGTCGGCCCGTTGGCGCCGAAGACTGCGATACGCATGCTGCGGGTCATCCCTTCGTGGGACTGCTGTGTGATTGCGGGAACGCCCTTGACGGTGCCGACCGCGCATCGCAGGCTCAACGCTGATGAATAAAGCCGCCCTTGCCCTCACCCGCCCCCGGGGCCGCCCCCGCGGCAATCCGCCGACGCGCGAGGCGATCGTGTCGGCGGCGCGTGGGCTCTTCCTGGAACGCGGTTACCGGCGCACCACCCTGCGTGCGGTGGCCGGGGCCGCCGGGGTCGACCCGGCTCTGATCGCGCACCACTTCGGATCGAAGAAGGGCCTGTTCGCCGACGTGATGCGGTTCCAGTGCGCCAACGCGCTGGCGACGGAGGACGTCCTCGGCGGCGACCGGGCCACCCTCCCCGACCGCCTGATCGACGCCGTGACGGACCTGTGGGAGGACGCCGACTTCCAGCAGCTCACCACCCAGGGGGACGAGGCGGCGGAGGCTATCCGTGAATACCTGGAACGCGAGCTGCTGGACCGGCTTGTTGAATTTCTCGGCGGCCGGGACGCGACCGTCCGTGCCGCAGCCGTGGTGACGATCCTCGGCGGGCTCATCTACACCCGTTACCTCAACCCCCTCCCCACCCACGCGGCGCTCACTCCGTCCGAGGCCCGCCGCATGCTCGCCCCGTCGCTGCACGCGGCGCTGGCCCCCGGACCGCGTCGCCGGTCCGGTACCGGAGCGGCGCAGGCCTTCGCGGCGCGCACGGTGGCAGCTGACCGCTGACCAGGCAGTTTCGGTACACCAGTGCGAGCAGTCACCGGTACTGGCGGACTGTGCGCCCGACGGCGCGGCGCGGGACGCGTACGCCGGTGCGCACCAGGACAATGGCGCACGCGCCATCCAGAGGCGCCCGACGCTCTCCGGCCCTCACGGCACCGCTCTCCGGCGGCCGTGCGCACCGGGTAGGTGGCAGACCAAGGAGGACCCGTGGTGGATGTCCCGGTGGACCAACTGACCGGCGCGGTCGACGGTGTGCGCGCGCGGGCCCGTGGGCAGCTCGTCGAAGCCGCCCTGGAACTGTTCGGGGTGTACGGCTACGCACAGACGTCGGAGCAGGATCTGTGTGACATGGCCGGAGTGCCGGTGGAGGCGCTCTGGGACGAGTTCGGCTCCCGGGAGGGCCTGCTGATGGCCCTCCACAACCAGATCACGACGGCCGGGCTGCGGGCGTCCGAAGTGGCCCTGCTCTCCGAGGGGATGGACGACTGTCCCCTGGAACAGCGCTTCCGTCGGCTCTTCCACGCCTATGTGTCGGCGGTGACCCGGGATCTGCGTGAGGCGCGGGTGACGTTCGTCGAGGTCCTGGGTGTGAGCCCGGCGGTGGACGCGCACTGCAAGCGGTGGCGTGACCTGTGGACCGACTTCCTGACCGGCGAGGCCGAGCGCGCGGCGGTCCGCGGCGAGGTGGAGGAGCGGGACCACCGGGTCGTCGTGATGGTGATGGTGGGTACGGTCCACGAGCTCATGGCCCACCACGCCCGCCGTCCGCGCAGGGCAAGGCCCGACGAGGTGACGGAGGAGCTGACCAAGCTGGGCCTCGCGATGCTCGGCGTGGAGATGGCCGACTGACCTTGCCGGTCCGCGATCGGTCCGCCCGCGCGCCGTCCCGGGCGGGCGGGCGGTGGCGCGGTGGGCGGGGGGTCAGAGCCTGATGTCCGCCGCCACCGGCAGGTGGTCGCTGCCGGTGGCGGGCAGGGGACGCACACCGGTGACCGTCGCCGAGCGGGTGAGTATCTGGTCGATCCGGGCCACCGGGAACCTCGCCGGCCAGCTGAAGGCGAAGCCCGGTCCCGGCTCGTCCATCAGCTCGGTGACCGGCGCCAGACCCCGGTCGTCCAGGGTGCTGTTCAGGTCGCCCAGGAGAATCACCCGCTCCAGGGGCTCGGCGGCCAGCTCCTCACCCAGCAGGGCGGCGCTCTCGTCCCGCCGACCTGAGGTGAGGCCGGTCGTCGGGCCGATCCTGACCGACGGCAGATGGGCGACGTACACGGCGACCTCGCCCCGCGGCGTGCGGGCCGTCGCCCGGAGTCCCCGGTCCCAGCCCTCGCCGACACCGCTCGGCCTGATGTCCACCAGGCGCACGGCGGTGAGGGGGTGCTTCGACCAGAGTCCGACCGTGCCCCTCGTCGCGTGATGGGGGTAGTCACCGGCCAGAGCCGCTTCGAACCCGGGCAGGGCCGGGGCCGTCAACTCCTCGACGGCTATGAGGTCGGCGCCCGTCCCGGCCAGCGCGTGCGCGGTGGCGGCAGGGTCGGGGTTCACGTCGCTGATGTTGTGCTGGACCACCGTGAACGCGTCGTCCGGGGCCCGGCCCCCGCCGGACAGCAGGGGCCCGAACAGGGCGGACCAGGAGACCACGGGCAGCAGGAGCGCGGTCACCGCCAGGAACGAGCGGCGCAGGAGCGCCGCGAGCAGCAGGACCGGCACGGCCAGGCCGAGCCAGGGCAGGAAGGTCTCCAGCAGACTGCCCACCCGGCCGGGGGTGTTGGGGACCAGGCCGGGGAGCACGAGCAGCAGGGCGATCAGGAGGCACAGCACGGCGAGCACGCGGCCCCGCCTCCAGCTCCAGCCCCGCCGCCTCGCGCCCTGCTTCCCGGTCACTCGTCCGCGCTCCCGTCCGGGCGCCTCCCGTGACGCCCCGCCCTGAAGGAGAACGCGGCGGCCGGTGATCCGGTTCCGGCACCGGCCTCCGGACGGGATGCGGATCGGTCGGTGGCAGGGCCACGGCCACCGGAACCCGTCACGGGTACCGATGTCAGTGCCCGTCCTTACGGTGGATCCCATCGGCAGGACCACTACGGACGAGAAGCCACGGGGGCGTCATGACGGGGAGCGGCATCGCGGTACCGGAGGAGTTCATCCATCCGGACATCACGCACGAGGGGACGCGGCGGGCCCTCGTGGAGGGCGTGCTGCCGGACGGGCAGGGCGGCATGGGGTTCACCCGGCTGTCCGCGTCCCGCATGGTCACGGCGGTGGACCTGGTGGACGAGGGTGATGACCCCGGCGCCCTCGACCCGCACACAGCCGGCACCGTGGTCGTCGGGCATCTGCTGATCGAGGGGGAGGAGGCACAGGCGGTCGTCGTCGACGGTGAGACGGGCCGGGTGTTCAGCCTCCGTATGTCCGCCCCGCAGTACGCCGAGCTGTATCCGCTCGCCCCGTCACTCGACGCGCTCGCCCGCTTCCTGACGGCTGTCGGTGAACTCGCCACGCTGAGCGGCCGGTTCGCGCACCTCCAGGGCCGTTTCGGCGCCCCGGTCGTCGAGGAGGCCTCGGCACTCCTGTCCTCGGTCTTCACCGACGAGAGCTGGGGTGTGGACGGCTGGGGGGACGTGGAGTGGGCGGGCGAGGTGCCGTCCCTGTGGCGGATCGCCGCGCTGATCCGTCCCCTGGCGCTGATCGCGGCTCCGGGCAGGGGGCTGCACCTCGATCTGCCGCCGGACTTCGTCGAGGAGGAGTTCGGCGCGGAGGAAGTCGTCCGGATCGCACCCGCGGACCTGCCCGAGTCGCTGGAGCACGAGCCGACCCGGCGGTTCCTGTCCGAGGTCGGACTGCCCAAGGACGGGCTGATGTTCTGGCTGGACGAGCCCGAGAACATCCTGAAGAGGGTGGCCTCCGTGTGCGCGGAGAGGCAGGCGGACCCCGCGCTGCGGCACCTCGACATCGTGGGGAAACTGCCGGACGACTCGGACCACCTGCTGGTCATCGGCGGCCTGGTCCACGATTTCGACGTCATCGTCGACGGCCGTACGGGCCTGGTGCACTACGCGCTCTTCGACGACGACACGGTGACCCCGGTCAACGCCGACGTGTCGACCCTGGCGTTCACGGTCTGGATGCACAGCCGGCAGCAGAAGCTGGAGGAGGAGTACGACCTGGCGGGCGACATGGGGGAGTTCTACCACCAGGTCGCCGACACCATGGTCGCCGTGCTGGCCGCGGTCGACCCTGTCGCCTGCGTCCCCGCGACCGGCCCCGACGACTACCGGTACTGGCCGGAGGTGTTCCACGACGAGGCGGGAGGCGTGCTGTGACCCTGCTGCCGCCGGGAGTTCAGGCCGTCGCCAGCACCCCGGCGTAGGGGCCGCCGACGCCCCAGGCCCGGTGCATGGCGTCGGCGAAGGCTCCGGCCAGCTTGTGTTCCCCGGTGGGGCCGGGGTGGGTTCCGTCGTAGGTGTCCGTGTGGATGTCGTAGCCGGCGGGGTGCTCCGTCAGCAGGACCGGGGACGAGGGCGCGTCCAGGTCGGCCACCGCCTGCGCGAGCAGTGAGTTGAAGCGGTCGCACTCGGCCGCGAAGGGGCCGTCGGACTCCGCCCGCACATTCGGTATGACGGGGAGCAGCACCAGCTTGATCCGGGGGTTCGCGGTGCGGGCCGCCGTGATGAAGGCCCGTGCGTTCGCGGCCGTCTGCGCGCTGTCCGTGTAGAAGCCCAGGTCTATCAGGCCGAGCGAGACCAGCAGGACGTCGGCACCGGCCGCCGTGACCGTGTCCGCGATGACGGGGGCCATGTGGAGCCAACCCTCGCCCCAGCCCGCCAGATGCCGCCGCGCGGTCGCGGGGAAGGACACGTCGCCGTACGCGTGGGAGAGCGGGGCGTTCGCCTCGGTGTCGTACAACTCGGTGCGCGGGCCCGTGATCGCGTACCCGCCGTCGCCGAGGGTCGCTTCGAGGTGCTGCCACATCCGGTAGCGCCAGGTGAAGTCGCCGGCCTTGCCCACGGTCATGCTGTCGCCGACGAAGAGAAAACGCATGGCGACATCATGGCCGATCACCGCTCCGGCCTGCGACGTGACAGTGGACACTTGTCCCATGAGATCGCTGCTGACCGTCTCCGCCGCCGCTGCCCTCCTGTTCCTGACGGGGGCGGTGCCCGCCGTCGCGGACGACGGGGACGGGGCGGACCGGACGTTCACGATCGAGGACCCCCGGATCACCGAGTCCAGCGGCCTCGCCGCCAGCAGGATCCATCCGGGCGTCTACTGGACGCACAACGACAGCGATGACGGGCCGTACGTCTACGCCGTCGACTCCCGGACCGGGAAGACCGTGGCGACGATCACCATGAAGGGCATCGGGGAGCCGCGCGACGTCGAGGCGATCTCGCTCGGGCCCGACGGGAACCTCTACGTCGGTGACATCGGCGACAACCTCGACGGAACCTGGGACCACGTCTGGATCTACCGCTTCCCGGAGCCGAAGCGGCTCGCGGACGCCACGGTGCGGGCGACACAGTTCGACGTGACGTACGCGGACGGTGCACGCAACGCGGAGGCGCTGATGGTCCACCCCGTGACGGGCCGGGTGTACATCGCCTCGAAGAACGAGGACGGCGGCGGTCTCTACGAGGGCCCGCAGAAGCTGACGACCGGGGGGAACAACGTCTTCCGGCGTGTGGGCGAGGTGCCGTGGGTGACGGACGGCGCGTTCTCGCCGGACGGCGGGAACCTGGTGCTGCGGTCCTACTTCAGCGCCCGCGGCTACGCCTTCGAGGACGGCCGGCTGGGCGAGGACCGAGCCGTGAGCGTGCCGCTCCAGGGACAGTCCGAGTCGGTGACGTACACCGCGGACGGCTCGGCGATGATGTTCGGCTCCGAGGGCGAGCGCAGCGAAGTGGTACGCGTGGAGGTGGAGGGCGGAAGCAGGACGCCCTCCACCGGCGGCGGGGGCGGCGGGACGTCGTCCGGGGACGGCGAGGACGACGGCGACTCGAGGAACGGCACGGTGACGGGCGGTGCCGTGGCCGTCGTCGTCATCGTGCTGGCCCTGCTCGCCGCCAAGCGCCGCCGGGGGTAGACGTGGGCCGCCAGGGCCCTCCCTGCGGACCGGGCTCAGGCACCGCTCCTCAGATGTCGTCGACGACCGGACGCAGCTCGTAGTGGAGCGTGTGGTCGCGCTTCAGCCGGTGAGCGAGCGGGACGGCCACACCCTGGAGCGCCGGGTACTTCCTCGACATCGTCCGGGAGGCGTGGGTGTTCTCCTTCGACCCCTCCGGCAGGAGCCGTGCCCAGGCCTTCACGGGCGGTCCCGTCGGTGAGCCCCGGACGGTGCAGGGGGCGATCTCCACCACCGGATGGTTGCGCATCCGGTCGACCTTCCAGGCCGAGGAGAACGTACGGATGTAGGCGTGGTCCCCCTCGACGGCGATGCTGACCGGGGTGTGGGCAGATGATCCGTCCGGCCTGCGACTGCTCAGCAGGACGGTGTACTGCTTCACGAAGGGCTCCAGTTCACGTATCGTCTCCATGTATTCCATGGTGCAGCAAAATCGGTCGATCCGGGCTTTTCGGTCGCACGTTCATGCGCCTGTCCGGCCAGGTCTCCCGGCCGCCCCAGCGGTACGCCGGTTCCGGCGGCTCAGCCGCCGGAACCGGGCGGGACCGGCGTAGGCTCCGCCCCATGCAGGTCAACGGTGCTCCCGGGCCCTTCTCCACCTCGCGCCTCGACGCGCTGCCGCTCGATGTCGCGCACGCGCAGGAAATGGCCGCGGTCCTCTTCGACCCCGCCCTGCACGCCTACACGGGAGGCACCCCCGAGGACGCGGCGGCCGTGCGCGCCCGTTACGAGCGGCAGAGCGTGGGCTCGCCCGACCCCGCCGAACTCTGGTGGAACTGGGTGCTCCGGGTGCGTGCCGACGGATGCCTGGCCGGATACGTCCAGGCCACAGTGCGCGGGGCGCGGGCGGAGCTGGCCTGGGTGATCGGGACACCGTGGCAGGGCAGGGGCTATGCCAAGGAGGCGGCCGCCGGTCTGGTCCGGCACTTGCTGGAGCGGAGCCCCGTCACCACCGTCGTCGCCCACATCCACCCGGAGCACGCGGCCTCCTCCGCCGTGGCCTCCGCCGCGGGACTGCGGCCGACGGGCGAGTGGGAGGACGGCGAGGTGCGATGGCGGCGGGACCTGCCCCGGGAGGCCGCGCCGGAACGGGCGGAGGAAGCCCGGCGCCGCCCCTGATCACGACATGGCGTGATTTGTCTTATACCTTCGTAGTGGGCGGTGTGCGGACACCGCGGCTCCTGCCAGGCGAGCGACGGAGGCCCAGGGGTGGGCGATCTCGGGAGGTTGGAGGCCCTGCGGCTCGCAGGGCTGTCAGCGGCGGCCGACCCCGGCATGGACCGGTTCGCCAGGCTGGTGTCCCGGGTCCTGCGCGTCCCGGTCTCCCTGGTGTCGCTGCTGGAGACCGACCGGCAGGTCTTCCCCGGCATGGTCGGGCTGGCCGAGCCCTGGGCGGCGCGGCGCGAGACCCCGCTGAGCCACTCCTTCTGCCAGCACGTCGTCCTCGACGGCCGGCCGCTGATCCTCGGCGACACGAGGGCGCATTCCCGCACCTGCGCCAGCCTCGCCATCCCCGACCTCCAGGTGATCGCGTACGCCGGGATGCCGCTGACCGACGCCGACGGGCACGTCCTCGGCTCACTCTGCGCCATCGACCACGAGCCGCGGGAGTGGACCGCCGGCGAACTGCAGGACCTGGAGGATCTCACCGCCGCCTGCTCGGTGGAGCTGCGGATGCGGATCGCCACCGAACTGCTCCGCAAGGACCGCGACCACGCCGGACTGCTGCTGCGCGCCTCCGTCGAGCTCGCTCACGCGCGCGATCTGACGGACCTCACGCGCCGCCTCCGCAGCCTGTTCCGCGGGCCCGCCGAGCCGTCCTTCGTGGGCCTGCTCCTCGCGGACCGCCAGGGACTCTGGCGTGTGATCGACCCGGACGACGTGCGGTCCGTGGAGGCCGAGGTCGACCACCTGGACCCGGACGCCGGTTACCCCAGCGCCCAGGCCATGCGCGAATCGCGCACCGTCTTCGTACCGGACCACGATGCTCTGGTGGCCGGCTACAGCCCCGAGGCCGTCGCCGGATACGACTCACTGGGGCTCCGGTCCGTGCTGTGCGTCCCGCTGCTGAACGGCCGCGGGGTGCTGACGTGGTGCTGGTCCCGCCCCCACGTCCTGGCGCTGACCGAGGAGGCGGTCCTCACCGCGGTGGCCGGATACGTGAGCCAGGCGGTGGAGCGCACCAGGTTCGTGGCGAACCGGCTCAGCACCGCCGAACAGCTCCAGGCCTCCATGCTGACCGATCTGCCGGCCGTGCCGGGCCTGGACATGGCCGCCCTGTACCTCCCGGCCACCGACCAGGACATGGTGGGCGGCGACTGGTACGACGCCTACCGGCTGCCACCGCTGCCCGGTGCGACGCAGCCCGCCCTGATGCTGTCCGTCGGTGACATCATCGGGCACGACATCCAGGCCGCCGCCGTGATGGGCCAGGTCCGCAGCATGCTCCGCCAAGCCAGCCTCCAGCACCCGACGCACTCACCCGCCGCCGCGCTGGACGCGGTCGACCGCGCCCTGGACGTGCTGCCCCTGGGCCCAGGGGCCACCGCGGTGCACGCCCGCCTCGACCCCGACGGCGGCCGGTGGTGCCTGACCTGGTCCAACGCCGGCCATCCACCGCCCCTGCTGCGCAAACCCGACGGCCGGGTCTCGGCCCTGGGCGAGCACGACCTCATGCTCCTCGGTGCGTCGAACGACGCCGCCCGGCACGACCACACCCATGACCTGCCCCGGGACAGCGTGCTCCTGCTGTACACCGACGGCCTCGTAGAGCGCCGCGACGTCGACATCGACGTGAGCATCCGGGACACGGCGTCCACCCTCGCCGAACACGGGGACAAGCCCCTGCCGCTGCTCCTCGACGCGCTCTCCCACGGACTGAGGGACGTCCCGCAACGCGACGACGTGGCGGTGCTCGTCGTCCGCGTCGTCCAGGGCGAGCGGTGACGGCCCCGAGAACCGCGATTCCGGTCCGTCGGGCGAGCCCGATCCATGACTGGGCCACCCGGTCGGGTGAAGCGGGAACGGCCCCGCACACCGGGGTGTGCGGGGCCGTTCCGGACGTCAACCGTCAGAGCTTGTCGATCACGTAGTCGATGCAGGCGGTGAGAGCCTGGACGTCCGCCGGGTCGATCGCCGGGAACATCGCCACGCGCAGCTGGTTGCGGCCCAGCTTGCGGTACGGCTCCGTGTCGACGATGCCGTTGGCGCGGAGCACCTTGGCGACGGCCGCAGCGTCGATGCCGTCCTCGAAGTCGATCGTGCCGATGACCTGCGAGCGCTTCGCCGGGTCGGTGACGAACGGGGTGGCGTACTTGGAGTCCTCGGCCCAGCCGTACAGGGCCTGCGAGGAGGCGGCCGTGCGGCCCGTCGTGAAGTCCAGGCCGCCCTGCGAGTTCATCCACTTCAGCTGCTCGTTCAGCAGGAAGAGGGTGGCCAGCGCCGGGGTGTTGTACGTCTGGTTCTTCAGGGAGTTGTCGATCGCCGTGGGCAGCGAGAAGAACTCCGGGATGTGCCAGGCCCGAGGCGTGGACGCGCGCGGCGCGGTCCAGGGCCGCCGGGGAGAACACACCGATCCACAGGCCGCCGTCGGATGCGAAGGACTTCTGCGGCGCGAAGTAGTAGACGTCCGTCTCGGTGATGTCGACCGGCAGGCCGCCCGCTCCGGAGGTCGCGTCCACCAGGACGAGGGAGCCCTCGTCGGCGCCCGCGACCCGCTTGACGGGGGCGGCGACACCGGTGGAGGTCTCGTTGTGGGTGAAGGCGTAGACGTCGACGCCGGCCTCGGCCTTCGGGTCCGGGTGGGTGCCCGGGTCCGAGGCGATGACGGTCGGGTCGGCCAGCCACGGGGCGAGCTTCGCGGCCTTCGCGAACTTCGACGAGAACTCGCCGAAGTTCAGGTGCTGGGACTTGTTCTCGATCAGGCCGTGCGTCGCGACGTCCCAGAAGGCGGTGGAGCCCCCGTTGCCCAGGACGACCTCGTAACCCTCGGGGAGGGAGAAGAGGCTGCGTACGCCGTCACGTACCTCGCCGACCAGGTTCTTCACCGGGGCCTGGCGGTGGGACGTGCCGAGGAGAGAGGTGCCGGTCGCGGCCAGCGCGTCGACCGCCTCCGTCCGCACCTTGGAGGGCCCGGCGCCGAAACGTCCGTCGGCGGGCTTGAGGTCAGCGGGAATCTGGATGTCAGCCACGACCCGGAGCGTAGTCCCTCCGGAAAGCGGTCGAGGACCGTGTCCGTCGGATGAGACACACGCTCCGGATCGTGGGGGACCCGTGAGGCCGGGGGGAAGAGGCTCGGGATCAGCCCAGATCGACAGGCAGCTCGTGCAGGTCGTTCTGGGTCACGATCGGCTTGTTCCGCAGGTCGGAGGCCGGTACCGCGAGGTCCAGGTCCGGGAAGCGCTCGTACAGCGCGGGCAGGGCGACCCCCGCCTCCAGCCGGGACAGAGCTGCGCCCGGGCAGACGTGCGGACCATGGCCGAAAGCGATGTGTCGGTTCGGGGTGCGGGTGACGTCGAACTCACCTGCGGTCGGGCCGTACTGCTTTTCGTCGCGGCCCAGCGCCCCGAAGGAGACGATCAGGCCCTCGCCCTTCGGCAGGACCTTGTCGCCGACCTCGATGTCCTCCGTCGCGAAGCGGATCAGGACGTGCGAGGTCGGGGTGTTCCAGCGCAGCGTCTCCTCGATCACGTTCTCCCACGGCACCTCACCGCTCAGCACGCGCTTGCGCTGCTCGGGGTGCGTCTGGAGCGCCTCGACGACGTTGACGACCAGGCTGATCGTGGTCTCGTGACCGGCGGCGATGATCAGCTGCAGCGTGTTGACGATCTCCTCGTTGGTGAGGTGGTCGCCGTCCTCGGACGCCGCGATCAGGGCGCTGGTCAGGTCGTCGCCCGGGTTCGCCCGCTTGTCGTCGACGATCTTCGTGAAGAGGGTGCCGAGGTCCGCCATCATCTGCGGGACCTCCTCCGGCGGGGTCTGCGTCGAGAAGAACTTCTCGAACAGCTCCTTGAGCCGGGGATGGTCGGACGCGTCCACGCCCATCAGCTCGCTGATGACGTTCATCGGCAGCGGATAGGCGAACTCCGCCTTCAGGTCCACCGCCTCACCCCCGGGCAGCGCCGCGAGCCGGTCCAGGGAGGCGCTCGTCAGCGCCTCGATGCCGGAGCGCAGCCGCTCCACCCGCTTCACCGTCAGCGCCTGGGCGACGAGGGCGCGCAGCCGGCGGTGGTCGGCGCCGTCCACGGTCAGCATGGAACGGCCCGGGTTCACGAGACCGATCAGCGGCCAGTCCATCGGGATCTCGCCGCGCTGCCAGGCGTTCCAGACGTTGATGTCCTTGACCACACGGCTGTCGGTGAGCAGCTGACGGGCCTCGGCGTGATGCGTCACCGCGTAGCAGTGCACCCCGCCGGGGAGCTCCACCTCTGCCAGCGGTCCGGCGGCGCGCAGCGCGGCGCTCTCGGCGTCGAGGTCGGCGACGAGGGGATCGAGGACGATCCGGGTCATTTCTGGCCTCCAAGTGCGGGGGTGGGCGTGAAGTGCACCGGCAGGTCCGTCAGTCCGCGCAGCCACGGGGACGGGCGCCGGGTCAGCCTGCTCTCGGGGATGTCGAGGTCGATGTCCGGGAGCCGGTCCAGGAGCACCTCGATCCCCGTACGGGCGATGACCTCGGCGGTCTCCTGGGCCGGGAACGGGCAGCGGTGCTCGCCGTGGCCGAAGGAGAGGAATGCGTTGTTGCCGCCGGTCAGCGTGGAGCCGTCGGTGCGCACCTGGGGGTCGGCGTTGGCGGCGGCGATGCCGAGGAGCAGCATGTCGCCCGCGCGGATGTGGCGTCCGCCGAGGTGGGTGTCGCGGGACGCCCAGCGGCCGGCCACGTTCTGCGTCGGGGTGTCCTCCCAGAGGACCTCGTTCATCGCCTCGGCGACGCTGTGCCTGCCGCCGGAGAGCGAGGCGGCGAAGCGGTCGTCGACCAGCATCAGCCGCAGCGAGTTGCCGATCCAGTCGGCGGTGGGCTGGTGGCCGGCCGCCATCATGACCATGAGGTCCTGGGCGATCTCCTCGTCGGTGAAGCCGCCCGGGTCCTCCAGCATCCTGGTCGCGACGTCGTCGTCGGGCTCGGCGTGCTTGTCGGCCAGGAGCTGGTACATGGCCCCGCCGAGGTACTGCTGGCCGGCCAGGGCCCGCTCACGGCCGTCGATCATGTCGTTGAGCGCCCCCACGAGGGGACCGCCGATCTCGTCGCTGAACCCGTAGAGCTTGGCCAGGACACGGGCGGGGAGCAGCATCGCGTACTCGGCGATGATGTCGGTCCGTCCGGTCGCGCAGAACCGGTCGATGAGGCTGTCGGCGAACTCCTCCGCGTACCGCTTCAGCGTGAACGGGTCGACCGCCTCCAGCGCGTTGCTGATCATGGCCGCGCGGACGGTGTGCCGCTCACCGACGGTGTAGAGGATGGACGGCTGCTTGCGGCCGATCATCGGCCGCAGCGGCCAGCCCTCGGGGATGTTGTCCCACTGGTTCCACAGGTCCGAGTCCCGGCTGAAGAGCACCGGGTCGTTGGTGACCTGGTGCAGTTCGCGGTAGCCGACGATCAGCCAGGCGGGGATGTCGCCGTCGAGCACGACCGGCGCGACCGCGCCGTGGTCGCGGCGCATCTCCCGGTACACCTGCACGGGGTCGGTCTGGAACCGCGGCCCGGACAGGGGGACGGAACCGTGGGACACGGGGCACTGGGTCACGGCGTCGGCTCCGGGGTCTTCGTGGCCGCCGGGGCAGGGCTCCCTGCCAGGGCCGCGTCCGCGCCCTTGCTCCGGGCGACGGAGAGTGCGTGGAGGTGCTCGACCAGCGTGATCAGGACGTACTTGCTGGACGAACGGTCCCGGGCGTCGCACTCCACGAGCGGGACGTCGGGGGAGAGGTCGAGGGCCTCGCGGATCTGCTGCTCCGTGTGGAACGAACCGCCGAAGTCGTTGCACGCGACGATGAACGGCGTGCCGTGGTGCTCCAGCCGGTCGATCGCGTACCAGGAGTCGGCGAGCCGGCGGGTGTCGACGAGGACGACGGCGCCCAGGGTGCCGGAGAACAGGCGGTCCCACAGGAACCAGAAGCGTTCCTGTCCGGGGGCGCCGAAGAGGTAGAGGACCGAACGCGCGTCGAGCGTGATGCGCCCGAAGTCGAAGGCGACCGTGGTGGACGTCTTGGAGTGCACGCCGTCGAGGTCGTCGACGGCCTCGCCCGCGCGGGTCATGGTCTCTTCCGTGTTGAGCGGACGGATCTCGCTCACGGATCGGACCATGGTGGTCTTGCCGACCCCGAAGCCGCCGACGACGACGATCTTCAGTCCGTTGTCGGCCGTCGCCTGCAGGGCGGCACGGTCAGAGGTTGCGGAGTCCAACGAGCACCTGTTCCAGGGTGTCGGTGTCGGGGAGGCGGTCCGCGACACGTGCAGTACGGGGGTGGCGGGCGCTGATCCGGCCGGTGTCGAGCAGGTCGCAGAGCATGATGCGGACGATGCTGACGGGCAGTTTCAGGGTGGCCGAGATCTCGACGACCGCGGTGGGGCCGTCGCACATCCGCAGGATCGCGACATGCTCCGACTGCATCCCGGGGTTCGGTTCGCACTCGGCCACGACGAGCGTCACCAGGTCGAACGCGGCCGAGTCGGACCGGCTGCGTCCCCCCGTGAGGGTGTACAGCCTGTCCGGGTCGTCGTCGCGTCCGGGCCGGGGGCGCGGTACGGACGTCATACGTCCGCGGTTTCCGTGGCCGGGGCCGCCGTGTCACGCGGCGGGGCGACGAGGTACTCGCCCAGCTGCTCGACGAGTTCGCTCATGTTGTGGCCCACGAGGCCGACGTCGGAGTCCTCCGCCGCCACGACCGCGAGGTGGGCGCCCGCCCCCGCCTCGACGATGAACAGCACACCGCCGTAGAACTCGGTCATCGCGGACCGCACGCCGCCGGTGCCGTCACCGAACTCGATGGACGCGCCGTGCGACAGGCTCTGGATGCCCGCGGAGATCGCGGCCAGCTGGTCGGCCTGGTCGACGGAGAGTTCGGGGGTGCGGCACAGCTTCAGGCCGTCCCGGGACAGGACAAGGGCATGCCGGGCGCCGGGCGTGCGGTCGAGCAGCCCCTCCAGCAGCCAGTTGAGCTTCTCGTCGGTGGTCGCGGTCATCGGGTGTTGCCTTCCGGGTGCGGGGAATTGGCTCGTACCGCCTGGCTGAAGGTGCTGAAGCGGGCAGCCTGGACCTTCGGGTCGGTGGCACGGGACCGGGGGGATTCGGCTTCGCCGGGGGCGGCTTTGCCGGTGCGTGCTTCGGCGGCGGCCAGGGTGCGGCCGCGACGACGCTTGGGCAGACCGCTGTCGCCGATCTGGGGGACGGTACCGGTGGACTCGGACGCCGACTCCGGGCTCCCGGGCAGGGCTTCCGCGACGGGCGCGGGACGGAAGTCCGCCGGGGCCGCGGGACGCGGGTCCGCCGGCGCGGCGGCAGGGGTCCGGCCGTCCGTGCCCGGCGTCGCGTGGTCCGGCTCGGGCTCGGGGTGCCGCGCGGCACCCGGGAGCGGAGCGGGCGTACGGGAGATGAGCTCCTGCGGCAGCATCATCAGCGCACCCGTGCCGCCGCGGGCCGACGGACGGAAGGAGACGGTGAGGCCGTGCTTCCTGGCCAGCCGGCCGACGACGGCGAGGCCGAGCCGGGTGCCGGAGATACCGGTCAGGTCCTGGTTGTCGGCGGACACGGCCCGCTCGGCGCGGCGCAGCTGCACGTCGCTCATCACCAGGCCGCTGTCCTCGACGGTGACCACGATGCCCGCCGGGACCTCCTCGACGTACACGTGCACCTCGGCGGTGGGCGGCGAGAAGTTGGCAGCGTTGTCGAGGAGTTCGGCCAGGGCGTGCATGACGCCCTCGGCGGCGTGGCCCGCGATCGCCACGTCACTGGTCGAGTGCAGGCGGATGCGCTGGTAGCCGCCGATACGGCCCATCGCGCCGCGCAGGATCGACTCCATCACGATCGGCTTGGCCCAGCGGCGGCCGGAGCGCGCACCGGTGAGCACGGCGATGGAGTCGGCGAGACGGCCGCCCTGGGCCGTGCGGTGGTCCAGGTGCAGGAGGTCGCCGAGGACGTCCTCCGCCGTGTGCCGGTGTTCCATCTCGCGTAGGTCGGCCAGCATGCTCGTGGACAGGGCCTGCATCCGGCCGGCGGCGTTGGCGCAGGCGGCGACCGCCGCGGAGCGCTCGTTCTCGGCGCGCCGGGCACGGCCGGTGAGCCGGGCGGCCTCCGCGGTGAGCCGCTCGTGCTGCTCGGCGGCCTCGACGGTGACCCGGGCGACCCGGTCGTCGGCCTCGGCGGTGACTCTGGCCGCCTCGGCGGACGCCGCCGCCCTGATGCGGGCGGTCTCCGCGGTGAAGCGCTGTGCCTCGGCGGCCGAGGTCGAGACGAGGCGCGAGGTCTCGGCGGTGAAGCGCTCGGAGTCGGCGGCCCGCAGGGCACGCAGATTACGGGCGGTGGCGAGCGTGTGGACGGTGACGGCCACCGCGACGCACAGCAGCACCGCGGCGCCACCCGCTGCCCAGGTGAGCGGTGTCCGTACCGAGGCGGGAGCGGCGGCGACCGCCCACAGGCACAGAGCACCGGTAACGGCTGCCGAGATCAGCAGGGCGAGTGCGGTCGGCCGGAGTGAAGGGCGCAATCGGAGTCCTCGGGGCGGACGGTGCGGAGGAAGGGACAGGTGCAGTCGGCGGGACAATCGGGGCATTCCGGTGTGGTGATGGTGAAAGGACCACATCTGGAGCTGATTGTTCCTGATCAAGTCACGGCAACTATAGGAGAATTGGCGACTTGTTTGGGGATTCCTTGTGGCCTCTTCTGTTTGAAATCTGGCTTGAACCGACTCCTCCGGGGTCCTGTGGCGGGTGTGATCCGGGTCAAGAGGCGGTTCTGGCGGGTAAGTAGTGGCGAATGTTGCGCTATGTCCCATGTGTGATGCTTGATTTGTCACGATCGTCGCTCGTGGGCCGGTGGCCAGCTAATGTGAGCGCTCCGGTGCACTCGGCCTCCCAGGTCGGCACCGCCGTAAGACACACCGCGCGCCTTGAAGGGGGAGGCGCCGCGTGGCCCCGACGGAGGACGCAGGCAACCGTGGACGCGCAAGGCCGTGGGCGGGACGAGGGCATCGACCCCGCAGACCAGTGGGTACTCAACCCCGATACCGGTGATTACGAACTGCGACTGACCCCCTCCTCAGGGCGATCATCCGCGGCGGCCGGTACCACCGATGCCAGAGCCCCCGGATCGCGCCGCAGGTCGAAGCCGGAGACGCCACCGCCCGCCGACCGGGCCTCCGTGCCGAGTCAGCGCGGCGGACGCCGCGGCGCCGGTGGCGGACGCGGCGACCGGGACGAGACGCGGAAGCCGGGCAGCCGTGCGGCGGCTCCGGCCGCCGGACGCCGCAAGGCGAAGCCGAAGAAGTCGGGCAAGAAGAAGGCCCTGGTGTGGACCGGCGGTGTGCTCGCCTTCGTGCTGGTGGGCGCCGGCACCACGGGCTACTTCGTGTACCAGCACTTCAACGCCAACATCACCGCCGTCTCCACCGACGGTGCCGGTACGGGCGGCTTCAGCAAGGACCGCGCGATCAACGTCCTGGTCATCGGGACCGACAAGCGGACCGGCGACGGCAACGAGGGCTACGGCGACGCGGGCAGTGTCGGCCACGCCGACACCAACATTCTTTTCCATGTCTCCAAGGACCGCACGAACGCCACCGCTCTGAGCATCCCGCGTGACCTCATAACGGACATCCCGGACTGTCCGACGCAGCTGGAGAACGGGGAGACGAAGGACATCCCGGCGACGCCCGGCGGACGCTTCAACACCAGCCTCGGACAGTCCGAGCGCACCCCCAGCTGCACCATGCGCACCGTCACCGAGCTCACCGGCATCACGCCCGACCACTTCATGGTGGCCGACTTCAACGCCGTCAAGTCCCTGACGACCGCCGTCGGCGGTGTGGACGTCTGCCTCGCCAAGGACATCGACGACAAGGACTCCCACCTCAAGCTGTCCCAGGGGGAGCACACCATCGAGGGCGAGCAGGCCCTGGCCTTCCTGCGCACCCGGCACTCCGTGGGCTTCGGCAGCGACCTGAGCCGCATCGAGATCCAGCAGCAGTTCCTGGGCTCCCTGATGCGCAAGCTGAAGTCCAACGACACCCTGACCAGCCCCACCAAGATGTGGTCGCTCGCGGAGGCCGCCACCAAGGCGCTCACCGTCGACGACAAGATCGGTGACATAAACCAGCTCCGCAAGCTGGGCATGGAACTGGCGTCGGTCGACCCCAAGAACATCACCTTCACCACGGTCCCGGTGCTGGACAACCCGGACGACAAGGCCACCGTCATCCTCGACAAGTCCAAGGCGCCGCAGGTCTTCTCGATGATGCGCGAGGACGTCTCCTTCACCGCGGTCGAGAAGCAGGAGAAGGCCGCTGCGAAGGCCAAGGCGGACGCCAAGCTGAAGGGCGAGATGGCCGCCCCCGCCGACGTCCGGGTCGACGTCTACAACGGCGGCGCCCCCGCCGGCTCCGCGCAGAACGCCCTGGACTGGCTCCAGAACGAGAAGAGTGTGCTGAAGTCCACGAACAAGGCGAACGCGCCCGAGAACGTGAAGAAGACCCAGCTCGTCTACGGCCCCAACCAGGCCGACCAGGCCCGCCGGCTGGCCGACCTGATGGGGATGTCGGCCTCGGCCCTCAAGCCGACGACGACGGACGCCGGTGAGATGGAACCGATGAAGCTGACCCTGGGACCGGACTTCACCGAGGCGGGCAGCCCGCTCTCCGCCCCGACGAAGGCCCCGGACGAGATCCAGCGCGTCGAGGCCGACAAGGCGGTCTGCGCGAAGTAGACCGGAACCGGCCCCGCGGCAGCCCGCCGCGGGTACCCGGGGGCCCTGCGCTCCGTCCGGCGCTCCGGGGCGCCTCACGCCCCCGGGACCGGCATGCTGGGCCCATGCCCGCCACCGACCTCGTCCGAGCCCTGGCCCAGTCCGTCCACGGTGAGGTGGA
The DNA here is from genome assembly GCF_030719215.1 of Streptomyces sp. Alt3. Classification (NCBI taxonomy): domain Bacteria; kingdom Bacillati; phylum Actinomycetota; class Actinomycetes; order Kitasatosporales; family Streptomycetaceae; genus Streptomyces; species Streptomyces glycanivorans. The sequence goes on along the minus strand of NZ_CP120983.1, from coordinate 3,546,545 downwards.
GTCCGACGCGACCGCCCGCGCCCTGACCACCATGGACGCGTCCAACTACCGCCGCGTCCCGCAAGCGGTCGTGGCCCCGCGCGACGCCGCCGACGTCGCCGAGACGCTCCGCGTCTGCCGGGAGTTCTCCACCCCCGTCGTGGCCCGGGGCGCCGGTACCTCCATCGCCGGTCAGTCCACCGGCACCGGAGTCGTCCTGGACTTCACCCGCCACATGCGGCGCATCGTCGGGCTGGATCCCAGCTCCCGCACCGCCGTCGTCCAGCCCGGCGTGGTCCTGGACGACCTGCGTGCCGCCGCCGCCCCGCACGGGCTGACGTTCGGACCCGACCCGTCCACCCACAGCCGCTGCACCCTCGGCGGCATGATCGGCAACAACTCCTGCGGCTCCCACTCCGTCGCCTGGGGCACCACCGCCGACAACCTCCGCAGCCTGCGCGTCCTCCGCTACGGCGGAGGCGAGCCCCTGCACATCGGACGCGGGCTGCCCGACGCGCCGCCCGGCCTCGACGGGTTCGCCGCCGGCCACCTCGCCCTCCTGCGCACCGGCTTCCCCGAACTCCCGCGCCGCATCTCCGGTTACGCCCTGGATGCACTGCTCCCCGAGAACGGCCCCGACCACGCCCGCGCCCTCTGCGGCAGCGAGGGGACGCTCGCCGTGGTCACCGAGGCGACCGTGCGCCTGGTCGAGACGCCCGCCGCCCGCGCACTCGCCGTCCTCGGCTACACCGACGAGGCAGCCGCCGCCGAAGCCGCCCCCGGCCTCCTCCCCTACGGCCCGCTCACCGTCGAGGGCATGGCCGCCGACCTCGTACGCGAACCGGCGGGCCTGCCCCGCGGCGCGGCCTGGCTGTTCGTGGAGACGGGCGGCGCCACCCCCGCGGAGGCCCACGACCGCGCGAACCGCATCCTGCGCGCGGCCGACGCCCTGGACGGCGCCGTCGTCGCCGACCCCGCCGGCATGCGGACCCTGTGGCGCATCCGCGAGGACGCCGCCGGCACGGCGACCCGCATGCCCGACGGTACGGAGGCCTGGCCCGGCTGGGAGGACTGCGCGGTACCGCCCGCCCGGCTCGGCCCCTATCTGCGCGACTTCCGTGCACTGCTCGCCGGCCACGGGCTGCACGGCACCCCGTACGGGCACTTCGGCGACGGCTGCATCCACGTACGCATCGACTTCGACCTGCTGACCGAACAGGGCGTTGCCCGCTTCCGCCGCTTCTCCGAGGAACAGGCCGACCTCGTCGTCGCGCACGGCGGATCACTGAGCGGCGAACACGGCGACGGACAGGCCAGGGCGGAGCTGCTGCCCCGGATGTACGGGGACGACATGGTGGGCCTGTTCAGCCGCTTCAAGGACCTCTGGGACCCCGACGGCGGACTGAACCCCGGCATCCTGGCCCGACCCGCACGGCTCGACGAGAACCTCCGCTTCGCGGTGCTCCCCGGGCGCCCCGTGGACGTGACCTTCGGCTACCCGCACGACGGCGGGGACTTCTCGGCAGCGGTGCGCCGCTGCGTCGGGGTCGCCAAGTGCCGCACGGCGACACCGGGCCCGGACGTCATGTGCCCATCCTTCCGGGCGACCGGGGAGGAGGCACACTCCACCCGGGGCCGAGCCCGGCTGCTCCACGAGATGCTGGCCGGCGAGGTGATCACGGACGGCTGGAGGTCCACGGAGGTGCGGGACGCACTCGACCTCTGCCTGTCCTGCAAGGGCTGCCGCACCGACTGCCCGGTCGGCGTCGACATGGCCACGTACAAGGCCGAGTTCCTCCACCACCACTACCGGAACCGGCTGCGCCCCGCCGCGCACTACGCGATGGGCGGCCTGCCCCGCTGGCTGCGCACGGCGGCCCCCCTCGCGGGCGTGCTCAACGCCCTGGCCCGGATCGGACCGCTCGCCGCTCTCGCACGGCGGCTCGGCGGCATCGACCCGCGCCGGGGGCTCCCCGTCCTGGCACGGCGGACGTTCCGGGCCTGGGCGCGCACCCGCAGGGCGCCGGCGACCGGGGAGACCGTCGTCCTCTGGCCGGACACCTTCACCGACCACCTCTCCCCGGAGGTCGGCCGCGCCGCGGTCCGTGTCCTGGAGTCGGCCGGGCGGACACCGGTGCTGCCCGCCCGGGGCGTGTGCTGCGGCCTCACCTACGTGTCGACGGGCCGGCTCGACGCGGCCCGTGCCGTCATGCGCCGCACCCTGGACCTGATGGGCCCGGCCACCGGCGCCCCGGTGGTCGTCCTGGAACCGAGCTGCGCCGCCACCCTCCGCACGGACCTGCCGGAGCTCCTCCCCGACGACCCGCGCGCCGCCGCACTGGCCGCCTCCGTCCGGACCCTGGCCCGGTACCTGGAGGAGTACGCCCCCGACTGGACGCCGCCCCGCCTGGACCGCCCCGTCGCCGGACAGACCCACTGCCACCAGCACGCGGTCCTCGGCGACGCGGCCGAACGGAGGCTTCGCGAGAGGGCGGGCCTGACCGGCGAGCTGAGCGGCGGCTGCTGCGGGCTGGCGGGCAACTTCGGCTTCGAGAAGGGGCACTGGGACGTCTCGGTGGCCTGCGCCGAGGACCAGCTGCTGCCCGCGGTACGGGAGGCGGAACCCGGCACGGAGCTGCTGGCCGACGGCTTCTCCTGCCGCACCCAGCTCGACCAGCTGGCGGGGCGTCGGGCCCGGCACCTCGCGGAGGTCCTGGCGGAGGGGCTGCCACCGGAGGCGGAGGAGGCGCCGCCCGGCAGGGCGAAGCGACGCCGGGTGCGGCCGTAGGCCACGCCGTCGACGGGATCGGCGTACGCCCTCCCGGAAGTTCCACCCGATCGGCAAAGGTCACCGACTCGCCCACGGCGCATCGGAGTTCCCCGCTACCCGAGGGAATTTCCGGGTCGCTCCCGTTGCTCGCGCGCCACGATCTCCCGGGCGAGCTCCGCCAGTCGTGGCAGCGCGGGGTGGCCGGGTCCGTCCCGCCGGGCAAGCAGGACGGGCAGCGGAGGGGCGTCGTCCAGCGGCACGTAGGTGACCCCGGCGTGCGGATGCATCTGGGCGGTGGAGTTGCCGGAGACCCCGCAGCCCCGTCCGGCCGCGATGGCGGTGAGCCAGTCGTCGGTGTTGGCGACGGTGAGCGTGGCGGCCGGGCGGGCGCCCGGGGGCCACAGGTCCAGCGTGGTGGCGCCCGAGACGGTGTTCAGGACGACCGCGCCCCCGGTCAGGTCGGCCAGGGAGAGGGAGGCGCGGGTGGCGAGCGGACCGTCGGCGGCCACGGCCGCCACCCGCACCTCGGTGAACAGCACCTCGGTGACGAGTCCCGGGGCGCTGACGGGGCCGCGGAGCAGCGCCGCGTCCACCTCGCCGCGGGTCAGGCCGGCCGTGCGGTCGTCGATGCGCAGCAGTTCGAGCGGGGTCTCCGGGTGCCGCTGCTGCCAGGTCCGCAGCAGGGGTGTGGTGTACGGACCGAACGCGGACCAGGCGTGCCCGAGCCGCAGCGGCCAGTCGCGCAGCCGTCCGGGGTCGAGGGCCTCGTCGAAGGCGGCGACAGCCGCGGCGGCCTTGTCGCGGAAGGCGACGCCCTCGGGGGTCAGGGCGAGGTGGTGGGTGGACCGGTCGACGAGCCGGACGCCCAGGTGCTTCTCCAGTGCGGCGAGCGTGCGGGAGACGACGGGCTGGGTGACCCGCAGGCGTGTGGCGGCGCGCGTGACACTGCCCTCGTCGGCGATGGCGAGGAACGCCCGCAGATGCCGGACCTCAATGCTCCCGGTGCGCTGTCCAGTGCTCATGCGCCCGGAGCATAACGGGAGCGCAATGGGCATTTCACGGGGGACGCGCGGGTCTCTAACGTGAGGGTGCGAGCGCCTGCTGGTCGGTGCCGTATCGTGTACTGGAAAGTGCACTTTGATGAACTGAAGGAAAGGTGTCCGGTGAACGACCGCCACGTTGTCGCAGAGTCGGCCGCAACCGTCGCCGTCCCCGAGGCGGTGTCCGCGCTCGACGAGGCGGGCCACGGCCCGTCCCGTCGCGGGGTCGCGCTCGGTCCGGTCGCGCTGGTGGTGGCGGGCGGCCTGTCCGTCCAGTTCGGCGCGGCGGTCGCCGTCCTGCTCATGCCGAAGGCGGGCGCGCTCGGGGTCGTCACGCTGCGCCTCGCCGCCGCGGCGGTCGTCATGCTGGTTGTTTGCCGGCCGAAGCTCCGCGGGCACTCGCGCGCCGACTGGGGCACGGTGGTGGCCTTCGGCATCGCGATGGGCGGGATGAACACCCTCTTCTACCAGGCCGCCGACCGAATCCCGCTGGGCGCTGCCGTCACCCTGGAGGTGCTGGGACCGCTCGTCCTGTCCGTCGTCGCCTCCCGCCGCCTCATCAGTCTCGTCTGGGCGGCGCTGGCACTCGGCGGCGTCGTCCTGCTCAGTGGCGGAGGCTTCGACCGTCTGGACCCCGTCGGAGTCGCGTACGCCCTCGGCGCGGGCGTCATGTGGGCGGTGTACATCCTCTTCAGCGCCCGTACCGGACGACGCTTCCCGCAGGCGGACGGACTGGCCCTGGCCATGGTCGTGGCGGCCGTCCTCTCGCTGCCCCTCGGCATCGCGGAATCCGGCTCGAAGCTCGTGGTCCCCTCCACCCTGGGCCTGGGCATCGCCGTGGCGCTGCTGAGCTCGGTCCTTCCGTACACCCTCGAACTCATGGCCCTGCGCCGCCTGCCCGCGCCCACCTTCGCGGTCCTGATGAGCCTGGAGCCGGCCATCGCGGCCACCGCCGGCTTCCTCATCCTCGACCAGGCGCTCTCCACCACCGACGCACTCGCCATCGCCCTGGTCATCGGGGCGAGCATGGGCGCGGTGCGCAGCCAGACGCGGAGGCCGCGGAAGCGGTGACCCCTTCGCTCCGGGGGCATGTCCGTTCCGCTGCGCGGCCGGGCGTCCGATCCTAGGGTGGTCGCGACAGCCGACCTGGAGGTACCCATGCCGGAACGCGACGATCTGCTCGCGCTCGTGACCGACCAGCGCACCAACTTCCTCTACACCGTCGCGGGACTCGACGACGCGGGGGCCCGCGCCCGGACGACGGTCAGCGAGCTGACCCTCGGCGGACTCCTGAAGCACCTCGGACTCGTGCAGCGCAGCTGGCTCGACGTCGTCGAGGGCACCGCCCCCGCCCGGGTCGACTGGGCGGACCTCGACCCGGACGGCAACCGGATGACCGACGCCGAGACGGTGCCCGGGCTGCTGGAGGCCTTCCACGAGGCGGCGGCGGCGTTCGACCGGACGGTGCGCGAGGAGGGCGACCTCGACCGCGAGGTCACGCTGCCCGCGTACCCCTGGTCGCCCCCGGAGCCGGTCGTCTGGACCGTCCGCCGCGTCCTGTGGCACATCTTCCGGGAGATCGCCCACCACAGCGGCCACGCCGACATCGTCCGGGAGGCGCTGGACGGCGCCAGCACCACGGCGAGGATGGCCGAGGCGGCATCGAAGGGTCGGTAGCGGTCACCGCGGTCGCCGTGCCGGGAGCGGGCGCGGGAGGCACGATGGAGGGGAACGGAGGAAGGAGGCGCACGCATGCGATCCGCGAAGGAAACCGATGAGTACGAGGGGCTGTACTCGCACACCCCCTCGCAGGCCGAGGGTGAACGCGACGAGCCTGCCGCGCGCGGCAGCGCCATGGAGACACACCCCGACGTCCCCCGGACCGAACCCTCCCAGGCCGAGGGCGACCGCACGGAGTAGGCGCGTGCGGGCCGGTACCGTCACGCCTCCGACCTGGTGGGAACGAACCCACGCACACCTCGCCGCGGTTCCGGCCAAGCGACGGGCTTTGGCCATTGTCGGCGCGTCAGGCATGCGGCATGAGTGCGTGGGACAGAAAGCCCCGGAACACCCGACCGTGCTCTTGGTTGGCGTCTCGGTGAATTCTGGGGGTTTCATCGCATGATCGACATCATGGACCTCGATGTACAGCTGGCCCGGTTTCACGAGAACGGCTACATCCTTCTGCCCGGATTCCTCCCCGCGCCCCTCGTCGAGCGCCTCGTGCCCGAAGTCGACCAGTGGGTCGACCGGGGACTGAGGCAGTCCTCCATCGACGCGTGCGCACACCCCGGCAGCGTTCCGCCGCCACTGGTGGAGCTGGAGATGGACTCCCACGGGGAACTGGCCTCCTACGAACCGCTGCTGGAGCTGCTGGAGAAGGAGCCCATGCTGGGGCGGACGTTCGTCTTCCACCATCTCCACAGCGACCGGCGTCGGCCCGGAGGCGGTGGCAAGGCCTGGCACCACGACTACGAACAGCGTCCGCAGAAGGACCGGGACCACCCCATGATCCACGCACTGCACTACATCGGGGGGCTGCGTCCCGGCATGGGGGCGCTGGCCGTGCTCCCCGGATCCCACAGGCAGGTCGCGGAGAAGGACGCGTGGAGCGGCCTGGGGACGGTAGAACAGCCGGGTGAAGTGGTCATAGACGATCTGCCGCCGGGCTCCACCGTCCTCCTGCACTCCGCTCTCTTCCACACCAGGCGCGCGGCGTCCGACCCGAAGGCGGGCGGAAGCCGCCGGTACATGATCGACGCGTCCTACTGCCGGACGGGTGTGCTCTGGCCCCCGGTCAAGCCGTACTGGCGGGCGGTGCTGGCCGTGGGCCGGAAGCGGGGACTGGGGGGCGGGCACCGGCCCGACCTCTTCGCGGAGCGGCACTTCCTCGAGTACACGGCAGCGGGCCGGGGGCCGGCGGCATGAGGGTGCTGGAAGCCGTCACCTTCGACGCGATGATGGCCCGCTTCCGCCTGGAGCATCCGTACGACGAGGGCGACGAAGCCAACTCGAACGACGAGGCCGAGACCCACATCCGCAGTGCGCACCGGGTTCTGGGCGGCCGCTGGCACCATGTGCGGCTGGAGTGCTCCGAGGTGCTCGGCGTCGTACTGCCCTGGCACCTCGGGGAGGACGGCGGTGTGGAGCTGATCCCCAGGACAGGTCTGACGGTGGAGGCGGCGGCATCCCGGCTCGCCGGACTGGGTGCGTCGTACGCCGAGACCAACCCGCTCTGCGCGTTCAAGCTCTCCCGGCAGAGCCACGCGACACCGCGCTCGTTCTTCCTCAGCACCGAAGCGGTGCCCGGGGAGGACTACGAGGGGCTCACGACCCGCCGGGGCCTGATCCATCTCGACGGGCTGCACCGGATGCTGGCCTGGCAGCAGGCAGGGCGGCTGGTACCCGGACGGTGGGTGAACGCCTTCGTCGCGGGGCTATCCCCGTCCGACGTACGGCATGGAACTCGGCATCACCAGGACCGACTGGACGTTCACCCCGGCGGGTAACGCCGCCATGGCCCGGACCATGTCCACGACGTGCCGCATGTCCATGGTCGGCTCCGCCCGGAGTGAACCGTCGGCCTGGCGCACCGCCGGCTGAGGCCGGTCCTCGGGGGTCACGTTGCCGATGTCGATCTGACCGCAGGAGATGTCGTGACGGCGCCCGTCGAGGGACAGGGAACGGGTCAGCCCCGCCACGGCGTGCTTGGCCGCGGTGAAGGCGACCGAGTCGGGGCGGGGCGCCTGGGCGGAAGGAGCACCGTTGTTGATGATCCGGCCACCTCGGGGGGACTGCTCCTTCATCATCCGGAAGGCCGCTCGCGAGCACAGGAAGGTCCCGGTGGCGATGGATGCCATGACGCGGTTCCAGTCCTCGATCCGTACCTCCTCGGTGGGGGTGTAGGGCATGGTGTCCGCGGCGTTGTTGAAGAGCAGGTCGAGCCGGCCGAAGCGCTCCTTCACGGTGGTGAACAGGGCGTCCACCGAAGCCGGGTCGGTGATGTCGGCGCTGACCGCGACGGCCCGGCCCCGGTCCTGCCCGGGGGCGAGCCGGGAGGTCTCCTCCAGTGGGGCCCGGCGCCGCCCGGTGAGGACGACCGTCCAGCCGTCCGCCAGCAGGCCCAGCGCGCAGGCCCGCCCGACACCGCTTCCCGCCCCCGTGACAACAGCCGTTCCCACCGTCATGTCGCACAACCCCGTCTCAGCGAATCCGTGTCCGGACACCGGCTCCCGGAGCGTGTCCCACGGCCCTCCCACTCAAACTGGAGCAGCGATGAATGGCGTTTTCCCGGCGCTCGGCGGCACCGAAGGCAGCCGGTCCTGGTTCGAGCGCGCACAGGCGTCCCTGGCCGGCGGGATCAGCTCCTCCGCCCGGCTGACCTCCACCGGACCGCACCCCTACCCGCTCTACATGACCAGCGGGTCGGGCGCGCGCGTCCGGGACGTGGACGGCAACGAGTACATCGACTACCTCGTCTCCTACGGCAGCGCCGTCCTCGGGCACGCGTCCCCCCTCCTCACGGACGCCCTCACCGACGTCCTCCGTACGGGAACGATGTTCGGCACCTGCAACGTGCCGGAGGTCGAACTCGCCGAGCTGATCTGCCGGATGGTGCCCTGCGCCGAGCTGGTCCGCTTCGCCAACTCGGGGAGCGAGGCGGTGCAGGGAGCGGTGCGTGCCGCCCGCGGATACACCGGCCGGTCCACGATCCTCAAGTTCGAGGGCCACTACCACGGCTGGTCCGACACGCTCGCCGTCTCGAACCGGCCCACCACCGCCGAGGCGGGCCCCTACGGCGCGCCGCACGCCGTGCCCCACTCACCGGGCATCCCGCCGGGTGTCGTCGACGACGTGGTCGTCCGCCCGTGGAACGACCCGGCCGCGCTCAGGTCCGCCCTCGACGCGCACCCCGGCCTCGCGGCGGTCATCTGCGAGCCCATCGTCGCCAACAACGCCTGCACCATGCCCGACACGGGATTCCTGGACCTGCTGCGGCAGGAGTGCACCGCCCGGGGGATCGTGCTGATCTTCGACGAGGTCTGTACCGGGTTCCGGACCGGCCCCGGCGGGGCCCAGACGCTCTTCGGGGTGATCCCCGACCTCGCGGTGTACTCCAAGGCGCTCGGCGGAGGACTCCCGATCGCCGCGTTCGCGGGCCGGCGTGAGGTGATGGAGCCACTGGCGAGTGGACGGGTGAAGCACGGAGGCACCTACAATGCGTCGCCCCTGTGCGCCACGGCCGCCCTCGTGACACTCCGTGCGCTGAACGACCCCGCCGTCACCGGACGGATCGACGAGACCGGTCGCAGGATCATGGAGACGGTGCGCCGCGCTGCCCACGACCGGGGCGTGCCCTGCGCGGTGCAGGGCGTCGGGGCCATGTTCCAGGTGGTGTTCACCCCGGACGGGTCCCCCACCCGGCAGTACCGCGACCTCCTCACGGCGGACGGAGGCCGGTACGACGCCTTCCGGCACGAGCTGCTCAAGCGGGGTGTGCACACCAACGCCTACGCGATGGCCTGCTGGTTCGTCCCGGCCGTCGTGTCGGACGCCGACCTCGACGCCACCTGCCGGGCCGTGGAGGACGCCTTCGCCGTCCTCTGAGTCCCGGGGGTCACCGGAGACTGGGGACGGCCGGGGCGGACCGCCGGCGGGCGAAAAATCATGCAAGCATGCTTGCTTGTTTCCTGGGGCGCTGGCATGCTCCGGGGCACACCGCCACGCCCCGAGGGGAGCGCACCGTGCCCGACGCATCGGCCGTGACCGCCGCCGTGCTCGACGACATGCGTGAGGAGAGCGACGAACTCGACCTGCTGGTAGCGGGGTTGAGCGCGCAGGAGTGGGCCACGCCGACGCCCGCCGAAGGGTGGACCGTCGCCCATCAGATCGCCCACCTCAACTGGACCGACGAGGTGGCCCTGGTCGCCGCCACGGCGCCCGACGCCTTCTCCGCCGAGGTGGAGAAGGCACTCGCGGCCCCTGACACCTTCGTCGACGAGGCGGCCGACGAGGCCGTCACCGCCCTGACCCCCGCGGACCTGCTCGTGGAGTGGCGGGAGGGGAGGGCCCGGCTCCAGGAAGCGCTCCGCGCGGCGCCCGGGGGGACGAAACTGCCCTGGTACGGCCCGCCCATGAGCGTCGCCTCGATGGCGAGCGCCCGGCTCATGGAGACGTGGGCGCACGGCCAGGACATCGCCGACGCGCTCGGCGTGACCAGGAAGCCCACCGCCAGGCTCCGGCACGTCGCCAGGATCGGCGTACGCGCCCGGGACTACGCCTACTTCGTACGGGGCCTGCAACCGCCCGCCGAGCAGTTCCGGGTGGAACTGCGCGCGGACGACGGCGCTCCGGCGGTGTACGGCCCCGAGGACGCCGCGCAACGGGTCACCGGCCCGCTCCTCGACTTCTGTCTGCTCGTCACCCAGCGCGCCCACCGGGACGACCTCGCCGTCGAAGCGGTGGGCCCGGACGCCGGGCAGTGGCTGGACATCGCGCAGGCCTTCGCCGGACCCGCCGGGCCCGGGCGCCCCCGGAAGGCGGACCGATGACCCGGCCGCTGCGCATCGGCAACGCGTCGGGCTTCTACGGCGACCGCTTCGACGCCGTGCGCGACATGCTCACCGACGGGCCGCTGGATGTCCTCACCGGGGACTACCTCGCCGAACTCACCATGCTGATCCTGGGCCGGAGCCGCATCGAGGACCCGAAGCGCGGTTACGCCTCGACGTTCCTCCGCCAGCTGGAGGAGAACCTCGGGCTCGCCCACGAGCGGGGCGTGAAGATCGTCACCAACGCCGGCGGCCTCAACCCGGCCGGGCTCGCCGACGCCGTACGGGAGCTGGCGGACCGCACCGGCATACCCGTGCGCGTCGCACATGTCGAGGGCGACAGCCGCCCCGTGCCCGACGGCTGCCTGACCGCCAACGCCTATCTCGGCGGCGCGGGCATCACCGCCTGTCTGCGCGCCGGGGCCGACATCGTCGTCACCGGGCGGGTCACGGACGCCGCCCTCGTCACCGGTCCCGCCGCCGCCCACTTCGGCTGGGGGCCCGGCGACCACGACGCGCTCGCCGGGGCCGTCGTCGCCGGACACGTCCTGGAGTGCGGGACCCAGGCCACCGGCGGCAACTACGCCTTCTTCGGCGACCACGACGTCCGCCGGCCGGGGTTCCCGCTCGCCGAGATCCACGCGGACGGAAGCAGCGTGATCACCAAGCACGAGGGGACGGGCGGCGTCGTCGACATCGGCACCGTCACCGCCCAACTGCTGTACGAGACCGGCGGTGCCCGCTACGCCGGACCCGACGTCACCGCCCGGCTCGACACCGTACGGCTCACGCAGGACGGGCCCGACCGGGTACGGATCGGCGGCGTACGCGGAGAGGCGCCGCCGCCCATGCTCAAGGTCGGGACCAACCGGCTCGGCGGGTGGCGCAACGAGGTCGTCTTCGTGCTGACGGGACTCGACATCGACGCCAAGGCCCGTCTCGTGCGGGACCAGTTCGCCGACGCCCTCGACCGGGCCGGCTCGAAGCCCGCCGAGGTGCGGTGGGAGCTCGCCCGCACCGACCGGGCCGACGCCGGCACCGAGGAGACGGCCAGCGCCCTGCTCCGGCTCGTCGTGCGCGACCCGGACGCGGAAGCCGTCGGCCGCGCGGTGTCCGGGGCGGCCGTCGAGCTGGCACTCGGCAGCTACCCGGGCTTCCATGTGACCGCCCCGCCCGGCAAGGGCGCCCCCTACGGGGTGTTCGAGGCCGCGTACGTGCCGGCCGGTGAGGTCGAGCACGTCGCCGTGCTGCCCGACGGGACCAGGGAGGCCGTACCGGCGGCCGGGGAGTACAGGGACCTCGACGAGGTGGCGGAGCCGGCCCTGCCCGAACCGCTGCCCGCCGGTCCCACGCGTGCCGTCCCCCTCGGGCGGCTGGCCGGTGCCCGCAGCGGCGACAAGGGCGGGGACGCCAACGTCGGGGTGTGGGTCCGCTCGGACGACGCCTGGCGCTGGCTGGCCCACGAACTGACCGTCGCCCGATTCCAGGAACTGCTTCCGGAGACCGCCGGGCTCACCGTCGTACGCCATGTCCTGCCCCGGCTGCGGGCCCTCAATTTCGTCGTCCACGGTCTCCTCGGCGAGGGCGTCGCCGCGCAGGCACGTTTCGACCCGCAGGCCAAGGCGCTGGGGGAGTGGCTGCGGTCCCGACACGTCACCGTCCCCGTGCAGCTGCCGGCCGACCCGGAGGTGAACGCATGACCGTCCTGCCCACCGCCCTCGACACCGCGGGCCCCGAGTACGCCGCCCACCGCGAGGCGATGCTCGCGAAGCTCGCCGAACTGGAGACCGAGCACGCCAAGGCCCTCGCCGGCGGCGGCGAGAAGTACGTGGCCCGCCACCGGGGGCGCGGAAAGCTCCTCGCCCGCGAGCGGATCGAGCTGCTGGTCGACCCGGACACGCCGTTCCTGGAACTGTCCCCGCTGGCCGCCTGGGGCAGCGACCACACGGTGGGAGCCTCGCTCGTCACCGGCATCGGGACCGTGTCCGGCGTGGAGTGCCTGATCACCGCCAACGACCCGACCGTGCGCGGCGGGGCCTCCAACCCGTGGACCCTGAAGAAGGCGCTGCGCGCCAACGAGATCGCCTTCGCCAACCGGCTGCCCTGCATCAGCCTCGTGGAGTCGGGCGGCGCCGACCTGCCGTCCCAGAAGGAGATCTTCATCCCGGGCGGCGCGCTGTTCCGCGACCTCACCCGGCTGTCCGCCGCCGGGATCCCCACCGTCGCCGTGGTGTTCGGCAACTCCACCGCCGGAGGCGCGTACGTCCCCGGCATGTCCGACCACACCGTGATGATCAAGGAGCAGTCCAAGGTCTTCCTCGGCGGCCCGCCCCTGGTGAAGATGGCCACCGGCGAGGAGAGCGACGACGAGTCCCTCGGTGGCGCCGAGATGCACGCCCGCACCTCCGGTCTCGCCGACCACTACGCCCTCGACGAGCACGACGCGCTCCGCCAGGCCCGTCGGATCGTCGCCCGCCTCAACTGGCGCAAGGCACACGCCGATCCGGGCCCCGCCGAACCGCCGAAGTACGACGAGGACGAACTCGTCGGGATCGTGCCCGGTGACCTCAAGGTCCCCTTCGACCCGCGAGAGGTCATAGCCCGGCTGGTCGACGGCTCGGACTTCGACGCCTTCAAGCCGCTCTACGGGACGAGCCTGGTCACCGGCTGGGCGCGGCTGCACGGCTATCCCGTCGGCATCCTCGCCAACGCGCAGGGCGTGCTGTTCAGCGAGGAGTCGCAGAAGGCCGCGCAGTTCATCCAGCTCGCCAACCAGCGCGACATCCCCCTCCTCTTCCTGCACAACACCACCGGCTACATGGTCGGCAAGGAGTACGAGCAGGGCGGCATCATCAAGCACGGCGCGATGATGATCAACGCGGTGTCCAACTCCCGGGTCCCGCACCTCTCCGTGCTGATGGGCGCCTCCTACGGCGCCGGGCACTACGGCATGTGCGGCCGGGCCTACGACCCCCGCTTCCTCTTCGCCTGGCCCAGCAGCAAGTCCGCCGTCATGGGGGCCCAGCAGCTCGCCGGCGTCCTCTCGATCGTCGCCCGCGCCTCCTCCGCCGCCAAGGGGCTGCCCTACGACGACGAGGCCGACGCCGGACTCCGCGCCATGGTGGAACAGCAGATCGAGTCCGAGTCGCTGCCGATGTTCCTCTCGGGGCGGCTGTACGACGACGGGGTCATCGACCCCCGCGACACCAGGACCGTCCTCGGGATGTGCCTGTCCGCGATCCATACGGCCCCGGTCGAAGGCGCGCGCGGCTTCGGCGTCTTCCGGATGTGAGGCATCGGATGATCACCACACTGCTGGTCGCCAACCGGGGCGAGATCGCCTGCCGGATCTTCCGCACCTGCCGGGATCTGGGCATCGCCACCGTCGCGGTGTACTCGGACGCGGACGCCGGCGCCCTGCACGTACGGGAGGCCGACACCGCCGTACGTCTGCCGGGCGCCGCGCCCTCCGACACCTACCTCCGCGGCGACCTCGTCGTCGCCGCCGCGCTCGCCGCGGGAGCCGACGCCGTGCACCCGGGGTACGGCTTCCTCTCCGAGAACGCCGGATTCGCCCGGGCCGTGCAGGACGCCGGCCTCCTCTGGGTGGGGCCGCCGGTCAAGGCCATCGAGCTGATGGCGTCCAAGACCCGGGCCAAGGAGCTGATGGCCGCCGCCGGAGTGCCCCTGCTCGCCCCGGTCGACCCGGGGAGCGCCACCACCGCCGATCTGCCGCTGCTGCTCAAGGCGGCGGCCGGCGGGGGAGGGCGCGGGATGCGCATCGTGCGTGACCTCGCCTCGCTCCCCGGGGAGCTGACCGCCGCTTCCGCCGAGGCCGTCAGCGCCTTCGGGGACGGCGAGGTCTTCGCCGAGCCGTACGTCGAACGGGGCCGGCACGTCGAGGTCCAGGTGATGGCCGACGGGCAGGGCACGGTGTGGGCGCTCGGCACCCGCGACTGCTCCCTCCAGCGCCGCCACCAGAAGGTCGTCGAGGAGGCCCCCGCGCCCGGACTCGACGACGGACTGCGCCGCCGCCTGCACGACGCGGCGGTCGCCGCGGCGCAGGCGGTGGGCTACCGGGGCGCGGGCACCGTCGAGTTCCTCGTGTCGGCCGAAGGACGCCCCTGGTTCCTGGAGATGAACACCCGGCTCCAGGTCGAACACCCGGTCACGGAAGCCGTGTTCGGGCTCGACCTCGTCGCCCTGCAACTGCGCGTCGCGGAAGGCGGACCGCTCCCCACGGCCGCCCCGCCCGAACCGCACGGTCACGCCGTCGAGGCCCGGCTGTACGCCGAGGACCCGGCCCGTGACTGGCGGCCACAGACCGGAGCGCTGCTCTCGTTCGACGTACCCGAGGCACCCGGCCTGCGTCTGGACACCGGATACGCGGGCGGCGACACGATAGGCGTGCACTACGACCCGATGATCGCCAAGGTCATCGCCCACGCCCCCACCCGCACCGAGGCCGTCCGCCTCCTCGCCCGCGCCCTGGAACGCGCCCGCATCCACGGCCCCGTCACCAACCGGGAACTCCTCGTGCGCTCGCTGCGCCACCCGGACTTCGTCGCGGAGCGCCTCGACACGGGCTTCTACGACCGGCACCTGGCCGCCCTGACGACGACCGCAGCACCCGGGGAGGACTCCGCACGCACTCTCGCCGCCACCGCCGCCGCACTCGCCGCCGCCGGACCCTCCCCGGCGGGGAGCACCACGGGCCCGGCCCGCTTCGGGGCCTGGCGCAACCTCACCTCGCAGCCGCAGACCCGGAGCTACCGGAGCGAGCCCGACGGCACCGAGTACGAGATCGCCTACCGCACCGGCCGGGACGGCATCCCGGTGCCCGGGTCGGGCGAGCGGGTCGTCGCCGTACACCCCGGCGCGGTCACCCTCGAAACCGGCGGCCTGACAAGGCACTTCACCGTCACCGTCCACGGCGACCGGACCCATGTGGACACCTCGTCCGGCTCGTACACCTTCACCGCACTGCCCCGCTTCACCGACCCCGCCGAACGCACCGAGCCCGGCTCCCTGCTCGCCCCCATGCCCGGCACCGTCGTCCGCCTCGCCGAAGGGCTGGCGCCGGGCACGGCCGTCGAGGCCGGGCAGCCGCTGATCTGGCTGGAGGCGATGAAGATGGAACACCGCATCCTGGCCCCCGCCTCCGGCACGCTCACCGCGCTCCACGCCGCCCCCGGACTCCAGGTCGAGGTCGGTGCCCTGCTCGCCGTAGTACAGGACGCATCCGCGAACGATCCCGCGCCCGTATCCGAGAGCGACCCCGCGAACGCCCCCGCGCACGCACCCGCGCATCAGGAGGAGACGACGTCATGAGCACCGTCCTCGAAACCGAAGAGCACAAGGCCCTCCGCGCCGCCGTCGCCGCCCTCGGCAAGCGCTTCGGCCGCGCCTACACCACCGACCTGTTCCGCGACGGCGAGCACCCCCGGGAGCTGTGGGAGGAGGCCGGCAAGCTCGGCTACCTCGGCGTCAACCTCCCCGAGCAGTACGGCGGCGGGGGCGGCGGCATGGCCGAACTCTCCATCGTCCTGGAGGAGCTCGGCGCCGCGGGCAGCCCCCTCCTCATGATGGTCGTCTCCCCGGCGATCTGCGGCACCGTCATCGCCCGCTTCGGCACCGACGAGCAGAAGCAGGCCTGGCTCCCCGGCCTCTCCGACGGCTCCCTGAGCATGTCGTTCGGCATCACCGAGCCCGACGCCGGGTCCAACTCGCACCGCATCACCACGACGGCCCGCCGCGACGGCGGGGACTGGGTCCTCACCGGTCGCAAGGTCTTCATATCCGGCGTCGACATCTCCGACGCCACACTGATCGTCGGCCGCACCGAGGACGCCAGGTCCGGCAACCTCAAGCCCTGCCTGTTCATCGTCCCCCGTGACACCCCCGGCTTCACCCGCACCCCGATCGACATGGAACTCCAGGCGGCCGAGAAGCAGTTCGAGCTGGTCCTCGACGACGTACGGCTGCCCGCAGGCGCCCTCGTCGGTGAGGAGGCGGACACCGGGCTGCTCCAGCTCTTCGCCGGGCTGAACCCGGAACGCATCATGGGCGCCGCCTTCTCCATCGGCATGGGCCGCTACGCCGTCGACAAGGCCGTGGACTACGCGAGGACCCGCACCGTCTGGAAGGGCGCGCCCATCGGCTCCCACCAGGCCATCGCCCACCCGCTCGCCCAGGCGCACATCGAGCTCGAACTCGCCCGGCTGATGATGCAGAAGGCCGCGAGGCTCTACGACGACGGCGACGACATCGGCGCGGGGGAGGCGGCCAACATGGCGAAGTACGCCGCCGCGGAGGCCTGCGTCAGGGCCGTCGACCAGGCCGTCCACACCCTCGGCGGGAACGGCCTCACCCGCGAGTACGGGCTCGCCTCCCTGATCACCGCCGCGCGTGTCTCCCGTATCGCGCCCGTCAGCCGGGAAATGATCCTCAACTACGTCTCCCACCAGACCCTGGGCCTGCCGAAGTCGTACTGACGTCTTCGGCCACGTCACGCCCCCGCAGGGGCGATTCCGGCTCTCCACCCGCGTCGAAGGGGACCGCCATGGTGTTCCACAGCGAGTACGCAGACGTCCAGCCCCTCGAAAGACCCATCCACGAAGCCGTCCTCGGGAACGCCGCGGACTTCGGTGACACGCCCGCCCTGATCGACGGCACCAACGGGATGAGCGTGACGTACGCCCAGCTCGACACCTTCCACCGGCGCATCGCCGCGTATCTGGCCGCGGCCGGACTGCGCAAGGGCGACGTGCTCGCCCTGCACAGCCCCAACACGATCGCCTACCCGGCCGTCTTCTACGGGGCGACCCGGGCCGGTGCCACCGTCACCACCATCCACCCGCTGGCCACCCCGGAGGAGTTCGCCAAACAGCTCGGGGACTCCGCCGCCCGCTGGATCGTCACCGTGTCCCCTCTGCTCGACGTCGCCCGCCGCGCCGCCGAACTCGCCGGCGGCGTCGAGGAGATCTACGTCTGCGACCAGGCCGAGGGCCACACGTCCGTGCTCGACATGCTGGGCTCCACCGCACCCGAGCCCGACATCGCCTTCGACCCGGCCGAGGACGTCGCCGTACTCCCGTACTCCTCCGGGACCACCGGCACCCCCAAGGGCGTCATGCTCACCCACCGCTCCATCGCCACCAATTTGGAGCAGCTGAGGCCCTTCGTCCCCCTCGGCGAGCGCGACCGCATCCTGGCCGTGCTGCCCTTCTTCCACATCTACGGGCTCACCGCCCTGATGAACGGTCCGCTGCGCTACGGCGCCACGGTCGTCGTCCTGCCCCGCTTCGACCTCGCCCAGTTCCTGGAGACGATCCAGACCCACCGCATCACCGGTCTGTACGTCGCCCCGCCCATCGTCCTGGCCCTCGCGAAGCACCCGATCGTCGGCGAGTACGACCTCTCGTCGCTGGAGTACATCGTCAGCGCCGCCGCACCCCTGGACGCCGGACTCGCCGCCGCCTGCTCCACCCGGCTCGGTGTGCCCGCCGTGCGTCAGGCGTACGGCATGACGGAGCTCTCGCCCGGCACCCACGTGGTGCCCCTCGACGCCGAGAACCCGCCGCCGGGCGCGGTCGGGAAGCTGCTGCCCGGCACCGAGATGCGGATCGTCTCGCTCACCGACCCCGGCATCGACGTCGGCCCGGGCACCGCCGGCGAGATCCTCATCCGGGGCCCCCAGGTGATGAAGGGCTACCTCGGCCGGCCCGACGCCACCGCCGACATGATCGACCCCGACGGCTGGCTGCACACCGGTGACGTCGGCCGGGTCGACGCGGACGGCTGGCTGTACGTCGTCGACCGGGTCAAGGAACTCATCAAGTACAAGGGCTACCAGGTAGCCCCCGCCGACCTGGAGGCGCTCCTCCTCACCCACGCCCGGATCGCCGACGCCGCCGTCATCGGGGTCTACGACGCCGACGGCAACGAGGTCCCGAAGGCGTACGTGGTCCGCCGGCCCGACGCGGATGACCTCACCGAGGAGGACGTCCTGACGTACGTCGCCGAGCGCGTCTCGCCGTACAAGAAGGTCAGACAGGCCGAGTTCATCGAGGCCGTGCCCCGTGCGGTGTCCGGCAAGATCCTGCGGCGCGAGCTGCGCGACCGGGAGAAGCAGCGATGACCCTGGCACCCCCGTCCCACGACCGGGGCATCACCACCCTCACCCTCGACTCCCCGTCGAACCGCAACGCACTCTCCGCGGCGCTGGTCGGTGAGCTGACCGAGGCGCTGGCCGGCTGCGCGGGCGACGACTCGGTGCGCGCGGTCGTCCTCACCCACACCGGCAACACGTTCTGCGCGGGCGCCGACCTGACCGCACCACCCGAACCGGCAGCCTTCGTCGGCCTGATGCGGGCGATCGTCGCCCTGCCCAAACCCGTCCTCGCCCGTGTCACCGGCCACGTCCGGGCCGGCGGGCTCGGGCTCCTCGGAGCGTGCGACATCTCGGCGGCGGGTCCCGACGCCACCTTCGCCCTCACCGAGTCCCGGCTGGGCCTCGCCCCCGCCGTCATCTCCCTGCCCCTGCTGCCCCGGCTCGACCCGCGCGCCGCCGCCCGCTACTACCTCACCGGGGAACGCTTCGACGCGGAGGAGGCGGCCCGCATCGGCCTCATCACGCTGGCCGCCGGTCCCGAAGACGTGGACAAGGCGCTCGTACCGGTACTGGACGGACTGCGCAGGGCGTCACCGCAGGGGCTGGCGGCTTCGAAGGAGCTGGTCACGGCTAGTGTGCTGGAGAGTTTCGACCAGTACGCAGAAGACCTCATCGCCCGCTCGGCGGCGCTCTTCGCCTCCGACGACGCACGGGAGGGGATGACGGCCTTCCTGGAACGACGGGATCCCGCATGGGTGCTGTGACGCCCCCGAAGCAGGACAGGAGCCGCGCCACCCGGCAGCGGCTCCTGGCGTCGGCGGTGGCCTGCCTGGCCGAACACGGCTGGGCGGGCTCCACGGTCACCGTCGTCGCCGAGCACGCCGGGGTCTCGCGGGGAGCCGCCCAGCACCACTTCCCGACCCGCGAGGACCTGTTCACCGGCGCCGTCGAGTACGTCGCCGAGGAGCGCTCCGCCGCCCTGCGCGCCCTGCCCGTCCAGGGCCGCACGGCGGTGATCGCTGCCCTGGTCGACCTCTACACGGGGCCGCTCTTCCGCGCTGCCCTCCAGCTCTGGGTCGCCGCCTCGAATGAAGCCCAGCTGAGGCCCCGCGTCACCGAACTGGAGGCCCGCGTCGGCCGGGAGACCCACCGGATCGCCGTGGAACTCCTCCGCGCCGACGAGACCCGCCCCGGCGTCCGCGAGACGGTCCAGGGCCTGCTCGACATGGCCCGCGGCCTGGGTCTGGCCAACGTCCTGACGGACGACAGGGCACGGCGGGAGAGGGTGGTCGCGCAGTGGGCGGCCCTGCTGGACGAGGCGCTGGGCTGACCCCGGCCGCAGGAGGGCTTGCGGGAGGCCGGATACGCCGCACTCGGTGCGCACCGGCATCGTGCGCCGGACCCGGGTGTCCGGGGACGGGGCCGCACACGACGCGTGACCTGGGGGCTGACCTCCGCCGCGAACGCGCGCCCCGACAAATGTACGAAAAGCGGAAGGGCTGATTTCCGTCGCATTCGTACCGCCCCTTCGCTACGCTCCCCCTCTCAGCGTCCGGTAGGGGACAGGAGGGTCCTGTGGCGGCCCAAGTAACAATCAACGAAGGTGTGTTGTGGGTGGGCGGCGAAGCGTATCCGCTGCGCAACATATCCCACGTCGGTCAGCGCGAGCTGACCGTCGACAAGAGCGCCGTGTGGAAGACGTTCATCCTTCGAACCATCGGCTGGCTCATTCTCGGCGGCATCATCGCCGCCGTGTTCGACACGGTGGGGACGATCATCTTTCTCGCCGTCGAAGCCTTCCTGATATGGAAGTTGGTCTCCGCTCTGCAGAGGCCGCCGGTGTACGGCCTGGTCCTCAACACCTCCGGCACCCAGCGTGAAGCCATCTGGTCCACGCGGCAGCCGGAGATCCAGCAGCTCGTCCACGAGATCACCAAGGCGATCGGCAACCCCGACGTCGCGCAGACGATCATCAACGTGGCACACGCTGTGCAGGGCGACTTCATCCAGCAGTACGGATCAGGCAGCGTCGGCAAGGCTCAGCACAGCGGCAGCGGGAGCATCGGGGGATCATGAGCGGCGACCACATCGAGCAGTACGGCTCGGGCAGCATCGGCAAGGCCGAGCACACCGGCGGCGGTGACATCGTGGCCGGTGGCAAGACCGTCGGCGCGACCGCAGGGGGGCCCGCGGTGGAGGCCCTGCTGCGGGAGATCGAGAAACTGCGCCCGCACCTGGACGAGAGCGACAGGGCGGAGGTGGACGCGGCGGCCGACTCGATCGCGGAGGAGACGTCCCCGGAGGGCCGGCGCGGCCTGGTGCAGCGCATCTCCGGCATCGCGGCGCTGGTCGGCGAGATCGGCCTGCCGGTGATCACGGCCGCGAAGGCGCTGCTGGCGGGCTGAGAACCCCGATCCGCGTCGCCCGCCCGTCCGGAGGAGCATCGGACGGGCGGGCGCCGGGACCGGGCCACGGCAACGGCTGCACGAACGGGCGGGCGCCGACGGAAGCTGGACGCTTCCGCCGTTGCCCGCCCGCCCCGTCAGTTCCCCAGATCCGCCAGCTGGTCGTAGCCCGGGATCGAGCGGGGGTCGCGCGTGCCGGGGCCGACGTAGGTCGCCGACGGGCGCACCAGCCGGCCCGTCCGCTTCTGCTCCAGGATGTGCGCCGACCAGCCCGCGGTGCGGGCACAGCTGAACATCGACGTGAACATGTGCGCCGGGACCTCGGCGAAGTCCAGGACGATCGCTGCCCAGAACTCCACGTTCGTCGCCAGGACACGGTCCGGGCGGCGGGCGTGGAGCTCCTCCAGGGCCGCCTTCTCCAGGGCCTCCGCCACCTCGAAGCGCGGGGCGGCCAGCTCACGGGCCGTGCGCCGCAGGACGCGGGCGCGGGGGTCCTCGGCGCGGTAGACGCGGTGGCCGAAGCCCATCAGGCGCTCACCCTTGTCCAGGGCCTGCTTCACGTACGCCGTGGCGTCGCCCGTCCGCTCGATCTCCTCGATCATGCCGAGGACCCGGGACGGGGCCCCGCCGTGGAGGGGGCCCGACATGGCGCCCACCGCCCCGGACAGCGCCGCCGACACGTCCGCACCGGTGGACGCGATGACCCGGGCGGTGAACGTCGAGGCGTTCATCCCGTGCTCGGCGGCCGACGTCCAGTAGGCGTCGACGGCCTTGACGTGCTTCGGGTCCGGCTCGCCGCGCCAGCGGATCATGAACCGCTCGACCACGGACTCCGCCTTGTCGATCTCGCTCTGCGGGACCATCGGCAGCCCCTGGCCGCGGGCCGACTGGGCCACGTACGACAGAGCCATCACGGCGGCCCGCGCCAGGTCGTTGCGCGCGGTCTCCTCGTCGATGTCGAGCAGGGGTTTCAGGCCCCACACCGGTGCGAGCATGGCGAGTGCGGACTGCACGTCGACCCGGATGTCACCGGAGTGCACGGGGATCGGGAACGGCTCGGCGGGCGGCAGACCGGGGTTGAACGCCCCGTCCACCAGCAGGCCCCAGACGTTGCCGAACGACACATGGCCGACGAGGTCCTCGATGTCGACGCCGCGGTAGCGCAGCGAGCCGCCTTCCTTGTCGGGTTCGGCGATCTCCGTCTCGAACGCGACGACTCCTTCAAGTCCGGGTACGAAGTCGGACATCGGGCGGCTCCCTCGACTCGGCGGCTGTGTGCAGGCCACGAAGGCCTGTGCACGATACTGGCGGGTTACCACGGCACGGGGAAGGGTGACGTCCGGCACAGCCCCGCGGCTCGCGGACCGGCGATCGTGGCCCTCCCCGTGGGGAAACCGGCCCGCTGCGGCAGGATGGCCCCGTGCCCACAGCAGATGCCACTCCGTCCTCAGATTCCGCCTCCTCCCGCGTCCCGTCATCCGATTGCACCACCGATCCGGCCGTGATGCGCGAGCAGTACCGCTCCGAGGACTTCACCGAGAAGGATCTCGCGGCGGACCCCATGGAGCAGTTCGCCCACTGGTTCCGCCAGGTCGCCGGGGGCGGGGCGCTGCACGAGCCCAACGCGATGGTTGTCTCCACGGCCGACTCCAGGGGCCGGCCGTCCTCCCGGACGGTGCTGCTGAAGCACTACGACGCGCGCGGCTTCGTCTTCTTCACCAACTACGGCTCCCGCAAGGGCCGGGAACTGACGGCGAACCCCTACGTCTCGCTGCTCTTCCCCTGGCACCCGCTCGCCCGCCAGGTCATCGTCACCGGCAGGGCCGTCCGCGTCGGCCGGGAGGAGACGGTGGCGTACTTCCGCACCCGTCCGCACGGCTCCCAGCTGGGTGCGTGGGCGAGCGACCAGTCGGCCGTGATCGGCTCCCGGCAGGAGCTGGTGGACCGTTACGAGGAGCTCGCGGCCCGTTACCCCGAGGGCGAGAAGGTCCCGGCGCCCCCGCAGTGGGGCGGCTTCCGGGTCGTGCCGGACGCGATCGAGTTCTGGCAGGGGCACGAGAACCGGCTGCACGACCGGCTGCGGTACGTGCGGGAGAGCCCGGAGTCGGGCTGGCACGTGGAGCGCCTCTGCCCCTGAGGGCCCCGTGGGCCTTCAGCCCGTCCCGGCGCCCGAGGCCCCGGGAGTCGCCTCGCCCGGCTCCGGCAGCAGCCGTACGAGGCCGAGGAGGTCGGCCTCGGTGATCTCCTGGCCCAGGAACACCGTCCGGTACACGACGTAACCGGTCCAGCTGTCGACGATCGTGTCCACCGGCAGCCCCTCCGGGAGCCCGCCCCGGGCCACGCCGTTGCGCAGCAGCAGCGCGGCCCGCTCGGCATGGGCGCGCAGGAGGTCCCGCAGATCCGCCCGGCCGGCCTCCCCGCGCTCGGTCAGCGCACCCGTCACCACACTGGGGTCGCCGAGCAGGGTCAGGGTCCGCACCAGGTTGCGCAGCCAGAGCAGCGCGTCCTCGCGCACGTCACCCGTGTCGGGGGCCGGTACGGGGGCGAGCCGGTCGGCGACCGCCTCGGTGATCACGGCCGCCTTGTTCGGCCACCAGCGGTAGACCGTCATCCGGGCCACCCCCGCCCGTGAGGCGATGCGGTCCATCGTCACGCCCTTGTAGCCCAGCTCGGCCACCAGCTCCCGCGTGGCCGTCAGGACCGCCTCATGAGCTTGCGGGTCGCGGTGCGGGCCGCGACGGGGGCGTGCTGCGGGGCGTTCGTCGTCCATGGAACCTCCTGAGCCGCACGATACGGGCACAGCGGAATATTTAGACTGTACGTACTGTCTAGTCTAGTGCCATCCGGCACATCTCAGCGTGGAGGTTCAGTCATGGAAGACCGGTTCAGCGGCAAGGTCGTCCTCATCACCGGCGGCGGTTCGGGCCTCGGCCGTTCGGCGGCCGTGCGGGTCGCGGCGGAAGGCGCCCGGCTCGCGCTCGTCGACGTCAGCGAGCAGGGGCTCGCGGACACGGCGGCCGCGGTGGAGAAGGCCGCCCCCGGCACCGAGGTCCTGCGGATCACCGCCGACGTCAGCTCCGAGCCGGACACGCGGCGGTACGTCTCCGCCACGGTCGAGGCGTACGGACGCATCGACGGCTTCTTCAACAACGCGGGCATCGAGGGCAAGCAGAACCTCACCGAGGACTTCGGCTCCGACGAGTTCGACCGCGTCGTCTCGATCAACCTCCGCGGCGTGTT
Source organism: Streptomyces sp. Alt3 (assembly GCF_030719215.1). NCBI lineage: Bacteria > Bacillati > Actinomycetota > Actinomycetes > Kitasatosporales > Streptomycetaceae > Streptomyces > Streptomyces glycanivorans. Next base: position 3,522,447 of record NZ_CP120983.1, on the reverse strand, counting down.
CCTCGGCCTCAAGTACGTGCTCCCGGTCATGAAGGGCCAGGGCTCCGGCTCCGTCGTGAACACGGCTTCCGTCGGCGGCATACGGGGCGTGGGCAACCAGTCCGGTTACGCGGCGGCCAAGCACGGCGTCGTCGGTCTCACCCGCAACTCCGGTGTGGAGTACGGGCAGTTCGGCGTCTCGGTCAAGGCGATCGCCCCCGGAGCCATCATGACCCCGATGGTCGAGGCCTCGCTCAAGCAGATCGACGCGGACAACTGGGAGAAGGCCGGCGAGGCCTTCGTCAGCGTCAACCCGATGAAGCGCTTCGGCAGGCCCGAGGAGGTCGGCAACCTGGTCGCGTTCCTGCTCTCCGAGGAGTCCGGCTTCATCAACGCCACCGTCATCCCGATCGACGGCGGCCAGTCCGAGCAGTACTGAGCCTCCCTGCCCGGAGAAGACCCGACGGGATCCGGGGAGTGCCCGGAGAACGCAGGAACCCGCAGGCTCTGGTCCCTCCTTGCGGAGGAGCCGGCCGGACTTACCGGCGAGCCTGCGGGTCGGTGACTGCTTGGGTTTCGGCAGACAGCCTGCCGAGGTGCACGGTGTGCGACGACGGGCTGTCAGCCCGCAGCCACCTCACGAATCCGATAAGACTGCACTTTTCGGATCACCTCCTTTCAGCGTGTGCCCACAGCCTAGGAACGCCGCCGCGCGGGCACAACCGAATTAACGCGGCCCCGGGTGGACACCGGATTTCCGGGAAGTGGCTGTGTGGTGGCTCACGTTCGAGTTCAATGGTCTGACGTGCGGCAATGCGAGACGCGAAGCGGAACACGCCCTGCGGGAGGTACGGAGTGAGTGCTTCCAGGAGCACCGGGACCACCGACGCGCTCGGTCCCGACGAGGACCCCGGGCGGGAGCGTCCGACGGCGGCGGCGATCCCGGGTTCCCGTCTTCTCGCCGCCCTGCTGGACGGGATGGACGCGGCGCTCTGCGCGTTCGACGCGCACGGCACCATCACCCACTGGAACCGTGAGGCCGAGCGGATCCTCGGCTGGAGCGCCGCCGAGGCCGTGGGGCGGCGCGGTTTCGCAGGGTGGGCCGTGCGGAGCGCGGACGCGGGGGACGTGCAGGGGCGGCTGCTGTCCGTCATGGACGCGCCGGGCCGTCAGGTCCACGAGTTCGCGCTGCTGCGCAAGGACGGCGGACGCGTCCTCGTGCGGACCCAGTCGTCGGGGGTCAGGGGCGAGGACGGGAAGCCCGCCGGGGTGTACTGCGCGTTCAGCGAGGTGCACGCGCAGATCGACCTGGAGCGTTCCATCGCGCTCAGCGAGGCCCTGTTCGAGGACGCGTCCTGGGGTGTCGTCGCCGTCGACGTGGACCTGCGCCCCACCGTGGTGAACGGCTACGCCGCCCGCGCGCTGGGCGGCGGGCGTACCACGCCCCTCGGGCGCCCGCTGGGTGAGCTGATCGTGCAGGGCGTCGAGGACCTGGAGAGTGCCCTGCAGCACGTCCTCGCCGAGGGTGCGCCGCCCGCCCCGGCCGAGCTGTGGGTGACCCTGCGCACCGCCGAGGGCGACCGGCGGCGCTGCTGGCGCAGCGGGTTCCTGAGGCTGGCCTCGCCGCTCGCGGAAGAACCGGTTCCGCTCGGGGTCGGCTGGCTGTTCCGGGACGTCACCGCGGCGAAGCTGGCGGAGCAGGACGCGGACCGGGTGCGCTTCCGCGCGAAGCAGCTGCACCGGGCGGCGCGCCAGGCCGCGGAGTGCGAGGACCCGATGGAGGCGGCGACCACGTCGCTGGACTACGCGCTGGCGGGGTTCGCCGACCATGCGGTCGTCGATCTGCTGGCCGACCTGGCGGCGGGGGAGCGGCTCGTGCGGGCCGCGGCCACGCCGTCCGACGCACCGGGCCCCTGCCTGCCGGTCTCCGGCGGCCCGCTCCCGGTTCGCTACGCGCCGGGACACCCGGCCCTCCAGGCGGTGGAACGCGCGGGCTCCGTCCGGGCGGCGGCACCGGCGGGCGCGGGCGGGGCGTGGGCTGTGGAACACCAGTGGCCGGGCGACTCGGTGCACGCCCTGTGCGCGGTGCTGCGGAGCCGGGGGCGGACGCTGGGCGTGGTGACGTTCCTGCGCGCGGCGAACCGCAGCGCGTTCGAACTGCCCGACGTGATGTACGCGGAGAGCGTGGCGGCCCGGGTCGCCACGGCGGTGGACCTGGCCCGGCTGACGGGCGGGCCGGAGGCCTGACGGCGGTGCGAGCCGGACCCGGGGGCGTCGGCCCGGCCGCGCCCCGGGGCCGGTGTCAGCAGTGGCCCGGGGTGCGCACCCCAGGGCCCGCGGTGGCCCCGGGACCGGCCCGGCCGTCCGGGAACCGTGCCGCTCAGTGCCGGTAGAAGACGCGGTCGCCGTACTCCCGCATCACACGCCCGTTCCACTCGTGCCCGCCGTCGACGTTGCCCGAGCGCAGCAGCGGCGGCTCGATCCCGCGGGCGACGAGCTCCTCCGCCGCGGTGGCCATCATGGCCTGCATCAGCGCACTGGTGACGACCGTCGACGCGGGCGCGAAGGGTGCCTCCACTCCCTCCGTACGCAGCTCGGCGTCACCGATCGCGATCTTGCTGTCCAGGACGATGTCGCAGTGGTCGCGCAGGAATCCGCCCGAGACGTGCCGGGACTTCGTGCCCGTCGTGTAGGCGACGGACGTGACCCCGACGACCGTGAGCCCGAGCGCGCGCGCGTTCTGCGCCATCTCCACGGGCAGCGCGTTGCGCCCGGACAGGGAGATGATCACGAGGAGGTCGCCGGCCCGGGCCGGGCTGGAGTCGAGCACGGCGCTCGCGAGACCGTCCACCCGCTCCAGTGCCGAGCCGAGTGTGGCCGGCATGACGTCGACGCCGACGGTGCCGGGCACCGCGAGCAGGTTCATCAGGGCCAGCCCGCCGGCCCGGTAGACGACGTCCTGTGCGGCGAGCGAGGAGTGCCCGGCGCCGAAGGCGAAGAGCCGGCCGCCCGCGGCGACGGTCTCGGCGATCGCGGCTCCCGCGGCGGCGATCGATCCCGCCTCCTCGTCGCGGACCCGCTCCAGCAGGCCGATCGCTGCGTCGAAGAACTGACCGGCGAGCTTGCTGTCGCTCATCGAGGAGGCCTTTCCTGTCGGATGGGGGTCCGTGCTGTGCCCGTGCCGCGGATCACGTTGCGGTCTGGACCACTGGGCTGTCAATAGCGCCCGGAACCGGCTGTCCGCACGGACTGCCGACGGCGGGGCACGGTTGTCGGCCCCATGCGTCAGAATTGGTGGAGGGCCATCGCACGACGACTTCATGTCACAGCATCGAGGGGCACGTATGTCCGGACTGATCGACACAACGGAGATGTATCTCCGCACCATCCTCGAGCTCGAAGAGGAAGGCGTGGTCCCCATGCGCGCCCGGATCGCCGAACGGCTGGACCAGAGCGGTCCGACGGTCAGCCAGACCGTGGCGCGCATGGAGCGGGACGGTCTGGTCCAGGTCGCGGGCGACCGCCACCTGGAGCTGACCGAGGAGGGCCGCCGGCTGGCGACCCGGGTGATGCGCAAGCACCGGCTCGCCGAGTGCCTCCTCGTCGACGTCATCGGCCTGGAGTGGGAGCAGGTCCACGCCGAGGCGTGCCGCTGGGAACACGTGATGAGCGAGGCCGTGGAGCGCAGGGTGCTGGAGCTGTTGCGGCACCCGACGGAATCTCCGTACGGAAACCCGATCCCGGGACTGGAGGAGCTGGGCGAGAAGTCCGAGGCCGATCCGTTCCTGGACGAGGGCATGGTGAGCCTGGCCGAGCTCGACCCGGGCGCGGAGGGCAAGACCGTGGTGGTGCGCCGGATCGGTGAGCCGATCCAGACCGACGCACAGCTGATGTACACGCTGCGGCGGGCGGGCGTGCAGCCCGGGTCCGTCGTCAGTGTGACCGAGTCGGCCGGCGGCGTGCTGGTCGGTTCCAGCGGGGAGGCGGCGGAGCTGGACTCCGACGTCGCCTCGCACGTCTTCGTCGCGAAGCGCTGACCAGCGTCCGTGCCCGCGTCGGCGCCCCGCCACACGTGCAGGCGCCGATGCGGATGCACGTGCAGATGTGAGCCGGTAAGCCCGCTTTCTGTTTTCCGCCCGGAATCGCAGCGCCCGGGCGAAACGCGTGCCAGGCTGTGGCCAGGCATATGACCTGAGGGCGCCGGCGGAACTCGCCGGGCGGTCGGGGAGGGAGCAGGGAATGCGCCCGTCGCACTGGCACGTACACCGTGAGGTGGCTGCCCGGCTCTCCGACGTCCTCACGCTTCCCCGTGCCGTCGTTGCGGTGCGGGGTGTTCGATTTTCAGGGGTTCTGCTCGACGCCGCCCCCACGGTCCGCCACGGGCACGGACCCCTGCGTTCCCGGGCATGTTGCGGCCCCGGCGCCCGAAGGTGCCGGGGCCTGTCCTCCCCTGCGCTGACCTGGAGCCCCGAGCTCTCGAGATCAGTCCCCGCGGACCCCTGTCCCCGAGTGGTCCGCTTCCCGGAGAAGGTCTCCCCAGGGCGGCCGTCGTCAATCCTGAACCGCTGTCACTCAAACGTGGGAAGTTGCGAGCCGGAAGCGAGTTTTCGAATAAGAGTTCGATAGTCTGGCGTGCACGCACACGGTGATCGAGGACCAGAAGGGGGTGCCAGAACCTATGGTGCGGCGCATCGATGTGACCGGATCGGACGGTGTGAGCCTCGCGGCCTGGGAGTTCGCCGATCCGCCCAAGGATCGCGCGGAGGCCGGGCAGGCCCCCGGGATCTTAATGCTGCACGGCCTGATGGGACGGGCCACGCACTGGGCGTCCACCGCCCGCTGGCTCTCGGAGCGCCACCGGCCGGTCGGCCTCGACCAGCGTGGCCACGGGCGCAGCGACAAGCCGGCCGACGGCCCGTACACCCGCGACGCCTACGTCGCGGACGCCGAGGCCGCGATCGAGCAGCTGGACCTGGGCCCGGTGACCATCGTCGGGCACGCGATGGGCGCGCTCACGGCGTGGCAGCTCGCCGCGAAGCGCCCCGACCTCGTCAAGGCGCTGATCATCTGCGACATGAGGGCCTCCGCGATCGGCGCTGCCTCGCAGCGCGAGTGGGCGGACTGGTTCACCACCTGGCCACTGCCCTTCGCGACGCTCGCCGACGTGCGGAAGTGGTTCGGCGAGGACGACCCCTGGGTGGAGCGGCCCAGCCCCTCGCGCGGCGAGTTCTTCGCCGAGGTGATGGCCGAGAGCGCCGACGGCTGGCGGCCCGTCTTCTCCCAGGAACAGATGCTGACGTCCCGGGCCACCTGGGTCTACGACGCCCATTGGGAGGAGCTCGCCCAGGTGCGCTGCCCGACCCTGGTCCTGCGCGGGATCGACGGAGAACTGGGCAGGGCCGAGGCCCAGGAGATGGTCCGCGTCCTGCCGCGCGGGCAGTACGCGGAGGTCGAGGACGCCGGCCATCTCGTCCACTACGACCGGCCGGAGGGCTGGCGCAGGGCGGTGGAGCCCTTCCTGCAACAGCTCGCCGAGGGACACCGCGACGAACGGGAGCCCGTCAGCCCCTGAACCCCGGCCGCCCCCGTCCCGTCCTCGCCGGCCCGCGCGCCCCCGCGCCCTGGCCCGTCAGCCCTTGCTGACCGCCGCCAGGATCTCGGGGAGCCGCTGCGCGGTGCGCGGAGCCGCCAGCCGTACGCCCAGCCACCCGATGAACGCCCCGTACACCGCACCCACCGGCAACAGCAGCCACAACTGGTCCTGACGGCCCGCCACGTGCAGCCAGACCGTCAGCCCGATCACCGGCCCGCTGAGCACCGCGGCCGCCACCACCCCGCCGAGCATGGAGATCCAGGCGAGCCCGGCCTGCCCCGGCACGACGTTCTTGAACGCCCCGTCCTGCGGGATCGAGTACGGGAACAGCGCCGACGCCAGCGCGCCCGTCGCCAGCATCGCGCCGAGCAGCGCGAACGACAGGCCCATCACCCCCGGCAGCGCCCCCCAGTCCCCGAGGACCGCCGCGGTCACCACCGTCACCAGGACCGTGTACGGCAGGGTGATCAGCAGCAGGGCCAGGGCACGCGCCCGTAGTTCGAGGTACGCGTCCCGGGTCGAGGACACCGACAGGGCCACCATCCAGAAGGCGGAGGTGTCCTGTCCGAACTGGTTGTACATCTGCATGCCGAGCATCCCGGCCGCGAAGCACGCGAAATAGACCGACCCGCCGCCCTGCACCGCGTTGAGCACCGGCACGATCAGGCCGATCGCCAGAGCCGTCACCCAGGCCGCCTTGGTCTTCGGGTCCCGTACGACGTACCGCAGGCTCCGCTCCATCACCGTGCCCGTACGCCCCTCCGGAAGCAGCTGGAAGAGACCGGAACGGCCCGCGCCGGAGCGCCCGGCCGACGGCTCGGCCGCGGCGACCGTGGAGCCGTCCGGCGACGTCATCAGCTTCACGAGGCTCCGCTCCCACAGCCACAGCAGCCCGCCCAGCGCGAGCGCCGAGAGCAGCAACTGCCCCAGCGCCGCCCCGTACGCACCCTCGGAGGCGGACCCCACCGAGCCGAGAGCCGAGGCCGGCGGCAGCCACCGCACCACGTCCGCGACCGGTTCGAGCGAGGACAGCCCGCCGGCCCGGCCCAGGCGCTGCGCCCCGAAGTTGACGAACTGGATGCCCACCGCGATCACCAGCCCGCTGAGCACCGCGAGATCGCGGCCCTTGCGCGAGGTCAGCAGCCGGATGTTGGCCGTGGTGACCGAGCGCGCCAGCGCCACACAGACCAGCAGCGTCAGCGGCACGGCGATCACCCCGAACACCACCGCGACCGCCCCGTGCGCCAGGGCGATCACCGAGCCGAGGACCAGGGCGAGCGTGAAGAGCGGCCCGATACCTATCAGCGAAGCCGTCAGCAGCGCCCCGATCAGCGGCCGCGGCCGCAGCGGCAGCATCACCAGCCGGCTCGGGTCCAGGGTCTCGTCCCCGCTCGGGAAGAACAGCGGCATCACCGCCCAGCCCAGCGCCAGGACGGCGGTGAGGAGCACCACCAGGGTGCCCGCCTGTGCGTGGCCGCGCAGCGCGACCAGGGCGATCACCTGGCCCGCCGCGAGCAGAAGCGTCACGACGAGGGACGCGACGTAGGCGGCCCGCCGCCCGGACGACTGGCGCAGTCCGTTGCGCAGCAGCGTCAGCTTGAGCCGTGCGAAGACGGGGACCAGGCCCTGACCGCGTACGGCCGGGACGGCGGCACCCGCGGGGGCGTCCAGCACCGTCATCGGGCACCGCCCAGCCAGTCGAGGGACTCCCCGGTGTCCCGGGCGCCCGCGCCGACGAGTTCCAGGAAGGCGTCCTGGAGGGAGGCCGCGTCGCCGCGCACCTCGGTCAGCGTGCCGTGGGCCCGGATCCGTCCCGCCGCCAGCACGGCCACCCAGTCGCAGAGGGACTCGACGAGCTCCATCACATGGCTGGAGAAGACCACGGTCGCACCGGAGCGCGTGTAGCGCTCCAGGACGCCGCGGATGGTCTGCGCCGACACCGGGTCCACGCCCTCGAACGGTTCGTCGAGGAACAGGACTTCGGGGTTGTGCAGCAGCGCGGACGCCAGCCCGATCTTCTTGCGCATCCCGGTCGAGTAGTCCACCACCAGCTTGTGCTGCGCCCCCGCGAGATCCAGGACGTCGAGCAGCTGGGTGGCGCGCTTGTCCACCTCGGCGCCGGGAAGCCCGCGCAACCTGCCCGTGTAGCCGAGGAGTTCACGTCCCGAGAGCCGCTCGAAGAGCCGCAGCCCCTCGGGCAGCACCCCGATCCTGGACTTCACCTCGACCGGGTCCCGCCACACGTCGTGTCCCGCGACCTCGATCCGCCCCATGTCGGGCCGCAGGAGCCCGGTCACCATCGAGAGCGTCGTGGTCTTCCCCGCGCCGTTGGGGCCCACCAGGCCGATGAACTTCCCCGCGGGCAGCTCCAGATCGATCCCCGCGACCGCGACCTGCTCCCCGAACCGTTTCCACAACCCCTCCACCCGCACGGCGGGAACCGGCGCAGGAGCCGCGCCCGCCGTGTCGGTCCCGCCCGTACGCTCCGCCTGGTCCGGCATGGCACTGCCTTTCGAAGTCCCCGCTAGTGGGACCAGCCTACGAAAGACGGCTCCGGGCGTCGGCGGCCTCGCGGGCGCATGCGTACGCGAGCGGGCCCATCAGCTCCTCCACGTCGGGCAGCCACAGATCGGCGCGGGAGGGGCGGCGGGCCCACTGCACGGCCCCGCGCCCGGCCGTCCGGGTCGGCGGGCCGGCCATGTGGTCGCCCTCGCCGCGCCCCACCATGCCGATCGCCTCGGCGTCCCAGCCCAGGTCGCGGACCAGCGCGGGCGCCTTGGCCGCGGCACCCGGCAGCGCGAGGAACAGCATCCGGCGGTCCGGGGTGCGGGTGACCGGGCCGAGCGTCAGGCCCATCCGCTCCATCCTGGCCAGGGCCAGGAAACCGGCCGCCTCCGGTACGTCCAGGGCGTCGAAGGTCCGGCCGGTGGGCAGGAGGACCGCCGACCCGGGCTGCCTGGACCACATCCTGCGTGCGGCGGCGGCACTGCCGGTCACCTGGTCCGCCCAGTCCGGCCGGGTGGGATGTGCCCCGGGGGCCGTGCAGCCGGCGTCACCGCACGAGCAGCGCTCCGCCCCTCCGACGACCTCGGTCCAGGTGCCCGGGAAAACGTCCCAGTGCCGCTCCTGGGCGTACCAGGCGGCGGCTTCGAGTAACTGTTCACCTCGCTGCTTGGGGACCTGGGCGGCTTCCGTCACTCCGATGGGCTCTTCCACTCCCCGCTCAACTCCCGGCGCCACCTGGGGTTACGGGCGCACGCGCATCCTTCGGGACGGATCGATCCTGCACATGGGGCGCACGGGTGCACGGCCGGGGGCGCGTAGGAGGAAGCGCAGCGGTGCGCGGGTAGGCACACGCAGGATTGTGCCAACTCACCACTGCTCGTACCCGATACAGATGAATATGCGCATTTCTTGTGCCGTGCCGGGCAGTGATGCCTTCACTGGAATCACTGCGGTCTCAGGGGGAAATATGGCAGCCAGGCCTCTCGTCGCCCGCCAGCCGAACGAACGTCTCCAGACGCTCATCCAGGAGGCGGCGTGCTCCAACGCCGGCCTCGCCCGCCGGGTCAACATGGTCGGGGCGGAACGGGGGCTCGACCTCCGCTACGACAAGACCTCCGTGGCCCGCTGGCTGCGCGGACAGCAACCACGCGGCAGGGCGCCGGGAATCATCGCCGAGGCGATCGGACGCAAGCTCGGACGCACGGTCACGATCGACGAGATCGGTATGGCCAACGGCAAGAGCCTGGCTTCCGGGGTCGGTCTGCAGTTCGCGCCCACCGTGCTCGGAGCCGTCGAGCAGGTCTGCGAGCTGTGGCGCAGCGACGTGGGCCGCCGTGACCTGCTGTCCGGCTCGGCGGTGGCGGCCTCGGCCCTGGTCGAGCCCAGCCGGGACTGGCTGATCACGGGCGCCGACCCGCAGGTCGCGCGGACGGCCGGGAGCAGGGTCGGCATGCCGGACGTGGCGGCGGTGCGGGCCATGACCGCGGCGCTGGTCGACCTCGACCACCGCTTCGGCAGCGGACATGTGCGGCCCGTGCTGGTGCACTACCTCAACAGCGTGGTGTCCGGGCTGCTTTCGGGGTCGTACCGCGAATCCGTCGGCCGCGAGCTGTTCGGCGCGGTCGCCCGGCTCACCGAGCTCGCCGGGTACATGGCCGTCGACACGGGCCAGCCCGGGCTGGCCCAGCGGTACTACATCCAGGCGCTGCGCCTGGCCCAGGCCGCGGGCGACCGTGCTTACGGGGGCTATGTGCTGGCCGCCTCCATGAGCCATCTCGCGGCCCAGCTGGGCAATCCGCGTGAGATCGCCCAACTGGCGCGGGCCGCCCAGGAGGGCGCGCGGGGGCGGGTGACCCCGAGGGCGGAGTCGATGTTCCACGCCGCGGAGGCCCGGGGCCACGCGCTGATGGGCGACGCCCGCACCTGCCACACCGCGGCGGGGAGGGCGCTGGCCGCCCTGGAACAGGCCGACCCGGACACGGGCGACGACCCGGACTGGATCGCGCACTTCGACGCGGGCTATCTCGCCGACGAACTGGCCCACTGCCACCGTGACCTGGGACAGGCGGAGCCGGCCGCCCGCCGCGCGAAGGAGGCCCTGGCCGCCCTCCCGGAGTCGCGGACCCGGCGCCGGGGCATCGGCCTGGTGCTGCTGGCCTCGGCACAGGTGCAGCAGCGTGAGGTGGAACAGGCCTGCCACACGGGGCTGCGGGCGATGGAACTGCTGGGGACGGTGCGCTCCAGCCGGGGTGCCGAATATCTCGACGACCTCCAGCAGCGGTTCGAGCCGTACGCGAACGAACCCTCGGTCCGGGAGTTCGGCGCGAGGCTGGAGCTCCAGGCCGCCTGACCGGCGTCTTCGGTGAGTTGACCATGATCAGCGCCGTGGACGCCCCAGGTGTTACCCGCGGTGTGAAGGGGTGGTGAGCGCTCTCGGGCGCTTGGCGCCGGGCTCCGGACACCCGGTAGCGTGAGCCGACGATTCCATAGGTTCACACGTAGGAGTCCCGGTGACGCAGAGCGGACAGGGTGACGAGCGGCAGCTTCCCGCTGTACGGCCCGCGCACGAAGGTGTCGTGCTGCCCGCGGAGGGTGGTGCCCCCTGGAACCCGGGGGGTCCGGCGAGCGGGCAGCCGGACCAGGCCGCCCCCGCCGGCGGGCAGCCGTGGGGCGGGCCCTGGGGCCCGCAGGCCGGGCAGCAGGGCGGCCTGCCACCGGGGCAGCTGCCACCCGAGCAGCACCAGCAGGGGGCGTACCAGCCGCCGCAGCACGGGCAGTACCAGCAGCCCGGGCAGCAGCACTACGCGCCTCAGCAGGACTCGTACCAGCAGGACCAGTACCACCAGCCGCAGCCGTACGCGCAGCCCCTGCCGCCCGAGGCCGGTCCCTCGGGGGCCATGGGGCAGGGCGGGGACGCGGACGCCACGCAGTACATCGCGCCCGTACCCGGCGGAGCCCTGCCCGGAGGCATGCCGCCCGAGCACCCGGCGGAGTCCACCCAGTACCTGGGTCACAACGCCGCGCCCGCGCAGCAGTCCGACGCCGACGCGACCCAGTACATACCCCCGGTGCCCGGCGGCGCTCCGTACGGGATACGCCCCGGAGCCCCGGGCGACCGGCAGCCGCCCGCGGAGTTCGACAGCCTCTTCCGCAGCGACGAGCCCGCGGGCGCCACACAGCAGATGCCCCGGTTCGCAGGGCAGCAGCAGCCCCAGCAGGGCGGGCACCAGCAGCAGCCCCAGGGTGCTCCGCCGTACCGGTCGGGCCCGCAGGGAGTCCAGGACGGGAACGGCGGACACGGCGGCTACGGCGCTCAGGAGCCGGACCGTGGCGGTGACGCTCCGCGCAGACGGTCAGCGGCCGTCCCGCTGATCGCGGCCGTCGTCATCGGCTGTGCCGTCATCGGGCTCGGCGCCGGCGCCCTGATGAGCGGCGGCGACGACAGCCCTTCGGACGACAAGAAGACGGTGGCCGCGCAGAGCCCCACCGCCGACTCCCCCTCGGAGGAGGCGGCCGATCCCGCGAAGCCGCAGGCCGAGGAGCTGGACAAGCTGCTCGCGGACAGCAACAACAGCCGCTCGGCGGTGATCAGCGCCGTGGAGAAGATCAAGAGCTGCCGGGCGCTCGACGAGGCGGCCACCGACCTGCAGGGTGCCGCCGAGCAGCGGCGGGGTCTGGTGACCCGGCTGGAGGCGCTGAGTGTCGACCAGCTCCCGGCCCACGCCGAGCTGAAGACCTCCCTGACCGACGCCTGGCAGGCGTCCGCCGAGGCGGACGACCACTACGCCGCCTGGGCCGTCCAGGCCAAGGACGGCAAGAAGGTCTGCAAGGGCGGAAAGGCCCGCTCGACCGACGAGACGGCCAAGGCCAACGCGTCGAGCGGCGAGGCCACCACGGCCAAGCGGAAGGCCTCGGGCCTGTGGAACTCCATCGCGCAGAAGTACGGGCTGACCGAGCGCGCCCCCACGCAGCTCTGATGTGACCCGCTCACCGGTCTCCGCCCCGTTCGCCGGGTCAGGGAGGCCGGTGCCCGCGTGTCAGCCGCGCGAGCGGGAGTCGACGAGGGTCTCCGTGACATCCACGAAGCCCTTCCTCTCCGCCGTCAGACGCCCGTCGCGGACCACCTGGAACGTCACCCGGCCGTTGACGATGCGTCCGTAGGCGGCCGTGCCGACCATGTCCTGGAACCGCCAGCGCAGGACCGGGGTGAGGCCGCCGGTGTCCACCTCGGTGCCCCGGTTGAGGCTGACGGAGATCCCGCCCGCCGTGATGTCGGGCCGGTCCATCGCCTCGACGACCGCCTTGAGCGCGGTGAACGCGATCCAGGTGGTCTGCACGCCCGAGTCCGTGGGGTCGATCCGGTTGTCCCCGAAGGCGTACTGCCGGATCACCTCCCGCATCTCGTTCCATCGGGCGTCGCCCGACTCCGGGTACCAGCCGGTGACCAGAGCCCCCTCGAAGGGGCTGTCCGCTCCGCCGGTGCGGTCGATGAGGCCCTGGCCGACACTGCCGAGGACCGACGAGATCCGTACCTCGCTGTCCTCCGGCTCCAGCCGGCGGAAGGAGTCGAAGAACGTCTCCGTGCCCCTGCCGAGCACCGCGGTCACACAGCCGTCGCCCGCCTGGCCGAGGGCCCTGGACGCCTCCGTCTCGTACGACGTGGCCCCCTCGGTCGTGCTGATGTCGTAGGACGCGGGCCGGTCGCTCCTGCTGAGGCCGGTGTCGAGGAGACCGGGCATGGTGTCGCCGACCAGGGTGTCGGGCCGCACGAGGGACACGCGGGCACAACTCGCGGCCAGCTGCTCGCCGTTGCCGGCGACGAGTGCCGGCTGGCCGCCGTTGACCGGGTAGGAGAGATAGCTGGTGAACTCGTCGGCCGAGGCGCCGTACCCGCCGATGTACGGGATTCCGGCGGCCTCCAGCGGAGCCAGGAACGCCCGGCCGTACCGGCTGTACGAGCCGACGACCGCGGCCACGTCCTCGTCGGCCGCACGCCGGGCGCACTTCGACGCCCCGGCCGCGGTGTCCTGTTCGTTGCAGGTGAGCACCCGGAGCTCGTGGCCGCCGATCCCGCCCTTCTCGTTGATCCAGCGTGCGTAGGTCGTCGCCATGGCCGTCATGCCGGCCATGTTCACCGAGTCGGCCGCGGTGGTGTCCGGAGCCCAGGTCATCACGGTGACGGCCTCCCCGGAACCCCCCGAGGCCCCAGGGATCACACCGCAGCCGGACATCAGCAGCGCCCCGGCCGCCACCGATGAGAGGAGCTCGTAGGGGCGGGGAGAGATGAGGCGTCGCCATCCGGTCATGGGCATGGACTTTTACGGGTCAGGGGTAACGCCGCAGTGTGCCGTGGTCAACGCAGGGTGACGTGGAGGTGAAATACGGGGGCCCGCGTACGGCCGCCGGGAGGGAACGTACGATCGGCAACCGTGCAGCAAGGTTCGGAGAACACTTCCCGTCGCGGCCGTCGCTCCTCCACCATGGGCGGCATGCCGCTCAACGACATGCCCTGGTGGCGCTGGCGCAGCAACGTGCGCTCGGCGCTGCACATGCTCTCCGACCCCGTCTTCCACCACGAGTGCTGGCTGGCCGGCCGGGAAGGGTACGGCGACGTCACCGACGCCGTGTACCGCCTGGTCGAGGACACCTGGCTGGACAACTGGTCCGCCGAGAAATACGTGGGAACGATCTTCCGCGACTCGGCCGAGGCCGCCCTCGTGGACGTCGCCGCCCTGCGGGTGCTGCGCATCATGCACCAGATAGGCGCCGATGCCCCCGTATCCGCCTATCTGGAACATCCCGGGTGGCAGGAGGCGGTCATGGCGGCGCGCGAGGCCCATGTGATGCTCGCCACCAACGACGCGGAGGACCCGGACACCCCGCCGCGCTCCCTGGACGTGCTCCGCATCATGACCAGATCCGCGTGACCGCCGGGCGGTGTGGCACCCTGACGGGATGACCGCGCCGCAGCCCGCCGAATCCGTACCCGCTGCCTCGGAGACCGCCTCCGAGCAGTACGTCCTCACGCTCTCCTGCCCCGACAAGCAGGGCATCGTGCACGCCGTGTCGAGCTATCTCTTCATGACCGGCTGCAACATCGAGGACAGCCAGCAGTTCGGCGACCACGACACCGGTCTCTTCTTCATGCGCGTCCACTTCTCCGCGGACGCCACGGTCACCGTGGACAAGCTGCGCGCCAGCTTCGCCGCGATCGGGGACTCCTTCCGGATGGACTGGCAGATCCACCGGGCGAGCGACCGGATGCGGATCGTGCTGATGGTCAGCAAGTTCGGGCACTGCCTCAACGACCTGCTGTTCCGTTCCCGCACCGGTGCCCTGCCGGTCGAGATCGTGGCGGTCGTCTCCAATCACACGGACTTCGCCGAGCTCGTCGCCTCCTACGGCGTCCCCTTCCGGCACATCCCCGTGAACAGGGAGAACAAGCCGGAGGCGGAGGCCCAGCTGCTGGAGCTGGTCCGCGGCGAGAACGTCGAACTCGTCGTCCTGGCGCGCTACATGCAGGTGCTCTCGGACGACCTGTGCAAGCAGCTGAGCGGCCGGATCATCAACATCCACCACTCCTTCCTGCCGAGCTTCAAGGGCGCGAAGCCGTACCACCAGGCCCACGCCCGCGGTGTGAAGCTGATCGGTGCGACGGCGCACTACGTGACCGCGGACCTCGACGAGGGGCCGATCATCGAGCAGGAGGTCGAGCGCGTCGGGCACGGCGTCACGCCGGACCAGCTCGTGGCGGTCGGCCGTGACGTGGAGGCACTGGCCCTGGCCCGTGCCGTCACCTGGCACGCGGAGCGGCGCATCCTGCTCAACGGCCGCCGCACGGTCGTCTTCCCGTAAGGCCCCGGCCCCCGGGGCCAGGCCTACAGCCGGCTGAGGGAGGCCGCGGCGAACAGGACGTCGCGGATCGCCTCGCGGTCGCCCTCCTGACCGGCCGCGGCCTCGACCGGCGGCACATGACCGGCGACCAGCCGGCAGAACTCCACCCCGTCGAGCGCGACCTGCGCGACCGAGTGGGCGGGGGAGCCGAGTGCGGCCGGTGAGTCCAGCGCGATGTACCAGTCGCCCCCACCCCGGCCCTCCACCTCCAGGTGCAGGGAGCGCCCCGGGGAACCCGCGGCCACCAGGTGGCGGGCCGGTGAGGCGAGCCCCGCCCGGCGGCGCCCGGCGAGGACGCCGGGGAGCAGCCGGGCGGCGAGGTCGATCATCCGGTTCAGATGGGCGGCGGCGGGCGGCTCGTAGGGGTAGTCCACCGCGTCCGCGATGTCACCGCCGTGGATCCAGCACTCGAAGGCCCGCTCCAGGAGCGAGTCCTGCAGCGGAAGGGCGAAGCCCCCGTACGGCACGGAGAGCTCCGCGACGCCGCGGCCGGCGAACGACACCGTGCGGACGAGCGAATGGCTCTGGTCGCGCCAGGGCTCCCGTACGGTCCGGGTGGGCGGGCGACGCGCGGCGGACCAGTACGCCTCGGTGCGCCCGGTCGGCGTCGGCGGCAGGGCGCCGTCCGTCTTCCCGAGCGGGTCGTCCAGACCCAGCGCCGCGGACACCAGGCCGTCGACGGCCATCAGATGGCCGATCACCCCGGCGACCGTCGTCCTGCGGTTCACCTGCCGGTCCGCCTCGAACCACTTGAGCCGCACCGGCGCGTGCCACTCCGCGTCGCCGATGTCCCGCAGCAGCGCGTCGAGCCGTGCGGTCTCCGCGTCGTAGGGGGCGGCCCACGACGGGACGGGAATGCGCGCCGGGCGGCGGCCCAGGCAGCCTTCCAGGACCCGCGACCGGAGCATCGGGTCCAGGTCCAGGGTGCCGTCGGTGTGCAGCAGGCCCACGGCGTCGCGCAGCCGCAGGCCCTCGTCGGCGCAGGGCGCGCACGAGGTGAGGTGCTTCTCGACGGCCGCGGTCTCCTCGGCGGAGCAGGCGGCCAGAGCCCAGGCGCCGAGCAGCGACTTGAGCACCCCGTGCGGGAGCGATGGCCCCGGCGGCCCGGGTTCGGGGGGCTTCGCCGGTTCCCGCGCCCCGGACCGGACCGGCGGCAGCGTCTCCCGGTCGTCCGCGGCCGGCCGGGGCCCCGGTATGCGGCGTTCCACCGGCTTCTCCCCGTCGAGGCCGCCGTCCTGGCCGCCGTTCACGGTGTCGGTCCGTAGCCGGGAGGAGCGGAGTCCGCCGAGGGCCGGGTGTTCGCGGTGGAGAGCAACTGGAGGCCGAGCCGCAGCCGGCGCCTCGCCTCGTCCCCCGTGACTCCGAGGTCGGCGGCGGCCTGCCGGTAGTCCCGCCGCTGGACGTACGCGAGTTCCAGGGCGGCGCGCAGCGACGCGGGCATGGAGGCGACGATGTAGTCGGCACGGGCCGCGGCGGTGGCCTTGAGCACCCGGTGCTCCAGCTCCTGGGCCCGTGCGTCCGCGTCGGGCCCATCGTCCTCGTCCTGTGTCCCGCGGAGCCTCTGCACGGACCTGCGGTGGGTGAGCCGCGCCACCCAGGAGCGCATCGAGCCGTGCTTCGGGTCGTAGGCGCCGGGGTTCTCCCAGATGTGGCCGAAGACCTCGCGCGTCACCTGGTCCGCGGCGTCCTCGTCGTCGAGCATGCGGTGGGCCTGGCTGTGGACGAGAGCGGCGAACCGGTCGTAGAGCTCGCCGAGCGCCGCCGCCTCGCCACGGGCCAGCCGCTGCTGCATGCGGCGGTCCCAGCGCGGTGGTGCGTCCTTCGCCATCCGGCCCCCAGCCCTGTGCCTCTCGTCACGTCGAATCTAGTCGGCAGCATCCTCCGAACACGCGCCTTTCCGGCAAGTACGTCCCTGGAGTGGCGCCGAATGATAGGGAATGCTTCACCCCTTGCCCCTTCCTGATCGCGTAAACGATCCTGAAGTGATCATTTCTGGATGAATCCTGTGCCAGGCTGGTGGGCCGCAGGGTGTTTCGCAGGTGGCGCAGCGGGCAGCCGCGAGGAGGAACGGAAACTTCCGGATCCTCCGGAGCCCCGGAACGAGAGGCCGAGTCGCGTGACGCTGAAGGTGTACGAGACCGAGCAGGACACGTGGACGGTGCTGCGGATCCACGGCGAACTCGACCTCGTGAGTTCACCCGTCGTGCGTCAGTCCGTCCACGGGGCCGTGGCCGCGGGCCGGCACGACGTGGTCCTCGACCTCTCCGGCGTCCTCTTCTGCGACTCCAGCGGCGTCAACGTCCTGATCGCCGCCCGGCGTCTCATGAAGTCCTGCGGCGGCCGGCTGCGGCTGATCCTCCCGGCCCGGGGCGCGGTCGACGGCTCGCACGTCAACAAGGTGCTCGGCGCCCTGGGCGTGCGGCGCCTCTTCGACGTCTATCCCGACGCCGGCGCCGCCACCGACGACACGTCCCGGCCGCTCACCGCGTGACGCGCCGCTCCCGCACGAGGTTGTCACACCGCTGAAGGCAGTTGGTGACACGTGACGCCTTCCGGCGTCGTACGCTCCCCGCATGGACAGCGCAGAGTACGAGCGCAAGATCGCGCACCGCTTCGCCGCCTTCGACCAGGACGGCAACGGCTACATCGATCGCGCCGATTTCAACGCCGCCGCGGCCCGTCTGCTCACCGAGTTCGGTACGACGGCCCGCTGCGACCGCGGCCAGTCGCTCTACACGGGCGCCGAGGCCTTCTGGCAGGGCATGGCGGGAATCGCCGACGTGGACGGGGACCAGCGCGTCACCCGGCAGGAGTTCGTCGGCGGGGCCGTGAAACGGCTGAGGGACAACCCGGAACGCTTCGCGGAGATCGCACGGCCCTTCCTGCGCGCGGCGCTCGCCGTCGCGGCGGGGACGGACCCGGAGGGCGCCGCGCCCGCCTCGGCCCCGGTCGACCGGGTGGAGCGCGCCCTGAGGGTGCTGGGGGCCGAGGACGACATCGCGAGCGTCGCGGCACGGAGCCTGGACACCGACCAGGACGGGCGGATCGCCGAGGCCGAGGCGGTCGCCGCCTTCTCCGCGTACTTCACGGTCATCGAACCCGACGCGTGACCGCCGGGCGCCGCGACGGGCGCCTTCCCCATGCCCGGCCCCATGGCGAGGCCCAGGTCAACACGCCCGGCGATATGAGTAGTTGACATCCTCCCGCGGTCCGGCCCCGGGCCTGGCCGCGCGCCCTCCGGCGGACGGTCGTGACTGGCCGGGGGCGCGCGGAGGGCGCGTCGCGGGTGACGCAACGCATCCGAAAGCCGGGTGCGCCCCCGGAGCGTTCCGTCACCGGGCGGAGTCGCGGGCGCCGTCTCGGGTACGCTCCCTGGGATGCGAGTGGTACTGGAACCGGAGGATCCGGGTACGGCCCCCATGGCGGCCCCGGGCGGTACACGGTGCCCTGCTCGCACCCCACGGAGCTGCGGCGGTCCTGCCGGGGACACGTTCCCCGGGGCGCCGGTGCGCTTCTGTTCGACTCTCCGCAGCGCGCGTCGCACAGTATGGACCACGCGTACTCCTTCGCGCTGGAATATGCCCGAAGCGCTTGTTGCGGTGACTGTACGTCAACCATGCTGTCTCGAAGGGGAGTCACGTTCCGTGACCCTGAGGAGGCGCGAGGCGATGTGTCCGCCGGTTCGGATGGTGTGAGCGGTGCAGGTGCTTCAGGTTCAGCTGGAGGTCGGGCCGGATCCCGCGGAGGTGGGGCGGGCCCGCAGATGGGCGCGGTCGAGGCTGATCGGGTCCGGGATGGAGGACGACGAGCCCCTCGCGGAAACGCTCATCCTGCTGATCTCGGAGCTCGTCACCAACGCGGTGGTCCACACGGGCTGTCCGGCCGTGCTGCGGATGCTGTTCGGCTCGGCCGGCCAGGCGGGTTCGGCCGGGACGGTGCGCGTCGAGGTGGCGGACACCAGCTGTCGTCCGCCCCAGCCGCGTCACGCGGAAGGTGAGGACACGAACGGCCGCGGCCTGGAGCTGGTGGACGGCCTGGCGGACCGCTGGGGCTGGCAGCCGGAAGGTGCGGGCAAGCGGATCTGGTGCGAGATCGACCGCGGCGGCCCGGTGATCATCCCTGCGATCCGGGAGCAGCCCGGCGACCCGGCCCGTCTCTGAGGGCCCCGGCCCTCAGAGCCCTGCGGACGCCGACCGGAACGTCCGCCGGTAGACCGTGGGCGACACCCCCAGCGCGGCCTGCACATGCTGGCGCAGGGAGGTGGCCGTGCCGAAGCCCGCGTCCCGTGCCACGCGGTCGATCGACAGGTCGGTGGACTCCAGCAGATGCCGTGCCCGCTCGACGCGCTGCTGGGCGAGCCACTGCCCCGGGCTGAGGCCCACCTCCTCACGGAAGCGCCGGGTGAAGGTGCGTACGCTCATCGACTCCCGCAGTGCCATGTCACGCAGCAGAATCGGTTGTTCGAGTCGCCCGAGCGCCCAGGCGCGTGCGGCCGTCGTCGTGGCGAGCCCCGCCTCCGGCATCGGGCGCCGGATGAACTGTGCCTGGCCGCCGTCGCGGTGCGGGGGGACGACCGTACGGCGGGCGACGTCGTTGGCGACGGCGGTGCCGTGGTCACGGCGCACGATGTGCAGGCAGAGATCGATCCCGGCGGCCACCCCGGCCGAGGTCAGGACGTCCCCGTCGTCGACGAACAGGACGTCCGGATCGACGCGGACCTTCGGGAAGAGCCGCTGGAAGTGATCGGCGGAGGACCAGTGCGTGGTGGCGGGACGCCCGTCGAGATACCCCGCCGCCGCGAGGACGTAGCTGCCCGTGCAGATGGACACGATGCGGGTCCCCGGTCCGACGTGCGTGAACGCGGCGGCCAGTTCGGTGGTCAGCCGGCCCTCCTCGTACACGGGACCGAGTCCGTACGAGGCCGGGACGACGACGGTGTCGGCCGTGGCGAGTACCTCCGGGCCGTGCTCGACCATGATGCTGAAGTCGGCGTCGGTGCGGACGGGACCCGGCGGGCGCACGGAGCAGGTCACCACGTCGTAGAGCTTCTCGCCCCGGCCGTTCGGCTCGGTGCCCATCGACCGGCCGAAGATCCTCTGGGGGATGCCCAGTTCGAAGGGGAGTACTCCGTCGAGCGCGAGAACGACCACACGGTGGCGCATCCGGACTCCTGCTCTTCCGCGGATTGGGCGTAACCGCCTGCGTCCTGATAAACGTACCGGTCATGAGGAAAACACCGGCCGCACGCGCTTCCGTCCCCGGGGCGGCCGTCGTCCGGGCGGCCGCCGCTGCGGCGGCTCTCCTGACCGTTGCCGCGGGTCTCGGTGTCCGCTCGGTGGCGGGCGGGGATGTGGCGAAGTACGCGGGTGACGCCTTCTACACCGTCCTGATCCACGCCCTGGTGGTCCTCCTGGTGCCCCGGGTACGGCCGCCGACGGCCGCTGCCGTCGCGCTGGCCTTCAGCTGGGCGGTGGAACTGGCCCAGCTCACGGGCGTACCGGCCGAACTCTCCCGGCAGAGCGCGGTGGCGCGGCTGGTGCTCGGATCGACGTTCAACGCGCCGGACCTGTTCTGGTACGCGGTGGGAGCCGCCCTGGCCTGGGCCGTCCACAGCCGGCTGCCGTCCGGGCGACGGCCGGCGCGGGCCTGACCCTCCGGCCCGATCCACCGGCCGATCCACTGGCCCGATCCCTGCGAAGGGTGTCCTTCCGGCCACTCGTCCGGGGTGCTCCGCCGGGCCGATGCTGAGCGCGTGAACCTGACAACCGACAGCACGGCGATCGAGGACGCGCCTCGCCGCCGCTCCCGTCCGCTGATCCACCGCGCGTGGATCGTCGCTGCCGTCACCTTCGTGACGATCATCGGCGGAGCGGCCTTCAACTCTCTGCCCGGCCTCCTGATCGACCCCCTCCACACGGAGTTCGGATGGTCACGCGGCGAGATCGGCCTCGCCGTCTCCCTCGACATGGCGCTGTACGGGCTGACCGCCCCGTTCGCCGCCGCGCTGATGGACCGGTTCGGTATCCGCCGGGTCGTGGTCGTCGCGCTCGGCACGGTCGCGACCGGGGCGCTGGCGAGCGTGTGGATGACCGCGTCCTGGCAGCTGATGCTCTACTGGGGCCTGCTCGTCGGGCTGGGCACCGGTTCGATGGCGATGGCCTTCTCGGCGACCGTCACCAACCGCTGGTTCGTGGCCCGCCGCGGACTTGTCACCGGGATCCTGACCGCGGCGGGTGCCTCCGGCCAGCTGGTCTTCCTGCCGCTGTGCGCCTGGATCGTCGACCGGCACGGATGGCGGCCCGCCTCCGTGACGGTCGCCCTGGCCGCCCTCGTCGTCATCCCCTTCGTCTGGCTCCTCATGCGCGACCATCCGGCCGACGTGGGTATCGCCCCCTACGGCGGCACCTACGTGGAGAAGCCGGCGCCCGCGACGGGGGCCGCGGCCCGCACCCTGCGCGTCCTGTTCGGCGCGGCCCGCACGGGTCCGTTCTGGCTGCTCGCGGGCTCGTTCGCCATCTGCGGCGCCTCCACGAACGGCCTGATCCGCACCCACTTCGTCCCCTCGGCCCACGACCACGGCATGGAGATCACGGCCGCGGCCTCCCTGCTGGCGGTCATCGGTGTATTCGACATCATCGGGACGATCTTCAGCGGCTGGCTCACGGACCGCTTCGACGCCCGCAGGCTGCTGGCCGTCTACTACGCGCTGCGGGGCGTCTCGTTGCTGTTCCTGCCGATGCTGATGGGCCCGGCGGTGCACCCGCCGATGGTCTTCTTCATCGTCTTCTACGGCCTGGACTGGGTCGCCACCGTCCCGCCGACCCTGGCCCTGTGCCGCGAGCAGTACGGCGAGGACAGCGCGATCGTCTTCGGCTGGGTCCTGGCCTCGCACCAGGTGGGGGCGGCCCTCGTGGCGTTCCTCGGCGGGGTGGCCCGGGACGTGACCGGCTCGTACGACGTGGTCTGGTACGCCTCGGGCGCCCTGTGCGCCATGGCCGCGCTGATGGCCCTGATGATCCGCCGCGCACGTGCCGGAGACGCGATGCCGGCGGTCTGAGGGACCGGCCGGCTCAGCCCTCCTTCGCGACGCGGGCGGCTATCCTCCGGGCGTCCAGGGCCATCTCGCGGAGCATCCCGCTGATCGGGTTGGTGAAGCCGGTGAAGTACAGGCCCGGAGCCCCGTCCGGGGTGCGGGCGCCGTGCACCACGGGACGGCCCCTCGGGTCCAGCACGCCGAGATGGCCGACCAGCCCCTCCAGGGCACGTTCGTAGCCGGTCGCCGCGATCACCGCGTCCGGGGTGATCCGTGTGCCGTCGGCCAGCACCACCGCGTCCCCGTCGAACGACCCCACCGTCGCCACGGGAACCACCGTGCCACTCCTCACCGCGTCGATCAGCCCGACGTCCTGGACGGGGATCGCGCCCTCCTTGACCCGGGAGTACAGGCCCGTGCCGGGGCGGGGAAGACCCTGCGCCGCCAGGTCGGGGACGGAGACACGGCACATCAGGCTGCCCGCCCGGTCGACGAGCCGGACCGGGAGCCTGCGCACCAGGACGGCGGTCGCCTGGGCGGGCCAGCCGGCCGTCGAGCGCCGCACGATGTGCGGGACCGTGCGGACCGCGATCCGCACCCGGGAAGCCCCGCCCTCGACCAGGTCCACGGCGATCTCCGCGCCGGTGTTGCCGATGCCGACGACCAGGACGTCCCTGCCCGCGTACGGGGCCGGGGAGCGGTACTCCGCGGCGTGCAGCAGCTCGCCGGTGAAGTCCTCGCTGCCCGTCCACGCGGGGATCCGCGGGGTGTGGTTGAAGCCGGTGGCCACCACCACGGCCCGGCCGGTCAGCACCCGGCCGCCGGTCGCGCTCAGCTGCCAGCCCGTGCCGTCGTCGCTCCGGTCGATCCGGGAGACCTCGACGCCCGTCACCACCTCCAGCTCGTGGTGCTCGGCGTACTTCTCCAGGTAGCGCACCATGTCGTCGCGCGACACCCAGCGCCCGAACCGGCGGGGCATCGCCAGCCCCGGCAGGGCGGACCAGCGCCGGATCGTGTGGAGGTGCAGCCGGTCGTAATGACCCCGCCAGGACGACCCGACGCGGCCGGACTTCTCCAGCACCACCGCGCGTACGCCCTGCTCCCGCAGGGCCGCGGCGGCGGCGAGACCACCGGGGCCGCCGCCGATCACGTAGACCGGCCGGCCGTCGGTGCGGTCGATGGAGGCGGGCGGGGCGTCACCGGGGACATGGGTGCTTTCGGGCATGCTTCGGAGCGTAATAGGACATGAACATGATGGGTTCCGGTCCGGACCGGAATCGGTTGCGAAATGATCACGGGCCCGCGGAGCGCGCCCCGTTCAGAGGCCAGGAGCGCCCCAGACCGGGAACCAGCGCGACAGGTCGCCCTCCACCCGGAGGTCGTCGCCGAGCACGGCCCGCACCTGGAGCTCCAGTTGGTTGTCGCGCCTCTCCCCGCCGCCGGGGGCCGGGGCGAACGGGTAGAACGTGCCCCGCTTGTAGAGGTAGACGAGGGCCAGCGAGCGACCCTCCGGGTCCCGGAACCCGATCAACGAGCAGAGCAGGTGCGGGCCGAAGCCGCCGTCCTGAAGCAGGGTGTTGACCGCGTGCAGGTCGTTGACCAGGGCGGCCGTGCCGTCGGCCCCGGTCTCCTGGCGGGCGAGCAGCCAGGTGTAGCCGTAGGAGTCCCGGCTGAACCCGACGGGGATCCCTCCACGCCCCGTGTCCGCGTCGAGCAGTTCCCGTACGTCCTCCTGGATACGGGCGAACGTGCCGCCCTCCACCCCCGCGAAGCACACGGAGCCGACCCCGGTCGGTGCGAAACCGGTGCTGGCCTGGAGGGTCAGCGCCGCGGAGGGGACCGCGAAGAGCTGGTCGAGGTCGGGGCGGACGGGTTTGCTGCGCCCCAGGATGCTGTCGAGCAGGCCCACGGAGGCTCCTCACGGGTGCGACAGGTCGGCGGAGATACGGGCCAGCTGGTCCAGACGCTGTTCGAGGGTCGGGTGGGAGGAGAGCAGCCGGCCCAGGCTCTCCTTGGAGGCGAAGGCGGGCACGAAGTAGAAGGCGTTGTACGGCTCCGCCTTCCGCAGGTCCTCCGTCGGGATCCTGGCCATCTGCCCGCTCACCTTGGTGAGGGCGGAGGCGAGCGCCGAGGGGCGGCCGGTGAGCAGGGCGGCCGTGCGGTCGGCCGAGAGCTCCCGGTAGCGGGAGAGCAGCCGGGTCAGCAGGAAGCTGAGGGCGTACACGACCGCGCTGATCAGCGGGATGAGCATGATGATGATGCCCGCGGGGTCGTTGCCCCGGCTGTTGCGGGCGAAGCCGCCCCACAGGGCGACCCGGGTGACGATGCCGGCGAGGACCCCGAGGAACGACGCGATCGTCATCACGGCGACGTCGCGGTGCGCGACGTGGGACATCTCGTGGGCGAGGACGCCTTCGAGCTCCTCGGGCTCCAGTCTGCGCAGCAGACCCGTCGTGGCGCAGACCAGGGCCGTCCGCTCGCTGCGGCCGGTCGCGAAGGCGTTCGGTACGTCGCTGCGCGCGACGGCCACCCGGGGTTTCGGCATGTCGGCGAGGGCGCAGATCCGGTCGATCGCCCCGTGCAGCTCCGGCGCCTCCTGCGGGGTGACCTCCCGGGCGCCCATGCCGTACGCCGCGATGCGGTCGCTGAACCAGAACTGGGCGACGAACATCCCGCCCGTCAGGATCAGGATGACGGGCCAGGCGCCGCGCAGGACGGCCAGCAGCACGCCCACGAGGACCACGTACAGCAGTCCGATGAAGAACATCGTGCTCACCATGCGGGTGGTCAGACCGCGGTCGGGGGCGTAACGGGAACGGGTTCGTGCCATGGGTGCCTCCAAGAGCTCACCTGACTCCCATAGTGCCCCTTCCATGCAAAAACCGTATAAGTACCGCTTCAGGGCCAGAGGAGCTCGCGGGTCCAGGCCGCACCGTCACGGCGGTACCGCAGCCGCACGTGCCGGCGCTGGCCGTCGCCCTGGAAGAACTCCACCTCCCGGGGCTCGACCACGTAACGCGTCCAGGTCTCCGCCTCGGCGTCCGGCTCCGAGCGCGCGCGGTCCCAGGCCGCCTCGGAGGCCCGTACGAGCTCCTCCCGCGAGGGCAGCACCTCGCTCTGCGACCCGGTCAGCGCGGCAGCCAGCGCGCCGGTGGACCTGGCGCGCAGATCGGCGCGGCTCTCCTCGCGGCCGGCGGGGGCGACGGCGCCCCGCACCCTTACCTGACGGCCCTGGGCGGGCCAGTAGAAGCCGAGCGCCGCGTACGGGCGTGCGGCGAGCTGGCGGCCCTTCGTGCTGGTGGCGTGCGTGGCGAAGTGCCAGCCGCGCTCGTCCGCGTCGTGCAGCATCAGCGTGCGCACGTCGGGCCGGCCCTCGGCGTCCGCGGTAGCCAGGGTCATGGTGTGCGGCTCCGTCTGCCCGGCGGCCACCGCCTCGGCGAACCAGGCGTGGAAGAGGGGCAGAGGGGCGGCGGGAGCGGAGGACGGGTCGAAACGGGGGAGGGGCACGTCCCAGACGCGCTGGGTGTGGAGCAGGTCGCGGAAGTCCTTCTGTGCATCGCTCATGGGTCCATTCCACAGCCTTGCGCGCCGGTGCGGAAACGCCGACGGCGGACCACATGGGTGGTCCGCCGTCGGTGAGACAGGACGTGGGGAGCCGGACGGGGTCCGGCGCCCGGCGGGTGCGGTGGTGTCCTGGCCGGCGCCTACCTGACCGGCTTCTTGCCGGTGATGCCCAGGTGGACCAACAGAGCGAGGTTGGGGCGGAGTTCGGCCTGCTTCACGCCCCAGGTGGTGAAGCCCTTCTGGTGCGAGGCGACCCCCGCGAGCATGACGACGAGGGAGCCCGCCACCGCGCCGGGGCTGACGTCCTTGTCCACCCTGCCCTTGGACTGGAGCTCCTTGACCGCGTCCGCGAGGGAGTTGGTGACGGAGTTCAGGACCTTCATGCGGATCTTGTAGAACCGCTTGTCCCCCTCGGCCGCGCCGAGGTCGACGACACGGAGGATCGCGTCGTGCCTCCGCCAGAAGTCGAGGAATCCCTCGACCAGTTCTTCGGAGGCCTGCCAGCCGGCCTTGCCGACCCAGGAGCGGCCGCCGACCAGTTCGGTCAGTCCGGCGCCTTCCTTGGCCATTTCCTCGGCGAGTTCGAGAACGGCGCCCTCGACGTCGGGGAAATACTGGTAGAAAGTCGCGGGTGAAGTCCCCGCCTTCCGGGCCACGTCGATGACTTTGACGTCCCGGTACGGCGAGGAGCTGAGCATCTCGCTGAGGCAGTCGAGCAGCTTCTGCCGCGTCGCCTGACCTCGCCGACCAGCCACGCGGCCGTCGACGGTGCGCACTTGTCCTGTCATGCCGTCAGCTTACCGAGGGGTGAACCGAGCGCGATCTGACCGACTGCAAATGGGGAACGCCCCAGTCCGGACAGGGTGACAGCGCAATTCCCGAGGGTGTGCGAGCGGTAATTCCGCGCGGCCGTGAGGGTTTATGGAATTTCTCCACGGCCTCACTCGGGGTGCCGTGGTGCGATGTTGTTATCAACAGCCTGTGGATAACTTCGGTGGACAACTTCCGTCCATGGGGCGGGTGAAGGCTTCACGATTCGGGCAAAAGTTCTATTCGGCCCCTCGGGGCGCGCCCCGGGCCCCCCGACGCTACGTTGAGTGTGATGGACGTCACGGCCGGCCTCGTGGTGGTCCACCGCGATCCACAGCCGCGGCGTCGTCGAGGTGCCGTCACGCCCGCACAGCGACGGAAGGACCCGGGCCATGGCCGTATTCGCGCAGTCCGCGCCGTGCTGGGTGGACGTGCAGCTCTCGGACCTGGAGGCCGGCAAGCGTTTCTACGGCGGGCTCTTCGGCTGGACGTTCCGGGCGGGGGACGGCATGCCCTTCGCCGACGCGTACAGCGACGGGGAGCTCGTCGCCGCGCTCGCCGCCAAGCAGGACGGCCGCATGCCCACGACCTGGGGCGTCTACTTCTCCACCGACGACATCCTCGCCACCGTCGCCCTGGTCCGGAAGGCGGGCGGCCAGGTGATCACCGACCCGGTACGGGCCGGTGCCGCCGGGGTCCTCGCCCAGGCTGCCGACCCCGGCGGCGCGGTCTTCGGCCTCTGGCAGGCGGGTGAGCGTGCCGGTTTCGAGAAGCGGAACGCCCCGGGTTCCTTCTGCTGGACCGAGGTCCACACCCGCCGGCCCGAGCGCGTGGACGCCTTCTACGAGGAGGCACTCGGATTCCGGGGGACCGACATCGAGCTGCCCGGCTCCGCGGGGGCGCCGGAGCCCTTCCGCGTCTGGTCACCCGCCGGCACCGAACCCGGCGAGGACACGGCGGTCTGCGGGCGCGCCGTC
This sequence comes from Streptomyces sp. Alt3, assembly GCF_030719215.1. Classification (NCBI taxonomy): domain Bacteria; kingdom Bacillati; phylum Actinomycetota; class Actinomycetes; order Kitasatosporales; family Streptomycetaceae; genus Streptomyces; species Streptomyces glycanivorans. The sequence continues at coordinate 3,495,092 of NZ_CP120983.1, read as the reverse complement.
ATCACGGACGCCTTCCCCGAGATGCTGCCCAGCTACTTCCTGACCTACTTCGCCGTCGCCGACCGCGACCGCGCCGTCGAGACCGCCACCCGTCTCGGTGGCCGGATCACGGCCTCGCCCCTCGACAGCCCGTACGGACGGACGGCGGTCCTCCAGGACGACCAGGGTGCGGCTTTCGCCGTGCTCCAGCCGACGGAACCGCTGCCGTAGCCGTCCCACGGCCGTTCCACGGCTGTCCTGAAAGGGATGTTGTGCCACACAACACCCCGACTCGCCCCCGGGTTCGCAACCAGGCCCCGAGACAGGAAGAATCAGGGTGCGCACCGCCAAGTGGTGCCCACTGGTGAGACGCTGCACAGGGCGGGAATTCGCGGGCTTCTGTTCCTGAGGCCCGTACGGGGAGGTGGCAGGCAAGTGGAGCAGCTGACGCAGCATGACCCGAGGCGGATCGGCCCGTTCGAGGTGCTGGCACGGCTCGGGGCCGGCGGCATGGGGCTGGTCTATCTGGCGAGGTCGGCGTCGGGCCGACGGGTGGCGATCAAGACGGTCCGTACGGAACTGGCCGAGGACCAGCTGTTCCGGGTCCGCTTCACGCGTGAGGTGGAGGCGGCCCGTGCGGTCAGCGGGTTCTACACCGCGGCCGTGGTCGACGCCGACCCGAGGGCGGCCGTGCCCTGGCTGGCCACCGCCTACGTACCCGCGCCCTCCCTCGAGGAGATAGTGAGTGAGTGCGGGCCGATGCCGACGCAGGCCGTGCGCTGGCTGGCCGCCGGCATCGCGGAGGCCCTCCAGTCGATCCACGGCGCGGGCCTCGTCCACCGGGACCTGAAACCGTCCAACGTCCTCGTGGTCGAGGACGGGCCGCGGGTGATCGACTTCGGGATCGCGTCCGGGGTCTCCAACACCCGGCTGACCATGACGAACGTGGCGGTGGGCACGCCCGCCTACATGTCACCGGAGCAGGCGCGCGACTCGCGCAGCGTGACCGGGGCCAGCGACATCTTCTCGCTCGGTTCGACCCTGGTCTTCGCGGCGACGGGGCACGCGCCCTTCCACGGGGCGAACCCGGTCGAGACCGTGTTCATGCTGCTGCGGGAGGGCCCCGACACCGAGGGGCTGCCCGACGACCTCCGCCCGCTGATCGAGTCCTGCATGCAGATGGACCCGACCCGGCGGCCGAGCCCGGCGGACCTGCAGGCCCAGCTGGCCCCGCACCTGTTCGCCTCCGGCAGCGACGACAGCGGCACGGCGTCGGCCTGGCTGCCGACCGTCGCGACCGCCATGATCGAGCAGCGCCGAGGCGGTGGCCGTGCCGTCACCGTGGCGCCCGCTCCGATGGCCGTTCCCCCGCCTCCGCAGCGGCCCCCGCCGGGTGCCGACCGGGACGGGGCGTGGCGAGCCGGCGGTGACCTGCGGACCGCGCCGGCCCCGCGCCGGTGTCGTCGCCCGCCCCCGACGGCGGCCCCGTGCGGCTGCCCGGTGTCAAGGTGCCGATCGGACCCGGGCCGCGCCCCGTGGACGTACGCGGCCCCGCGGCGGCACACGCCGACCCCGCGACCGGCTGGGTGCGCCCGCCCGGCGGGCACACCTCGGCCCTGCCGGCCGCACCCGTGCCCGCCCCGGCACCGGCCCCGGACGCGGCACCAGCCGCCCCGGAACGCTGGCGGCCGTGGCGTTTCCGCATGTCGAACGACGTGTGGGGGACCCCTGTCGTGGTCGGCGACCTGCTGTACGTGACGTCCTTCGAGGTCCACGCCCTGGACGTCGGCAACGGGCGCCGCCAGTTCAAGACCCGCGACGTGGCCTGGTCGATGACCGTCGACGGCGGCCGGATCCACGCCTCGGACGGCCCGTCCCTCTACGCGCTGGACGCGGCGACGGGCGCAGAGCGGTGGCGCCTCCAGACCGACGCCTGGGTGTACTCCCTCAAGGCCGACCGGGGCACGGTCCTGACCGGGACACGGGGCGGCGGCGTACAGGCGTGGGAGGCGTCCGGCGGCGAGAAGCTGTGGGAGGCCACGGGCCTCCAGACGGACTTCGAGACGGCGGAGGCCGGTCCCGTCATCCATGACGGCACGGTGTTCCTGTGGCAGGACGCCCGGCTCCGGGCCGTCGACGCGCGCACCGGCACCGAGCGGTGGTCGTACCCCGTCGGCGACGCCGCCTCCTGCGGCGGGGTCCCGGTCCGGGTCACCCCCGCGCCCGACGGCTCCGTGTACGTCGCGGCGGGTACCCGGGTGCTGGCCGTGGACATGGCCTCGGGCCGGGTGCGCTGGCACTTCGAGTCACCGGCCGTCTTCCTGTCCCCGCCCGCCTTCGCGCCGGGCCCGGCGGTCACGGGCGGCGGGGTGTACCTCGCCGACTACCTCGGCACCGTGTACGCCCTGGACGCCTCGACCGGCAAGGACCGGTGGCGGATCGCGACCGAGGCCCGGCAGTCCATCGAGCCCGTGCTGGTCACGGCGGGCAACGTGCACGTCGGCAGCGGCAGCGCGCTCTACACCCTGGACGCGGTGACCGGCACCCCCAAGTGGCGCTTCGCGGCGGGCGGTGACGTGGTCGGGTCCCCGGTGGTCGCCGACGGCCGGGTCCACTTCGGTTCGGCGGACCACGTGCTCTACACGCTGGACGCGGCCGGCGGCCAGCTCCGCTGGAAGCTGGCCACGGGCGGGGAGATCACCGGCTCCCCGGTGGCGCAGGCGGGTGTCGTGTACGCGTGCAGCAAGGACCGATGCGTGTACGCCCTGGACGCGCTGAAGGGCACCGGGACGGGCAGCAGGGCCCGGACCTGACGCTCAGGGGTGGGGCGGGTGGTACCGGTCCCGCTCCTGCTGCTCGCCCTGGACGGGGTAGGTCCCGTCCTGGACCGGGAACTCCGCGGTGTCCTCGTCGCCCGGGGCCGCCAGGTTCTCCGCCCGGTGCCGTCCGGGGCCCGTGTACGGGTCAGCCTCGGGCTCCGGCCCGGGGGACGTGTACGCGGAAGGTCCCGGCTCCTGGGTCGGAGGCCAGGTGCCGGGGCGGTCGTCCGGCGGCACGGGATACGGCTCGGCGGCACGCCCCCGCCGTACTCCGCGCCGGCCCGACATCACCAGTGCGCCCAGCAGGAGCAGGACGCCGCCCGCCAGCGCCTGCGCCACGCCCCAGTGGAGCCCGGAGCCGTCGCCGCCGACGGTCAGGCTCCCCGCCGCCTGTCCCACCCGCACCATCCACAGCACGGTGAAGCCGAGGACGACCAGGCCCGCGACGGCCACCACCCAGCGCGAGCGGAGCACGACGCCGACGATCGTCACCAGCGCGGCGAACAGGAACGGCAGCAGGACCGAGCCCATGACGGACGAGGAGACCCCGGTGATCCCGTCGAACAGGTCCTGGATGCGGTAGTCCCGCCCGAGGCGGTCGTCGTACCAGCTGTGGAAGGGGCTCTGCACCGCTGCCGCCGCTCCCACGAGGGCGACGACGGAACCGAGGACGTTGCGGATCATCGACAGCCTCCCGTCAAGGCGCACGGCTGTGCGCACCGCTCCCCGGACCGACGCTACGCCCGGCCGCATTCTCCTGCCATCGGAGACCATGACAAGACCGTGACAGGGTCATGACCGCATCATGGGGGAGTGGACGGAATGCTGTGCGTTACGGTGTCGCGCGGCCGTGCGACGGCCGAAGAAGCCGGCAACAGCTAGGGGGGCTGCATCGATGGTGCGGCGACGGATGAGGTTCGCGGCGGTCCTGGTCGTGGTGGTGCTCGCGCTCACCGGGTTCTCGACGTCCAGTCACGGCGGTAAGAGCGGCAAGAGCGGGAAGAGCCGCAGCAGCGGCAGTTCCGGCGGTGGCTGCTCCAGCTCCAAGAAGAGCAACAACGGTTACCGCGACTACGACGACGATGACGACTACGACAGCTCGTCGAGCTCGTCCGGCGGCTCCACGTACGAGTCGGCCACGCCCGGCGCGACCGCGTCGGAGGCCCCCGGCCTGCGCGTCGTCCGCTGCGCCCAGCCCAAGAAGGGCAAGCGCAAGGCGAACACCTCCTCGTCGATCGAGGTCAGCTCGACCGCGACGGGCACGCACGTGTACGAGGTCGACGTGACCTTCGTCGACGCCAAGGGCCTGACCGTCGACACGGGCGAGACCGACGTCGAGGTCGACGGGGGCGAGTCCAGGATCGTCGCCGTCCGGATGGACAGCCCGCGCTCCGTCTCCCGCGTGAAGCGCTGCCTGGTCACGGCGGAGCTGCGCTACTGACAGCCGCGGCAACGAGCAGGGCCCGAGCCGGAAGGCTCGGGCCCTGCTCGCGTGGTGCGCGGACGTGCAGCGGCCGCGACGGCTCCCCCTCCGCGCCGCCGCGGCCGCTCCCCCCGTCGGATCAGATCTGGTCTGCCGGCTCGCCGGTGGCGTGGTTGTCGAGCAGCTTGGCCTCGCCGCCCGTGGCGTGGTTGTCGCCCAGGGTGGTGATGCCGCCGCCGGTGGCGTGGTTGTCCAGCGTCGTCAGCTCTTCGCCGGTGGCGTGGTTGTCGAGCGGCTTGGCGTCGACGGGCTTCTTCTTGGCATCGGTCATCGTGTCAGCTCCCTGAATTGCTGCCTGCGTTCGGCGGGCCCGCCCGGCAACTCCCCCGTGGGTCCCCGGGCGGGCCTTCATGGCCGCTCAACATATCCCTGCGGCGTATGCCGGACCGTCTGCCCCCCGACGCGACGGTTCGACAAGGGAGAGAATGCCGGGTCGCGATAAACGAACGATGAACGCCTCCCGTGACGGCTCAGGCGGCGGCCGCGGGGCTGAGCAGAGCGCGTACCTCCGCAGCCTCGGGCGAACCCAGCCCTTCGTATATGGCCAGGGCTTCGTGCCAGCAGACGTGGGCCCGGCCCGCCTGGCCCACGTCCCGCAGAGCCCTGCCGAGCACCATGAGCACGTTGCCCCTCCGCCACTCCCCGCCTATCCCGCGCAGGACGGCGAGTGCCTTCTCCGCCTTCGCGGCCGCCTGCGCCGGAGCCCGTGCGGCGAGGTCGACCTCGGCCAGGCGGAAGATCGTCATGCCCTCCCAGAGACGTTGCCTGCTGTCGCGGAAGACCGCCAGGGCTTCGCCGAGCCGCTCCGCGGCGTCCGAGAGATGTCCCCGCTGGGTGAGGGCCAGCCCAAGTGCGTACCGGCCGTTGGCGCCGCGCAGGGCGTGGCCCAGGCCGTCGTAGATGTCGATGCCCTGCTGGGCCAGGGTCACGGCGCTCGATGTACGCCCCATCGCGAGATGGATCCGGGAGAGGTTGCACAGGGCGCTGGCCTCACCGGGGCGGTTCTCGTCGGCCCGGAAGTTCGCGATGGCCTGCTCCAGGTACGTCTCCCCGTCGGAGTGGCGGTTCTGGTAGAGCGCGATGATCCCGAGGTCGTTGGGCGCCCAGCAGTTCGGCAGCGGATCGTCGGCCGCCCGTGCGAGCACCATGGCCCGCTGGGCATCCCGCTCGGCCAGGTCGAACCGTCCCGCCACCAGCCGCACATTGGTGAGGGTGGTGAGGGCACGTCCCTCCGCCCGGTCGTCGCCCATCTCGTGCGCCAGATCACGCACGGCGGTCGCCGCCGCCTCGTACTGCTTCGAGTTGGCGCCGGACTCCGCCAGGTCCTTGGCGGCCCAGAGCAGATCGACCGCGCGGCGGAGCGTGCCCCGGCCCGAGGACTGACGCACGCATGCGAGAAGCGAGTTGGCCTCGGTGTAGAGCCAGTCCTGTGCGTCGTGACGGTCGGCGAAGGCGAGGCCGGCGTACTGCGTGGGTTCCCGGTGGTCCGCGAGCCGGTCCCCCGGCCGCTCCAGCGCGTACACCCCCGCCGCCGTGGCCAGGTAGAAGTCCAGCAGTCGCGAGAGCGCCAGCTCCCGCTCCACCGGCGGCTGTTCGTCCCGTTCCGCGCATGCACGCGCGTAGAGGCGCACCAGGTCGTGGTAGCGGTAGCGGCCCGGGGCCGCCGACTCCAGGAGGCTGGTGTCGACCAGCGACTCCAGGAGGTCCTCCGCCGTGTGGGGGTCCAGGTTCAGCAGGGCGGCGGCCGCCGCGAGGGAGACGTCCGGGCCGTCCGCCAGGCCCAGGAGGCGGAAGGCGCGGGCCTGGGCCGGTTCCAGTTGGCCGTAGCCGAGCTCGAAGGTGGCCTTCACCGCGAGGTCGCCGGCCTGGAGTTCGTCGAGGCGGCGGCGTTCGTCGGCGAGCTTCGCGGCCAGCACCGAGACCGTCCAGGTCCGGCGGGCGGCCAGCCGGGACGCGGCGATACGGATGGCCAGCGGCAGGAAGCCGCACGCCGCCACCACGTCCAGGGCCGCCTCGCGCTCCGCGCGGACGCGTTCGTCGCCGACGATACGGGTGAAGAGCTGCAGGGCCTCCTCGGGCGACATCACGTCCAGGTCCACGAGGTGCGCGCCGGCCAGGCCGACCATGCGGACCCGGCTCGTGACCAGGGCGGCGCAACCCTCCGTACCGGGCAGCAGGGGCCGGATCTGGGCCGCGTCGTGGGCGTTGTCGAGCAGGACGAGGATGCGGCGGCCGTCGAGGACGGAGCGGTAGAGCGCGGCCCGTTCGTCCAGGGAGTCCGGGATCGCGGAGTCGGCGGTGCCCAGTGCGCGCAGGAACGCGCCGAGGACGGTCTCGGGTTCGGCGGCCGTGGCGCCCGCGCCCTGGAGGTCGACGTACAGCTGGCCGTCAGGGAAGTGCGGGCGTGCCCGGTGCGCGATGTGGACCGCGAGGGTCGTCTTGCCGACGCCGCCGATGCCGGCCAGTGCGGAGACCGCCATGACGGACCCCTCGGCGGTCACCAGCCGGTCGCCCAGCTCGCGCACGAACGAGGCGCGGCCCGTGAAGTCCGGCACGGTCGCGGGAAGCTGGGCCGGCCGGACCGGCACGGCGGCGGGGGCGGGCTCGTCGGCCGGACGGGCCAGCTCCTCGTCCGCCCGTAGGATCCGCTGCTGCAGCTGGGACAGTTCGGGGCGCGGGTCGACGCCCAGTTCCTGCGCGAGCAGACGGCGGGTGTCGGCGTACACCGCGAGTGCCTCGGCCTGCCGGCCGCTGCGGTACAGGGCCACCATCAGCAGTTCGCGCAGGCGCTCGCGCAGCGGCTGCGCGGCGGTGAGCGCGGTCAGTTCGGAGACCGCCTCCGCGTGGCAGCCGACCTCCAGGTCGAGGTCCAGCCGGGTCTCGGTGAGCTGGAGGCGCCACTCCTCCAGGCCGGCGCGCTGGTTCTCGGCGTACGGGCCGGGGAGTGAGGCGAGGGCTTCGCCGTCCCAGAGGCCGAGCAGCTTGTTGATCAGCGCGCGGGCCTGGCCGCGGTCCCCGCCGCCGCGCGCCTTCTCCGCCTCCGAGGCCAGGTCCTGAGCCAGCGTCAGGTCGAGTGTCTCGCGCGGGATCCGGACGGCGTAGCCTCCCGCCTCGCTGACCAGGGTGTCCTGCCCCAGGGTCTTGCGGAGCCTGGACGCGTACGTACGCACCGTGGCCAGGGCCTGGGACGGCGGCTCGTCACCCCAGAGGGCGTCGATGAGCTCGGCGGCGGTGGCCGTGCGGCCGTAGCGCAGCAACAGGGCTGCAAGCAGAGCGCGTTGCTGTGGAGAGCCCGAGGGGAGTGCCTCGCCGCCGCGCCAGACGCGTACCGGGCCGAGCACGGTGAAGCGCAGTTCGGTGCCGGCCGCTTGCTCCCGCGGCGTCCGTTGCTCCGGAACGCGCACGCCGGGTCCGTTGTCGCGGTCCATGATGCCCCCCTGTCCTGCTCGCCCCGCCGGTGCTGCTGATCCCGCTCTGCTTCATACCGTTGGTATCGCGGTCAACAGTCTGCCTTGTCATGGGCGGGCTCGTCAGTATCGGGTGACGCTCTGCACAGGCCCTCGACAAGAACGAGGGACGAGGGCCCGTACGGAGGGTGATGTCAGGTCAGCCGACGAGGGGCAGCTGGAGTTCGGTGACCCACGCCTCGCGGTCCTCCGGGCACTCCAGGGAGACCTCCCGGGAGTATCCGGCCGGGCGTCGTCCGTGGTCGTCGATCCAGCGGGCCAGGGTCTGCTCGGTCGCCAGAACGTGGTCCATGGAGCCCCGGTGCACGATGGTCGCCGCCTCGAAGGCGGGGAGTTCGACGACGGTGACGCCCGTGTCGCCGAGCGGGCCGGCGGGGGCCTCGACGGTCACGCCGGCGTGGACGACGACCGCTCCGTCGCCGTCCGGACCGTCCTCGTACCGGGCGATGCCCGGACCGGTGGGGCGGACGCCCGCCGCGGCGAGCAGCGGGAACAGCCTCTCGTACAGCGGTCCGATGACCGGGGTGATGTCCTGGGGCTGGTACCCCGGGGCCATGGAGGTCACCTCCGCGACCCGCACCGCCGGGACCTGCTTGATCTGGACGTCGTTCTCGGGCATGCGTCCCTCGCTCTCGATGGACCGGAGCCTCGCCTCGACCTGGGTCAGCCGGGCCGCCGCGGCGGCCATCGCCGCCTCCAGCTCCGCCCGGCGCAGCCGCAGCATTCCGCGCAGCTCGTCCGCGTCGACCCGTTCGTCGACGACGGCCCGCACCTGTTGGAGCGTGAAGCCGAGGTCCTTGAGCGCGATGACGCGGTTGAGGCGGGCGAGCTGGGCGGCGCCGTAGTAGCGGTAGCCGGTGGCGGGGTCGGTGCGGTCCGGGCGCAGCAGGCCGATGGCGTCGTAGTGGCGCAGCATGCGGGCCGACACCCGCCCGTGCCGGGCGAAGTCTCCGATGGTGAACATGATGGCTCCCACTGCACGGCCTCACACGATGTGAAGGTCAAGCACCCCGTCGTCCCGCGATCCGCGACCGGGCTTCCGTCGTCCCGCGTTCCGTCGTCCCGCGTTCCGCGGTCCCGCGCCCGGTGTCCGGGAAAGGCAGGAGCCCCGCTCCTCCGCCGAGACGGGGAGCGGGGCTCCTTGGGTACTGCTCACTCGGCCGCGATCGGCCGACCCGGGCAACTAGGCCGGGGTGACGTTCTCAGCCTGCGGACCCTTGGGTCCCTGAGTGACGTCGAAGTTCACGACCTGGTTCTCCTCGAGGGAGCGGAACCCGGACGCGTTGATCGCGGAGTAGTGGACGAAGACATCCGGGCCGCCGCCGTCCTGGGCGATGAAGCCGAAGCCCTTTTCAGCGTTGAACCACTTGACGGTTCCGGTAGCCATAAGCCCTCCTTGGGCCAAAGGGTTGCCCTGCTCCAGAACCTGCAAACAAGTCTGAAAACTACAAAAGCCTGCGGGTTACATGCTCCGCAGGCTCTGTACTGCAAGGGAAACCAAACTGCAACTTGCGGGCGAGCCTAGCACGCAGTCTGTGGGGAGCGGTAGAGGGAAAGATCACTTCACCCGGATGTTTGATTGGGCCCCCGGAGAGCTGACGGACAAGGCGGTCGTGGGGCACTCGGACGCCCCGATGATGTCGGCCGGGAGGGACAGGTCTAGCCTCGCGATGTGGACAATTCAACCGTCTCTCCCGCAGAAGGCGACGACCGTCGCAGCAGGCCGCGCGTCGGCCACATCCAGTTCCTGAACTGCCTTCCCCTCTACTGGGGCCTGGCACGGACCGGGACCCTGCTCGATCTGGAGCTCTCGAAGGACACCCCTGAGAGACTCAGCGAGCAGCTGGTCAGGGGGGACCTCGACATCGGTCCCGTCACCCTGGTCGAGTACCTGCGCAACGCCGACGACCTGGTCGCACTGCCCGACATCGCCGTCGGCTGCGACGGCCCCGTCATGTCGTGCGTGATCGTGTCCCAGCTCCCCCTGGAGCAGCTGGACGGGGCCCGGGTGGCTCTCGGCTCAACGTCGCGCACCTCCGTGCGGCTTGCTCAGCTGCTGCTCGCCGAGCGCTTCGGCGTCGCCCCCGATTACTACACCTGCCCGCCGGACCTCGGCCTGATGATGCAGGAGGCCGACGCGGCCGTCCTCATCGGTGATGCCGCGCTGCGGGCGAACCTGCACGACGCGCCCCGCCTGGGGCTGCAGGTCCATGACCTGGGTGAGATGTGGAAGGAGTGGACGGGGCTGCCGTTCGTCTTCGCGGTCTGGGCGGCGCGCAAGGACTATCTGGCCTCGCACCCCGACTACGTCGAGAAGGTCCACGAGGCGTTCCTGGCCTCCCGCGACCTCTCTCTGGAGGAGGTCACCAAGGTGGCCGAACAGGCGGCGCGCTGGGAGTCCTTCGACGCCGAGGTGCTGGAGCGGTACTTCACCACGCTGGACTTCCGCTTCGGCCCCGACCAGCTGGCCGGGGTGCGCGAGTTCGCCCGGCGGACCGGCCCCACGACCGGGTTCCCGGCCGACGTGAAGGTGGAACTGCTCGGCGGCTGACCGCCGGCGGTGCCCGGGGCGCCGCGGTCCGTGAACCGACGTGGGGGAGGGGAGGGACGGGAATGGGTGCCGGAAGAAAGATGAATCCTGCACCATCCCGGGCCCTGCTTCTCCGCGCCGCGCTTTACCCCTGACGCGGGACTCCGGCATTCCGTTCCCTTGAAAGGGTGCGAATGTCGGAGTTCTGTCACGGGGTCCTCTCCGCATCCCTCTCGGCGTATCCCCCATACACCTCTTCGGGGGCGGCCGGGCGAATAGCGGATGCCCCGTGGAACGCCTTCCGGTTTCTCTCCGGTGAACCACCGTCGGCGCGGACGAACGACGTATTCGCGCCTTTCCGTGTGGCGAAATCCCTGCTTCGTGCCCATAGGGGCGATATCGGCAGAAGGGGTCTTCGTGACCGTGCGACCTCGGCGGCCTAGGCTGCCGTCCGAGTCCCGGGGTCCACAGGGGGAGACCGTATGCAGCCGCTGGAAGCCGGCGAACCACACACCATCGGCGCCTACCGGTTGCTCGGCAGACTCGGCGCCGGCGGCATGGGCCGGGTCTACCTGGGCCGCAGCACGGGCGGACGCACCGTCGCGGTCAAGGTCGTGCACCCCCACTTCGCCCTGGACGAGCAGTTCCGCGCGCGGTTCCGGCGCGAGGTGGACGCCGCCCGGCGCCTCGGCGCGCGGTGGACGGCCCCGGTCCTGGACGCCGACCCCGAAGCGGCCGTGCCCTGGGTGGCGACCGGATACGTCGCGGGGCCCCCGCTCTCCGACGCCGTGACCCGTTACGGTCCACTGCCCGAGTACGCGGTACGGGCCCTGGGGGCAGGCCTCGGCGAGGCACTCGACGCCGTGCACGCGCACGGCCTCATCCACCGGGACGTGAAGCCCTCCAACGTCCTGCTCGCCCTTGACGGGCCCCGGCTGATCGACTTCGGCATCGCCCGGGCACTGGGCGCCACCGTCTCCCTCACCTCCACCGGCGTATCCGTCGGTTCGCCCGGCTACATGGCCCCGGAACAGATCCGCGGCCTGGACATCTCCGGCGCGGCCGACGTCTTCTCCCTCGGGGCCGTCCTCGCCTACGCGGCGACGGGCACCGCGCCCTTCCCCGGCGACTCGTCCGCCGTACTCCTCTACAAGGTGGTGCACGAGGAGCCCGAACTCGGGGACCTGGAGGGCGAACTGCGTGAGCTGGTCGCCGGGTGCCTCGCCAAGGACCCCGCGGACCGGCCCGCCCCCGCCGAACTCGCCCGCACGCTCGCGCCCGGCGGCGCGGCGGCGCTGGTGGCGCCGGGCTGGCTGCCGGGCCCGCTGGTCCGCGAGGTCAGCCGGTCGGCGGTGGCCCTGCTGGACCTGGAGCCCCAGGAAGCACCGGTGCGGTCCGGGCCCGTGCCGTTCAGCAGCCCCTCGCTGGGGAGCGCGCCGCCCGGAGCCTTCGGCCCGCCGCTGCCGCCCCCGCCGGCCGGACCGCCGGCCACCGCGGACACGGCGGGGGAGCGCGGCCCGGGCGGCTCCCGTGTCGCCGTCACCATGGACGCCGGCCCGCGGTCCGGCACGCGCCGGGGGCGACGGATCAGCTGCACCGTCGCGCTGGCCGTCGCCGGGGCGCTCGCGGTGGTGACCGTCGGCGTCGCGACGCTGGGGGACCTGATCACGGGCGGGAGCGGGGACGACGACCACGGCAACGACGCCGCCGGGGCGCCGCCGGCCACCGGCACGCGGGACCCGGCGGACTCCGGGAAACCGTCTCCGACGGCCGCCTCCCCGGGGTCCGGCGCGGTGAGCGCGGTGCCCAGGACGTTCGCCGGCACCTGGAAGGGCTCCGCGACCGAACGCAGCGGCGCGCCGCACGGCACGGTCACCGCCGTGTTCGTCGAGGGGAAGAAGGGCGCGGAGGTGGTCCGGCTGTCGTACCGCTTCGACGCGCTCGGGACGACCGTCGTCTGCAAGGGGATCGGCACCCTCGTCTCCGGCACGGCCACCGAGCTGAAGATCCGGGAACGCGCAGACCCGGACGCCCGTACCGGCGCGATGTGCACCGGTGGTGACGCCGACCTGGACTTCACCCTCACCTCCGAGGACACCCTGCGCTACGAGTCCCACGAGGAGGCCGCGGGCACCCCGAAGGGGACGCTCACCCGGTCCGACGGCTGACCCCGACAGGGGCTGGCGTAGGCTGGATCGGTCCGTGGATCCGTAGAAAAACCGCCGAAAGGTGACAGCCCGGTGACCGAGAAGGCCGACCTTCAGCCCGTCCTCGACCGCGCCGCCGAAGGCGGGCGGATCTCCCCGGAGGAGGCGCTCGACCTGTACAGGTCGGCTCCGCTGCACGCGCTGGGCGCCGCGGCCGACGCGGTGCGCCGCCGCCGCTACGCCGGTACGGAGCACATCGCGACGTACATCATCGAGCGCAACATCAACTACACCAACGTCTGCGTCACCGCCTGCAAGTTCTGCGCGTTCTACGCACCGCCCAAGGACACCGGCAAGGGCTGGTCCCGGGACCTCGACGACATCCTGCGCCGCTGCGCGGAGACCGTCGAGCTGGGCGGCACCCAGATCATGTTCCAGGGCGGCCACCACCCGGACTACGGCGTCGAGTACTACGAGGAGCACTTCTCCGCGATCAAGAAGGCGTTCCCGCAGCTGGTCATCCACTCGCTGGGTGCCTCCGAGATCGAGCACATGGCCCGCATCTCGGGTGTCTCCGCGAAGGAGGCCGTCGAGCGGATCCACGCCGCCGGTCTCGACTCCTTCGCCGGCGCGGGCGCCGAACTGCTGCCCGCCCGGCCGCGCACGGCGATCGCCCCGCTCAAGGAGTCCGGCGAGCGCTGGCTGGAGATCATGGAGATCGCCCACGGTCTGGGCGTCGAGTCCACCTCCACCATGCTGATGGGCACCGGCGAGACCAACGCCGAGCGCATCGAGCACCTGCGGATGATCCGCGACGTCCAGGACCGCACGGGCGGCTTCCGCGCCTTCATCCCGTACACCTACCAGCCGGAGAACAACAAGCTGAAGGGGCGGACGCAGGCCACGCTCTTCGAGTACCTGCGGATGATCGCCATCGCCCGGCTCTTCCTCGACAACGTCGCCCACATCCAGGGCTCCTGGCTGACCACGGGCAAGGAGGTCGGCCAGCTTTCCCTGCACTACGGCGCGGACGACCTCGGTTCGATCATGCTGGAGGAGAACGTCGTCTCCTCGGCCGGTGCCAGGCACCGCTCGAACCGGCTGGAGATCATCGACCTGATCCGCAAGGCGGGCCGCGTCCCCGCCCAGCGCGCCACGACCTACGAGCACCTCGTCGTCCACGACGACCCGGCGAACGACCCGGTCGACGAGCGCGTCGTCTCGCACATCTCCTCCACGGCGATCGCGGGCGGAACGGCGCACCCGGAGCTCAAGCTCCTCGACGCCAACTGAGCCGCACATGCTGACCGTTCACGCCGCCCCGCTGGTCCTCCCGGTCGGCTCGGCGGGCGTGGACGACGGCGCGGTCGCGGTGGACGGCGACCGGGTCGTGGCCGTCGGCCCGTACGACGTGGTGACGGCCGCCCGTCCCGCCGCCCGGATCCGGCGGTGGCCGGGCGTCCTCACCCCCGGGCTGCGCCAGTGGGACGGCGTCCCCCTGCTGACCCGCTGCTACCACCCCGACCCGCGCGAGGCGGACGAACTCGGCGAGGAGCCCCTGACCGGGGCGGACTTCGAGCGGCTGGCCGCGCGGATGGACGAGCCCCGCAGAGCGGGCAGCGTACGCCGCGGGCTCCAGCGCATGCTGCGCCACGGCACCACCCACGTCGCGGGAGGGTTCGCCGATCCCGCCGTACGCACCGCCGTGGGCCGCGCGGGCCTGACGGTCGTCCCACCCGCCGGGGCCCAGGCCGGCGAGCCGGACCTGGACCCCTTCGCCCGGGGCCGCGACCTGGCGGGATCCGTGCACGGCCCGCTCGAGGTCGGCGGCCGTGCCGACCTCGCGGTCTTCGACGTACCGGACGAGGCGGCGCTGTGCGCGGCGGGCGCCCAGGCCTGCGTGGCGACCGTCCTCGGCGGCCGGCTGGTGTACCGGCGGCGGTGACCCGCCTACGGTACGGACGGTCCGCCCAGGTAGCGGCCCTTCGCGTCATGGGGCCAGGCGTTGGACACGCAGCCCTTCAGGCCCTTGATCTGCTGCATCATGGCGGGAGCCGGCTTGCCGGCGCCGGGGCAGGTCTCATGGCCGTGGCCCAGCCAGTGCCCCACCTCGTGATTGATGATCAGGGCCCGGTACTCGGACGCCGTCCCGTCGAAGGTCGGCGAACCCAGCTGCCACCGGGCGAGATTGACCATGACGTTCTTCCCGCCCCGGCAGTTCACCTCGCCCCTGGTGTCGAGGCCGTACTGCCCGCATAGCCGGTCGGTGGTCCTCGGAGTCCCTATCCGGATCACCAGCCCCGCCGACCCGTCGTCGACCTGGCGGAAGGTGCGGCTTCCCCCCTTGCTCCAGCCCCGGGGGTCGGAGAGTATCCGCGCGACGTCCTCGGCGGCGCGGTCCGGGTCCACGCCGATGCCGTCCTCCACCTCGACGCGGTAGCGGCTGCCGCCGCCAGGCCTGACGCCCTCGCGCGCCACCGTGAAGGTGCCGGGGCCCGAGGGGGGTACGGAGCCGGCGTCCACGGACTCCTCCTCGTCCGGGACCTCTCCGGCGTCCGGCGAGCTCCCGGCGGACTTCGCGGCCTCCGGACTCGCCGGCGCCTGTGCCGAGGGCGTGGCCGGGGACGGGACGGCCCCGGACCGATCCCGCCCGGCAGCGGCAGCGGTGGCGGCGTCGGCGTTCCCGTCCTGCCACGGCGGGGAGACGTGGAGGAACGCCGCCACGGCGACGGCCGCGAGGACCGCCCCGGTGAGGCCCGCACGCCGTCGCCGTATTCGCGTCAGGCGGCCGGCGGCCCGCCTCCGGGGCCCTTTGCCCGAGCGCAGCGTTCCCGGCGCGGGTGCCCCGGCCCTCCGGCCGCTGCGGCTCGCGTTCCGTGTTCGATGAATCTCGTCACTGTGCATGCTGTGGTGAATGTCCGTGGTCTCGGTGTGACCGCCCGGGACGGAAGGATCATCCGCCCCGCACGCTGACCTGCTTCTCGGGCACCCGGTGCCCGTCCGCGTTCCGCGTGGGGCCGGCAGCCCGCTCTCCCGTCCGTCGTCCGGGAGTTGCTGTGGGTCACCGGCGCGGAATCCCCTTTCCCTCGTCCGGTGAGACGATGATCAAGGCGGTGCTGTTCCCGAAAACGCGGATGACCTGTGTGGGCGCCGCATCCGCCGGGCCCGGGACGCCGGTCCCAGGGTGCGACCGGGCCCCGCCCGCACGGCGCGACGCCCTTCCCGCACGGTGCGAAGGACCCCGCTCGCACGGTGCGACGCCCCGACCGCGAGGAAAACGCCTGACCCGGTCCACGCCGCCGCGAGGCACCGGAGGCCGGGCTGCTTGAATGGGAGGGTGACCCGAGCATCCCTGGACAAGCAGCCGCACGAAGTCGCCTCGATGTTCGACGACGTGGCGGCGAACTACGACCTCACCAACGACGTGCTGTCGCTCGGACAGGCGCGGCTGTGGCGCAAGGAGGTCGCCCGGGCCGTCGACGCGCGCCCGGCGCAGAAGATCCTCGACCTCGCCGCCGGGACGGCCACCTCCTCGCAGCCCTTCGCCCGGGCCGGTGCCTACGTGGTGCCCTGCGACTTCTCGATCGGGATGCTCAGGGTCGGCAAGGAGCGCCACCCGTGGATGCCGTTCACCGCGGGTGACGGCATGAGGCTCCCGTTCAAGGACGAGACCTTCGACGCGGTCACGATCTCCTTCGGGCTGCGCAACATCCAGGACACCGGCGCCGCGCTGAGCGAGCTGTACCGGGTCACCAGGCGCGGCGGGCGGGTCGTGATCTGCGAGTTCTCCCAGCCGACGTGGACACCCTTCCGGACCGTCTACACCGAGTATTTGATGCGGGCGCTGCCGCCGGTGGCGCGGGCGGTGTCGTCCAACCCGGACGCCTACGTCTACCTCGCCGAGTCGATCCGCGCCTGGCCCGACCAGGCCGGCCTGGCGACGCTGCTGCAGAAGGCCGGCTGGTCGGACGTGGCCTGGCGCAACCTCACCGGCGGAGTCGTGGCACTCCACCGGGGCGTACGCGCCTGACCGCCGCGGGGCTCAGAGCTCCAGCCGGAAGCAGTACGCCTCCTGCTTCGACACCGGGCTCGTGTACGTCTCGGCCTGCCGCATTCCGAGACGTACCGCCACCGCCACCGAGCGGGCGTTCCGCGTGTTGATCATCGCCACGACCTCCCGTATCCCGAGCGCCCTCATCCGCTCCAGCGTGACGCGCGCGGCGGCGGTCGCGTAACCGTGCCCCCAGGAGGCCCGGCCCAGCCGCCAGCCGATCTCGATCTCACCCACCGGCCCGAACGACGTGTGCGGCCACGGCTGGGCGCCCGTGAAACCGAGCACCTGGCCGGTGTCGTCCAGCACCGTCCACAGGCAGTGGCCGAGCTCCGCGTCGTGCCGGCGCTGGCGGGCGGTCAACTCCTCGTACACGGAGTACTCCGCCCTGCGGCCGCCGTGGAACTCCATCACCTCCGGATCGTCGAACACCCGGTACCAGGCCAGGGCGTCCTCGTCGGTGGGGACACGCAGATGTACGGACGGGGTCGAGTCAGGCACGTGCGTCATCGGGGAGCCCTTCGGAAGGTTGATCAGCAGGCACCCATAGACTGCACGCGACATGTGCCGCGCGGCACGCGAATTCGAGTCTTCGGGAGATCCGACCGTGACCGAGCCCCTCTCCGAACACAGCGCGGACGTGATCGTCGTCGGAGCGGGCCCAGCCGGCTCCACGACCGCGTACTACCTCGCGAAGGCCGGACTCGACGTCCTCCTCCTGGAGAAGACGGCCTTCCCGCGTGAGAAGGTCTGCGGCGACGGTCTCACCCCGCGCGCCACCAAGCAGCTCGTCTCCATGGGCATCGACATCTCAGAAGAGGCCGGCTGGCTGCGCAACAAGGGCCTGCGCATCATCGGCGGCGGCGTCCGCCTCCAGCTCGACTGGCCGGATCTCGCCTCGTACCCGGACTACGGTCTGGTCCGCAAGCGCGACGACTTCGACGAGCAGCTGGCCCGCCAGGCCCAGAAGGCCGGCGCACGGCTGTACGAGCGCTGCAACGTCGGGGAACCGGTCAAGGACGAGCGCACCGGCCGCATCACCGGTGTCCACGCCAAGCTCGGCGAGGAGAAGACCCCGGTCACCTTCCACGCCCCGCTCGTCGTCGCGGCCGACGGCAACTCCACCCGGCTGTCCCTCAACATGGGCCTGCACCGCCGGGAGGACCGCCCGATGGGTGTCGCGGTCCGCACGTACTTCACCTCTCCCCGCCACGACGACGACTACCTGGAGTCCTGGCTGGAGCTGTGGGACCGCCGCGGCGCCGAGGACCGGCTGCTGCCGGGCTACGGCTGGATCTTCGGCATGGGCGACGGCACGTCCAACGTCGGCCTCGGCATCCTCAACTCCTCCTCCGCCTTCAAGGAGCTCGACTGGCGCGAGGTGCTCAAGGCTTGGTGCGCCTCGATGCCGGAGGACTGGGGCTACACCCCGGAGAACATGACGACGCCGATCCGCGGGGCCGCGCTCCCCATGGCGTTCAACCGGCAGCCGCACTACACCAAGGGCCTGCTGCTCGTCGGTGACGCGGGCGGGCTCGTCAACCCGTTCAACGGCGAAGGCATCGCGTACGCCATGGAGTCGGGCCAGATCGCCGCGGACGTCATCGTCCAGGCGCACGCCCGCGCCACCCCCGCCCAGCGGGAACTGGCCCTGCAGCACTACCCGAAGATCCTCAAGGACACCTACGGCGGGTACTACACGCTGGGCCGCGCGTTCGTGAAGATGATCGGGAACCCGAAGGTCATGAAGATCGCCACCCAGCGCGGCCTGACCCACCCGGTCCTGATGAAGTTCACGCTGAAGATGCTCGCCAACCTCACCGACCCGACGGGCGGCGACGCCATGGACCGCATCATCAACGGCCTCTCGAAGGTCGCGCCGAAGGCCTGAGCGGGGCATGGAGTGACGGGCCCGGGCCGGCCCGGGCCCTGCTTCCCGGTGGTCGGTCCTACGGTAGGTTCGGCCCATGGGGGCAACAGGGACATGGACCACCGGCGGCTTCCGCCGGCTCGGCGCTGCCGGGTCGGCGGCGATCGCGCTGGGAGGCTGGGCCGTCGGCACGCTCCCGGCCCACGACCCCTGGGGCCTGTGGGTGGACCACGGACCCGCGGTGAGAGCCGCGGGCTACGCACTCTCGTACGGCGGACTGACGGTGCTCGTCGTCGCCTGGTGGCTGTACGGGAGGGCCGGAGCCTCCGTACGCGACACCCTCGTCACCCTCGGATGGTGGACGGCGCCGCTGGTCCTCGCGCCCCCGCTGTACAGCGCCGACGTCTACAGCTACATCGCGCAGGGTGCGATGGTCCTCGAAGGACACGACGTCTACAGCATGGGGCCGTCCGTCCTCGATCCCGACGGGCCGGGCGGCGACGCGGCGGCCAGCGTCGGCGGGCACTGGACCGACACCCCGGCCCCGTACGGCCCGTTCTTCCTCCTCCTCGCTCGCGGCGTCGCGTGGGCGACCGGCGGCACCCTCGTGCCCGCCGTGCTGGGAATGCGTCTCATCGCCCTCGGCGCGCTCGTGCTCGTCGTGTGGGCCCTGCGCAACCTCGCCCGGGAGCACGGACGCAGCGAGAGCGCCGCGCTGTGGCTCGGGGCGCTGAACCCGCTGCTGCTCATCCACGTCGTCGGCGGCGTCCACAACGACGGGCTGATGACCGGCCTCATGCTGGCGGGCGTGCTGCTCGCCCTGCGCGGGAGGTGGATCACCGGGTCGGCGCTCATCGGGCTCGCCATGATGGTGAAGTCACCCGCCGCGGTGGCACTGCTGTTCGTCGGTGTCGTGGTGGGCCGGGCGGCGACGGGCCCGGTCGTACGCCGGGTCGTGAAGGGCCTGCTGGCGCCGGGGCTGGTCGCTGCGGCCGTCGTCGTCGGCGTGACGTTCCTCGGCGGCACCGGCTTCGGCTGGATCGGGACCCAGAGCGTCGCCGGACGCATCCACACAGCGCTGTCCCTCAGCAGCGACCTGGGCCTGGGACTGGGGGAACTCCTGCGGCTCCTGGCCGGGACCGACCCGGATCCGGTCAAGGCCGCCGTGCAGAACCTGGGTCTGCTGATCGCGCTGGTGCTGATCGCACGCCTCGCGTGGCACGCGACGACCGGACGTACGGAACCCGTGCGCGCCCTGGGTCTCGCGCTGCTGGCCCTGGTCGCGCTCTCACCGATGGTCCAGCCCTGGTACCTGTTGTGGGCGACGGCGGTGCTCGCCGCCACGGCGAGCGGCGGCCGGGCCCTGGGCGCGGTGACCGTGCTCTCGGCGGCGCTCGTCTACGAGACACAGCCCTCGGGATCCACCCCGCCGTACGGCTTCGTACTGGCGGCCCTGGTGTGCGCGGCGGGCGTGCTGCTCCTGCGCAGGGACCGGGCCGGCGCCGGACGAGGACACGTGCCGGGACAGCGCCGTCCGCTGGAGACCGCTGCGAATGCCCCTGCTGAGATCGTCTCGGAGACCGCCTCGGGGGCGGACGCGCCCGGCGCACGATGACGGGCCGTCACTCCGAGCGGTGGAGTGACGGCCCGCGGTCGCGCTCAGGCGCGTGGAGCTTGTGAATCAGAGAACGCGGACGGCGCCCGACGGCGGGTCGTAGTCCAGGGACTTCTGCACGACGCCGGTGCTGGAGTTCTGCGCGCCGACGAACTGGCCGCCGCCGACGTAGATCCCGACGTGGTAGGCGCTGCCCGCGCCGCCCCAGTACAGGATGTCGCCGGGCTGGAGGTTGTCGAGGGAGACCTGGGTGCCGGCCGTCGACTGGCTCTGCGAGACGCGCGGCAGGTCGATGCCCACCGAGCCGAAGGCGGCCTGGACCAGACCCGAGCAGTCCCACGAGTTCGGGCCGGTGCCGCCGGAGACGTACGCGTCGCCGACCTGGGACTGCGCGAACGCGATGACGGACGCGGCGGACCCGGTGGCGCTCGACGACGAGGAGGAAGAGGAAGAGGAAGCGGAAGAGGAGCCGGAGGAGCCCGAGGACGCGCTGAGCGTGGTGCGCTCGGCGGAACGGGAGGCGCGCTCGGCGGCCTCCTCTGCCTTGGCCTCGGCGGCTGCTTCGGCCTTCTTCTTGGCCTCGGCCTTGCGGACCGCCTCTGCCTTGGCCTTCTTGGCGGTCTTGGCGGCGGTGGCCGCTGCGGCGTCCTCGGTGGCACGCGTCTCGAGGTCGAGAGCGACCGACTGGGTCGCCTGCGCGGACGCGGCGACGGAGGTGGAGAGCCCGGCCGTGATGGTGGGCATCTCGATGGTCTGGGTCACCGGCTCGGCCTGGGCCGGACCGGCGGCACCCGCGACCGCGATGGTGCTGAGGACGCCACCGGCAACTCCTGCCCGCAGCGCCGTCTTCGAGGCGCGTTGGCGGGGCTTCCGGTGGCTGGGTATGTGAGCGGTGTGGGACATGGGTACTAGCGCTATCAGGGCTGTAGGGGTCCCATCAAGAAACGTGTGTTGCGACACAGTTACGTTCGGAACCTGTGAATCCGCTTATTTGAGGCCCTTATTGACGCCCTAAGGGGCAAAACGGTCACGCTGCTGCACCGCTGTGATCACGCCATTCTTTCAATAGGTCCGAATTGCCCGTCGCTTACCATCTGTTCACACGGTTGGCCAAGCCCGCTTCTCTTGGAGCGGGCGTGAGGTGATGCAGGTCACAGCATGTGTCTCCCGTGAGAGGCAACCGCGCGGCCGCGCGCCGCGTGCCGTGCGCGATCGGCCGGGAACTGCGGGCGGTGTGACCTATTGGCGAGTCATGTCCGATTCCATGGCCGCCCGTCGGGGGGTTGGGCGAGTCGTTCGGCGCCGGCTCGCGGATCCGGCCCGCGCCCTGTCATCCGTCGACGCGTCGCCGATCCGGTCGCGCGTCGCCGGCTCGCTGATCCCTTCCCGGCTCCTGCCGTCCCGTCCGTGCGTCACCGGTCCGTCCGTCCACGCGCCACCGGTCCGTCCGTCCGTGGGTCACAGGTCCGTCCGGAAGATCGTGAATGCGTGCGCAATGTCCACATCGGTACCGGAGGCCCCTCGTCCGGGTGGCCTCGATCTGAAGCCGGTCCCTATACCACCCAATCGGTGTCCACCGCCAATTTGCTTGTACAGGCTGTCGATTGATAGGGCCATGCGCCTTTGACCAGCGGTAACGCCGCGAGATGTCACGTCTCGTAACCGGTCGGCCGCTTCGCGTACGAAGATCACCGCTCATCCGACTTCATGATCGTTCGTCAGGTGGTGGAGATCACAAAGACGTTGGTGTACCCCGTGTCGCAGATCACAGGACGGCAGGCATAGGATGCGGGGCAGTCGGGCTTGTGAACTGCCTCACATGTGCACGATCTTGATGAGGTGGCGAGCCGGTCGCCCGATGCGGTCCAACGGTCAAGGACGACTGGAAGGAGCGAGGAGCGTGAATGCCTACGCGCCCATCCTCGTGCTCGGCGCCCTCGGGGCAGGCTTTGCGATCTTCTCCGTGGTCATGGCCACGCTAATCGGCCCAAAGCGGTACAACCGAGCAAGGCTCGAAGCGTACGAGTGCGGTATCGAACCCACCCCCACTCCAGCTGGAGGTGGCCGTTTCCCCATCAAGTACTACCTGACGGCGATGCTGTTCATCGTCTTCGACATCGAGATCGTCTTCCTCTATCCCTGGGCGGTCACCTTCGACGCCCTGGGGATCTTCGGGCTCGTGGAGATGCTGCTCTTCGTGCTCACCGTCTTCGTCGCCTACGCGTATGTGTGGCGCCGGGGCGGCCTGGAATGGGACTGAGGGGCTGAGGGGCACACATGGGACTCGAAGAGAAGCTGCCGAGCGGCTTTGTGCTGACCACTGTCGAGCAGGCCGCCGGCTGGGTACGGAAGTCCTCCGTCTTCCCCGCCACCTTCGGCCTCGCCTGCTGCGCCATCGAGATGATGACGACCGGCGCCGGACGGTACGACCTGGCCCGTTTCGGGATGGAGGTCTTCCGTGGTTCGCCGCGGCAGGCGGATCTGATGATCGTCGCGGGGCGGGTGAGTCAGAAGATGGCGCCCGTCCTGCGGCAGGTCTACGACCAGATGCCGAGCCCCAAGTGGGTTATCTCCATGGGGGTTTGTGCATCGTCAGGTGGAATGTTCAATAATTACGCCATTGTTCAGGGTGTTGATCATATTGTCCCGGTCGACATCTATTTGCCGGGGTGCCCGCCGCGTCCCGAGATGCTGATCGACGCCATCCTCAAGCTCCACCAGAAGATCCAGGGCTCCAAGCTCGGGGTCAACGCGGAGGAGGCCGCCCGCGAGGCGGAGGAGGCGGCGCTCAAGGCACTTCCCCTGATCGAGATGAAGGGGCTGCTGCGATGAGCGACGAGCAGAACGGCGGCGGGCAGGTGCCCGTCCCGCGCGACGACTCCGGCGAGGTCATCGGCGTACGCAAGGGGATGTTCGGCGCCAACAACGGCGGCGACACCTCCGGCTACGGGGGACTCGTCCGCACGGTGACCCTGCCCGGCGCCACCTCCCGGCCGTACGGCGGCTGGTTCGACGAGGTGGCCGACGAGCTGGAAGGGGCCCTGGAGGAGCAGGACCTGCTCCCGGACAACGCCATCGAGAAGACGGTCGTCGACCGGGGCGAGATCACCTTCTTCGTCGCCCGCGAGCACCTGGTCCAGGTCGCCCGCACCCTGCGCGACGACCCCGCCCTGCGCTTCGAGCTCTGCACGGGCGTCAGCGGTGTCCACTACCTGGGGGACAAGGGGCGCGAGCTGCACGCGGTGTACCACCTGCGCTCACTCACCCACGGGCGGCTGATCCGTCTGGAGGTGTCCGCCCCGGACAGCGATCCGCACATCCCGTCACTCGTCGGGGTCTACCCGACCAACGACTGGCACGAGCGCGAGACCTACGACTTCTTCGGGCTGATCTTCGACGGGCACCCGGCCCTGACCAGGATCATGATGCCGGACGACTGGCAGGGCTTCCCGCAGCGCAAGGACTACCCCCTCGGCGGCATCGCCGTCGAGTACAAGGGCGCCCAGATCCCGGCTCCGGACCAGCGGAGGTCGTACAGCTGATGACCACTCCCCACGCAACTCCCCGCGCCACGACCGAGGGGACTGTATATACAGTCACCGGCGGCGACTGGGACGAGGTCGTCGAGTCCGCCGCCAAGTCGGACGACGAACGCATCATCGTCAACATGGGTCCGCAGCACCCCTCCACGCACGGCGTGCTGCGGCTGATCCTGGAGATCGACGGCGAGACCGTCACCGAGGCCCGCTGCGGCATCGGTTACCTCCACACCGGCATCGAGAAGAACCTCGAGTTCCGCAACTGGACGCAGGGCACCACCTTCGTCACACGCATGGACTACCTGACCCCCTTCTTCAACGAGGCGGCGTACTGCCTCGGGGTCGAGAAGCTGCTCGGCATCGAGGACCAGATCCCCGACCGGGCCACCGTCCTGCGCGTGCTCCTGATGGAGCTCAACCGGATCTCCTCGCACCTCGTGTGCATCGCCACCGGCGGCATGGAGCTCGGTGCCACGACGATCATGATCTACGGGTTCCGCGATCGTGAACTCGTTCTCGACCTCTTCGAGCTGATCACCGGGCTCCGGATGAACCACGCGTTCATCCGCCCCGGCGGCCTCGCCCAGGACCTTCCCATGGGCGCGATCGACCGGCTCCGCGAGTTCGTGAAGACCATGAAGAAGAACCTGCCGGAGTACGACAAGCTCGCGACCGGCAACCCCATCTTCAAGGCCCGTATGCAGGACGTCGGATACCTCGACCTGACCGGCTGCATGGCGCTCGGCGCCACCGGCCCGGTCCTCAGGTCCGCCGGACTCCCGCACGACCTGCGCAAGACCGATCCGTACTGCGGCTACGAGACGTACGACTTCGACGTGCCGACCGCGGACACCTGCGACGCCTACGGGCGCTTCCTCATCCGTCTCGAGGAGATGCGCCAGTCGCTCAGGATCGTGGAGCAGTGCCTGGAACGGCTGGAGCCGGGCCCGGTCATGGTCGCCGACAAGAAGATCGCCTGGCCCGCGCAGCTCGCGCTCGGGCCCGACGGCCTCGGCAACTCGCTCGACCACATCAAGAAGATCATGGGTACCTCCATGGAGGCCCTGATCCACCACTTCAAGCTGGTGACCGAGGGCTTCCGGGTCCCGGCCGGGCAGACGTACACGGCCATAGAGTCCCCCAAGGGCGAACTCGGCGTGCACGTCGTCTCGGACGGCGGCACGCGCCCCTTCCGGGTCCACTTCCGCGACCCGTCCTTCACCAATCTGCAGGCCATGGCGGCGATGTGCGAGGGCGGCCAGGTCGCCGACGTCATCGTCGCCGTCGCGTCCATCGACCCCGTGATGGGAGGCGTCGACCGGTGACCGCATCCAACCAAGAAGTCAGCCTGGGGATGCCGCAGCTCCCCGCCCCCGCCTACCCGGCCGAGGTGCTCGCCCGGCTCGAAGCGGACGCGAAGGAGGTGATCGCCCGCTACCCCGGCAGCCGTTCCGCGCTGCTGCCGCTGCTGCACCTCGTGCAGTCGGAGGAGGGGTTCGTCTCCCGTACGGGCATGGCGTTCTGCGCCGACCAGCTCGGCCTCACCACCGCCGAGGTCACCGCAGTCGCCACCTTCTACACGATGTACCGTCGCCGGCCGAGCGGTGACTACCAGGTCGGGGTCTGCACCAACACCCTGTGCGCGGTCATGGGTGGCGACGCCATCTTCGACCGGCTCAAGGAGCACCTGGGCGTCGGCAACGACGAGACGACCGACGACGGCAAGGTCACCCTCGAACACATCGAGTGCAACGCGGCCTGCGACTTCGCGCCCGTCGTGATGGTCAACTGGGAGTTCTTCGACAACCAGACGCCGGAGAGCGCGACGCGGCTCGTCGACGACCTGATCGCCGGCCGCACCGTCGAGCCCACGCGCGGCGCGCCCCTGTGCACGTACAAGGACACCGCCCGCATCCTGGCCGGCTTCCCCGACCCGCGCCCCGGCGCGGTCGAGGCGAGCGGCGGGGCGGGGGCCGCCTCGCTGATCGGCCTGAAGCTGGCCAAGGGCGAGACCGCCCCGCACGTGCGCGTGGTCGGGCAGCGGGGCGAGGCACCCCGGGACGCACAGCCGGACAAGGGCGCCGAGCACCTCAGCTCTCATGACGCACCGCAGAAGACGTCGGCCTCCGACCCGGAGCACCCGGCCGGGCCTGCCGCCGAGGAGGGGGAGTGATGACCTTGGCAGCCGAGATCGACAAGAACGGGACCAGCCCGGAGAAGCTCCTGTCCCCGGTCCTGTCCTCCTTCTGGGACGAACCGGAGTCCTGGACGCTGGACACCTACCACCGCCACGACGGGTACGAGGGCCTGCGCAAGGCCCTGGCCATGGAACCCGACGACCTCATCGCCTACGTCAAGGACTCCGGTCTGCGCGGACGCGGGGGCGCCGGCTTCCCCACCGGGATGAAGTGGCAGTTCATCCCGCAGGGCGACGGCAAGCCGCACTACCTCGTCGTCAACGCCGACGAGTCGGAGCCCGGCACCTGCAAGGACATCCCGCTCCTCTTCGCGAACCCGCACAGCCTCATCGAGGGCATCGTGATCGCCTGCTACGCGATCCGCTCCTCGCACGCCTTCATCTATCTGCGCGGCGAGGTCGTGCCCGTACTCCGCCGGCTGCACGAAGCCGTGCGCGAGGCCTATGAGGCGGGCTATCTGGGGACGAACGTCCTCGGCTCGGGGCTCGACCTGGAGCTCACGGTCCACGCGGGCGCGGGCGCCTACATCTGCGGAGAGGAGACCGCGCTCCTCGACTCGCTCGAAGGGCGGCGCGGCCAGCCCCGGCTGCGTCCCCCCTTCCCCGCGGTCGCCGGTCTGTACGCCTGCCCCACCGTGGTGAACAACGTCGAGTCCATCGCCTCGGTTCCCGCGATCCTGAACAGGGGCAAGGACTGGTTCAAGTCGATGGGCAGCGAGAAGTCCCCGGGCTTCACGCTGTACTCGCTCAGCGGGCACGTCACCAGCCCCGGGCAGTACGAGGCACCGCTCGGCATCACCCTGCGCCAGCTGCTCGACATGAGCGGCGGCATCCGGGAGGGCCACCGCCTCAAGT
Source organism: Streptomyces sp. Alt3 (assembly GCF_030719215.1). Taxonomy (NCBI): domain Bacteria; kingdom Bacillati; phylum Actinomycetota; class Actinomycetes; order Kitasatosporales; family Streptomycetaceae; genus Streptomyces; species Streptomyces glycanivorans. Next base: position 3,468,540 of record NZ_CP120983.1, on the reverse strand, counting down.
TCTGGACACCCGGCGGCTCCTCGACCCCGATGTTCACCGACGAACACCTCGACGTCCCCCTGGACTACGAGGGCGTCGGCGCCGCCGGATCCATGCTCGGCACCAAGGCGCTGCAGTGCTTCGACGAGACCACCTGCGTGGTGCGGGCCGTCACCCGCTGGACCGAGTTCTACGCCCACGAGTCCTGCGGCAAGTGCACGCCGTGCCGCGAGGGCACGTACTGGCTCGTCCAGCTGCTCCGCGACATCGAGGCGGGCAAGGGCCAGATGGCCGACCTCGACAAGCTCAACGACATCGCCGACAACATCAACGGCAAGTCGTTCTGCGCCCTCGGGGACGGCGCCGCCTCGCCGATCTTCTCCTCGCTGAAGTACTTCCGCGATGAGTACGAGCAGCACATCACCGGTAAGGGCTGCCCCTTCGATCCGGCCAGGTCGACCCTGTGGGCCGACGACAAAGACGACAAGAACGCTCACCGGGGGGTGAACGCATGACAGTCACCACGAGTGCGCCCTCCGGGGGCGGCGAGGCGGCCGTTCCGCCCGAGGACCTCGTCACGCTCACGATCGACGGCATCGAGATCAGCGTGCCCAAGGGCACCCTCGTCATCCGCGCCGCCGAACTCCTCGGCATCGAGATCCCGCGCTTCTGCGACCACCCGCTCCTCGACCCGGCCGGCGCCTGCCGGCAGTGCATCGTCGAGGTCGAGGGCCAGCGCAAGCCGATGGCCTCCTGCACCATCACGTGCACCGACGGCATGGTCGTGAAGTCGCAGATCACCTCACCCGTCGCGGAGAAGGCCCAGAAGGGGGTGATGGAGCTCCTCCTCATCAACCACCCGCTGGACTGCCCCGTCTGCGACAAGGGCGGTGAGTGCCCCCTGCAGAACCAGGCGATGTCGCACGGCGGCGCCGACTCCCGGTTCGACGGGAAGAAGCGCACCTTCGAGAAGCCCGTCCCCATCTCCACCCAGGTGCTGCTGGACCGCGAGCGGTGCGTGCTCTGCGCACGCTGCACCCGGTTCTCCAACCAGGTGGCGGGCGACCCGATGATCGAGCTGCTCGAGCGCGGCGCGCTCCAGCAGGTCGGTACCGGCGAGGGCGACCCCTTCGAGTCGTACTTCTCCGGCAACACCATCCAGATCTGCCCGGTCGGGGCCCTGACCTCGGCGGCGTACCGCTTCCGCTCCCGGCCCTTCGACCTGGTGTCGACGCCCTCCGTGTGCGAACACTGCGCCGGCGGCTGCGCGACCCGGACCGACCACCGGCGCGGCAAGGTCATGCGGCGGCTCGCCGCCGACGACCCAGAGGTCAACGAGGAATGGCTCTGCGACAAGGGCCGCTTCGGCTTCCGCTACGCCCAGCAGCGCGACCGGCTCACCACCCCGCTGGTCCGCAACGCCCAGGGCGTGCTGGAGCCGGCGAGCTGGCCCGAGGCGCTGGAGGCCGCGGCCGCAGGTCTCTCCGCCGCCCGCGGCCGGACCGGGGTGCTCACCGGAGGCCGGCTGACCGTCGAGGACGCCTACGCCTACAGCAAGTTCGCACGGGTCGCCCTCGACACCAACGACATCGACTTCCGGGCCCGGGTCCACAGCGGTGAGGAGGCCGACTTCCTCGCCTCGCGGGTGGCCGGCCGAGGCCGCGACCTGGACGGCAGCGGAGTCACGTACACCGCTCTGGAGAAGGCCCCGGCGGTCCTGCTGGCCGGCTTCGAGTCCGAGGAGGAGGCGCCCGGCGTCTTCCTGCGGCTCCGCAAGGCCCACCGCAAGCACGGGCAGCGGACGTTCGCGCTCGCCTCGCACGCGAGCAGAGGCCTGGAGAAGGCGGGCGGCACCCTGCTCCCCGCCGCGCCCGGCACCGAGACCGAATGGCTGGACGCCCTCGCGGGCGGGGTCGGCCTCGACGGTGACGGAGCCGTCGCGGCCGAGGCGCTGCGCGGCGAAGGCAGCGTGATCGTGGTCGGTGAGCGGCTCGCCGCGGTGCCCGGCGGACTCACCGCCGCCCTGCGCACCGCAGCCGCGACCGGCGCCGCACTGGTGTGGATCCCGCGCCGGGCCGGCGAACGCGGCGCGCTGGAGGCGGGCGCGCTCCCGTCGCTGCTGCCCGGCGGCCGTCCCGCGACGGACCCCCGGGCCAGGGAGGAGGTGGCGTCCGTCTGGGGCGTCGCCGAACTCCCCGCCCGCTTCGGCCGTGACACCGGCCAGATCGTCGAGGCCGCGGCCACCGGTGAACTGGGCGCACTGCTGGTCGCGGGGGTCGACCCCGAGGACCTGCCCGACCCGGCGGGAGCGCTGCGGGCACTGGACGAGGTCGGCTTCCTGGTCTCCCTGGAGCTCAGGCCCGGCGCGGTCACCGAGCGCGCCCACGTGGTCCTTCCCGTCGCCGCCGTCGCCGAGAAGCCCGGAACCTTCCTCAACTGGGAGGGCCGGGCGCGGATGTTCGAGGCCGCGCTGAAGCCCGAGCAGATGCCGAGGACGCTCTGCCCGACCGACGCGCGGGTGCTCCACATGCTGGCCGACGCCCTCGACGTCCACCTCGCGCTGCCCGACCTGCGGGCGGCCCGCCGTGAACTCGACCGTCTCGGCGGCTGGCAGGGCGGTCACGCCGACGACCCGCGGGCCACGTCCCGCCCGGTGCCCCGGCCCGGTGACGGCGAGGCGGTCCTCGCGGGCCACCGGATGCTGCTCGACCGGGGCCGGCTCCAGGAGGGCGACGAGGCGCTGGCCGGTACCCGGCACGCGGCCGTCGCCCGGCTCTCCCCGGTCACCGCGGCCGAGTCCGGAGTGAAGGACGGCGACCTGCTCGCCGTCACCGGCCCCGCCGGCACCACCGAACTCACGCTGACGGTGACCGAGATGCCGGACCGGGTGGTCTGGGTGCCGCTCAACTCCGTCGGCCGGGGCGTTCCCGCCGACACCGGCGCCCAGCCGGGCGGACTGGTCCGGATCGGTCCGGCCGCCCCGGGTTCCCACGTCGTGACAACGGAGGTAGGAGAGTGACCGGCCTCGAACGGCTCGCCGCGGCGCCGCAGAGCGCCGTCCTCGCAGCCGAGGACCTCTCGATGTTCGGCACGGACCCCTGGTGGCTCGTCGTCGTCAAGGCGGTGTTCTGCTTCGCGTTCCTGATGGTGACCGTGCTCTTCTCCATCGTGTGGGAGCGCAAGGTCGTCGCCTGGATGCAGCTGCGTATCGGCCCCAACCGGCACGGCCCCTGGGGCATGCTCCAGTCGCTCGCCGACGGCATCAAGCTGATGCTGAAGGAAGACGTCGTCGTCAAGCGCGCCGACAAGGTCGTCTACATCCTGGCGCCGATCGTGGCCGCGGCCCCGGCGTTCATGGCGATCGCGGTGATCCCCTTCGGCCCGGCCGGCAACGAGGTCTCGATCTTCGGCCAGCGCACGACGATGCAGCTGACCGACCTGCCGATCGCGATGCTGTACATCCTCGCGGTCGCCTCCGTCGGCATCTACGGCATCGTGCTGGCGGGCTGGTCCTCCGGATCGACGTACCCGCTGCTCGGCGGTCTGCGTTCCTGCGCCCAGATGATCAGCTACGAGATCGCCATGGGCGCCGCGTTCGCCTCGGTGTTCCTCTACTCCGGTTCGATGTCGACCTCGGAGATCGTGGCGGCGCAGCAGGACCGCTGGTTCGTCCTGCTGCTGCCGGTCTCCTTCATCATCTACATCATCACGATGGTCGGGGAGACCAACCGCGCGCCGTTCGACATGCCCGAGTCCGAGGGCGACCTGGTGGGCGGCTTCAACACCGAGTACTCCTCGATCAAGTTCGCGATGTTCATGCTGGCCGAGTACGTCAACATGGTCACCGTCTCCGCGGTCTCCGTGACCCTGTTCCTGGGCGGCTGGCGGGCTCCGTACCCGGTCAGCACCTTCTGGGAGGGCGCGAACCACGGCTGGTGGCCGATGCTCTGGTTCGTCATCAAGGTCCAGCTCCTCCTCTTCTTCTTCATCTGGCTGCGCGGCACGCTGCCCCGCGTCCGCTACGACCAGCTGATGAAGCTCGGCTGGAAGGTCCTGATCCCGGTCTCCGTGGTCTGGCTGATGCTGGTCGCCACCGTCAGGGCGCTGAACAACGAGGGATACGACTACTCCAGGATCCTGCTGTACGTCGCGGGAGCCGTCATCGCCGTCCTGTTGGTCTCCTTCGTCGCCGACATCTTCCGGGACCGCAAGGCCAAGGCCGCCGAGGAGGCGGCAGGACCCGAGCCGGCGTTCGACCCGATGGCGGGTGGGTTCCCCGTGCCGCCACTGCCCGGCCAGGCCCTGCCGCCGGTGCCGCGCCGCAGTCCGCGACGCGAGCGGGAGCTCGTTGTCAGTGGTGGACCGGATACTCAGAGTGACGACCATGCGAGTGCGGGAAGTTCGAGTGACGGAAGGGAGGCCGACGGTGTCTGAGTCATCGGAACCCTCAGGGGAGAAGTTCCAGAATCCTGTGGCCGGCTTCGGCGTGACCTTCAAGGCCATGTTCAAGAAGCGGCTGACCGAGCAGTACCCGGAGACGCAGAAGGTGACGGCGCCGCGCTTCCACGGCCGGCACCAGCTCAACCGTCACCCCGACGGCCTGGAGAAGTGCGTCGGCTGCGAGCTCTGCGCCTGGGCGTGTCCGGCGGACGCGATCTACGTCGAGGGCGCGGACAACACGGACGAGGAGCGGTACTCCCCGGGCGAGCGCTACGGCCGCGTCTACCAGATCAACTACGCACGCTGCATCCTGTGCGGGCTCTGCATCGAGGCGTGCCCCACCCGGGCACTGACGATGACCAACGACTTCGAGCTCGCCAACACCACCCGCGAGAGCCTCATCTACACCAAGGACGAGCTGCTCGCGGGCCTGGAGGAAGGCATGGTCGACAGTCCGCACGCGATCTTCCCCGGCATGGACGAACAGGACTACTACCGCGGTCTGGTGACCGAGGCGGCGCCTGGCACCGAGCGTCAGGTCGCCGTCTCCAAGGGAGAAGCGGACAAGGAGGTGGACGTATGACCGCCGGCCTGGCCGCAGCGGCCACCGCGACCTCGACCGGCGAGGCCGTCCAGTTCTGGATCCTCGGCACCGTCGCCGTCATCGGCGCACTCTCCACCGTCCTGATGAAGAAGGCGGTGCACAGCGCGCTCTCGCTCGCCGGCACCATGATCGTGCTGGCGGTCTTCTACCTCGCCAACGGGGCGTACTTCCTGGGCATCGTCCAGGTCGTCGTCTACACCGGCGCGATCATGATGCTGTTCCTCTTCGTGGTCATGCTCGTCGGCGTCACGGCGGCCGACTCCCTGAAGGAGACCCTCAAGGGCCAGCGCTGGCTGGCCGCCGCCTGCGGACTCGGCTTCGGCATCCTGCTGATCGCCGGGATCGGCCAGGCGTCGCTGCAGTCCTTCAACGGCCTGGGGGCGGCGAACGCGCAGCACGGCGGAAACGTCGAGGGCCTCGCCAACCTCATCTTCACCAAGTACGTCTTCGCGTTCGAGATCACCGGCGCCCTCCTGATCACGGCGACCGTCGGCGCGATGCTGCTCACGCACCGGGAGCGCACCGAAGCCCCCAAGACGCAGCGCGAACTCTCCCAGGAGCGGGTGCGCAGCAGCCATCTGCCGCCCCTGCCGGCCCCCGGTGTCTACGCCCGGCACAACGCCGTGGACATCGCGGGACTGCTCCCGGACGGCACCCCGTCCGAGCTCACCGTCATGCAGACGCTGCGGCAGCGCGGCCAGATCCGCGACGTGTCCGGCGATTCGCTCGCCGAGCTCAAGGCGCTGGAACAGCGCTCCGGGGAGCGGCTCGGCCGTGACCGCGGACCAGCCCGTGACCATGCGGAAGAAGAGGAGGAGGTCGCCAAGTGAATCCGGTCAACTACCTCTACCTCGCGGCCCTTTTGTTCACGATCGGCGCCTCCGGTGTGCTGATCAGGCGGAACGCGATCGTGGTGTTCATGTGCGTCGAGCTGATGCTCAACGCCTGCAACCTCACGCTCGTCGCGTTCTCCCGGATGCACGGCAACCTCGACGGCCAGATCATCGCGTTCTTCACGATGGTCGTCGCCGCCGCGGAGGTCGTCATCGGGCTCGCGATCATCGTGTCGCTCTTCCGCTCCCGCCACTCGGCCTCGGTCGACGACGCCAGCCTGATGAAGCTGTAAGGGGTCGGAATCGTGGAAAACCTGATTGCGCTGCTGGTCGCGGCGCCCCTGCTCGGAGCGGTGGTCCTGCTCTGCGGCGGACGCCGGCTCGACCGGGCCGGACACTGGATCGGCACGGTGCTCGCCGCCGCGTCCTTCGTCGTCGGTGCCGTGCTGTTCACCGACATGCTGGGCAAGGGCGCCGAGGACCGCACCCTGCACCAGCACCTGTACAGCTGGATCCCCGTCGAGGGGTTCCAGGCCGACGTGGCCTTCCAGCTCGACCAGTTGTCGATGACGTTCGTCCTGCTGATCACGGGTGTGGGCACGCTGATCCACATCTACTCCATCGGTTACATGGAGCACGACGAGCGGCGACGCCGCTTCTTCGGCTACCTGAACCTCTTCCTCGCGGCGATGCTCATCCTGGTCATCGCCGACAACTACCTCCTGCTGTACGTCGGGTGGGAGGGCGTCGGTCTGGCGTCGTACCTGCTCATCGGCTTCTGGCAGCACAAGCCCAGCGCGGCCACCGCGGCCAAGAAGGCCTTCCTGGTCAACCGCGTCGGCGACATCGGCCTGTCCATCGCGATCATGCTGATGTTCACCACCTTCGGCACGTTCGCCTTCGGGCCCGTGTTCGAGGCCACCGGGGACACGAGCGAGGGCAAGCTCACCGCGATCGGCCTGATGCTGCTCCTCGCCGCCTGCGGCAAGTCGGCCCAGGTGCCGCTGCAGTCCTGGCTCGGTGACGCGATGGAGGGCCCGACCCCGGTCTCGGCCCTCATCCACGCGGCGACCATGGTGACCGCGGGCGTCTACCTCATCGTCCGTTCCGGCGCCGTCTTCAACGGGGCACCGGACGCACAACTGGTCGTCGTCGTGGTCGGAGCCGTCACGCTCCTCTTCGGTGCGATCGTCGGTTGCGCGAAGGACGACATCAAGAAGGCCCTCGCCGGGTCGACGATGTCGCAGATCGGCTACATGATCCTCGCCGCGGGCCTCGGCCCCGTCGGCTACGTCTTCGCGATCATGCACCTGGTGACGCACGGCTTCTTCAAGGCCGGGCTCTTCCTCGGCGCCGGTTCGGTGATGCACGGCATGAACGACGAGGTGGACATGCGGAGGTACGGCGGCCTGCGGAAGTACATGCCGGTCACCTTCGTCACCTTCGGCCTCGGTTATCTCGCGATCATCGGCTTCCCCGGCCTGTCCGGCTTCTTCTCCAAGGACATGATCATCGAGGCGGCGTTCGCCAAGGGCGGCACCGAGGGCTGGATCCTCGGCTCCGTCACGCTGCTCGGCGCCGCGATCACCGCGTTCTACATGACGCGCGTGATGCTGATGACGTTCTTCGGCGAGAAGCGCTGGCAGCCCGACGCGGAGGGCCACGACCCGCACCCGCACGAGTCACCGAAGTCCATGACGATCCCGATGATCGTGCTGGCCTTCGGGTCGGTCTTCGCCGGAGGCTTCTTCTCCATCGGCGACCGCTTCGTGCACTGGCTGGAGCCCGTCACCGGTCACGACCACGGACACGCCCCGGTCAGCGCCACCACCGTCACCGCCGCCACCATGGTGGTGCTCGTCATCGGTGTCGCCATCGCCTGGGCGATGTACGGGCGCAGGCCCGTCCCCGCGGTCGCCCCGCGCGGCTCCCTGCTCACCAGGGCGGCCCGCCGGGACCTCCTCCAGGACGACTTCAACCACGTCGTCCTGGTCCGCGGCGGCGAACACCTCACCCGCTCCCTGGTCTACGTCGACCACACCCTGGTCGACGGAGTCGTCAACGGCACGGCCGCCTCGATGGGCGGGCTCTCCGGCCGGCTGCGCAAGCTGCAGAACGGCTACGCCCGCTCCTACGCGGTCTCGATGTTCGGCGGTGCGGCGGTCCTCATCGCCGCGACCCTGCTGATGAGGGCGGTCTGATCCCATGTCCTTTCCCCTCCTGACAGCGACGGCGGCGCTTCCGGCGATCGGCGCGATCGCCACCGCCGCCGTCCCGGCCGCGCGGCGCACGGCGGCCAAGTGGCTCGCCCTGGTCGTCTCGCTGGCGACGCTCACCCTGGCCGGCATCGTGTTCGCCCGCTTCGAACCGGGCGGCGACCGCTACCAGCTCACCGAATCGCACACCTGGATCAAGGACTTCGGCGTCCGGTACGAACTCGGCGTCGACGGCATCGGGGTGGCGCTCCTCGCGCTCACGGCGCTGCTGATCCCCTTCGTGATCCTGGCCGGCTGGCACGACGCCGATCCCCTGGAGACGAACAGCTCCCGGTGGCGGCCTACCCAGGGCTTCTTCGCCCTGATCCTGATGGTCGAAGCGATGGTGATCCTGTCCTTCGTCGCCACCGACGTCTTCCTCTTCTACATCCTCTTCGAAGCCATGCTCATCCCGATGTACTTCCTCATCGGAGGCTTCGGGGACCGGGCGCACTCGGGCAGCGACGAGAACGCGGCGGCGCAGCGCAGCTACGCCGCGGTGAAGTTCCTCCTCTACAACCTGGCCGGCGGGCTCATCATGCTGGCCGCCGTCATCGGTCTCTACGTCGTCGCGGGGAGCTTCTCGCTCTCGGAGATCGCCGAGGCGCGGGCCAACGGCTCGCTGGACATGGCGACCTCCACCGAGCGGTGGCTGTTCCTCGGGTTCTTCTTCGCCTTCGCGGTGAAGGCCCCGCTGTGGCCGCTGCACACCTGGCTGCCGAACGCGATGGGGGAGGCGACCACCCCGGTCGCCGTCCTGATCACCGCGGTCGTCGACAAGGTGGGCACCTTCGCGATGCTCCGCTTCTGCCTCCAGCTGTTCCCGGAGGCCAGCAAGTGGGCGACGCCGGTGATCCTCGTCCTGGCGCTGATCTCCATCGTCTACGGCGCCCTGCTCGCCGTCGGCCAGCGGGACATCAAGCGGCTCATCGCCTACGCGTCGATCTCGCACTTCGGCTTCATCGTGCTCGGGATCTTCGCGATGACCAGCCAGGGCCAGTCGGGCGCCACGCTCTACATGGTCAACCACGGCCTCTCGACGGCCGCGTTGATGCTGGTCGCCGGATTCCTGATCACGCGGCGGGGCTCGCGTCTCATCTCCGACTACGGCGGGGTGCAGAAGGTGGCCCCCGTCCTGGCGGGGACCTTCCTCATCGGCGGACTGGCGACCCTCTCGCTGCCCGGCCTCGCCCCCTTCGTCAGTGAATTCCTGGTCCTGGTCGGCGCGTTCAGCGCGTACCCGGTTGTCGGCATCATCGCCACCGTCGGCATCGTGCTCGCCGCGCTGTACGTCCTCGTCCTCTACCAGCGGACGATGACGGGACCGGTCAGGGAGGGCATCGGAGGCATGCCCGATCTCAAGGTCCGTGAGCTGGCGGTGGCCCTTCCGCTGATCGCCCTGCTGATCTTCCTGGGTGTCTTCCCGCAGCCGCTGACCGAGGTCGTCAACCCGGCGGTGCAGCACACCATGCACGACGTACAGAAGAAGGACCCCCAGCCCGAGGTGGAGGCCGCCAAGTGAGCGCAACAGCTGTCCACAGCCTGTGGACGAGGGCGGGCGAGGTGACGACGGCCGCACCGGGCGACAGGTTCACCGCACCGACCATCGAGTACGCCCAACTGGCACCCGTCCTGATCGTGGTCGGGGCCGCCGTCCTCGGCATCCTGGTGGAGGCGTTCGTCCCGCGACGGGCCCGCTACACCACCCAGGTGTTCCTGACGGTCGTCGCGATCGCTGCGGCGTTCGCCGCGGTGATCGGGCTCGCCGCCGACGGGTACGCCACGAAGAACGCGCACATCGCGGCGATGGGAGCCGTCGCCGTCGACGGTCCCGCACTGTTCCTCCAGGGCACCATCCTGCTGGTCTCGGTGGTCTCCGTCCTCACCTTCGCCGAGCGGCGCCTCGATCCGGCCTCGCACGGCAGCCGTGTCGACTCCTTCGCGGCCCAGGCAGGGTCGGTACCCGGCAGTGACGGGGAGAAGGCCGCGGCCAAGGCCGGATTCACCACGACCGAGGTCTTCCCGCTGGCCCTCTTCTCCGTGGCGGGCATGCTGGTCTTCCCGGCGGCGAACGACCTCCTGACGCTCTTCATCGCGCTCGAGGTCTTCTCCCTCCCGCTCTACCTCCTGTGTGCCGTCGCCCGCCGCAAGCGGCTGATGTCACAGGAGGCCGCCGTGAAGTACTTCCTGCTCGGGGCGTTCTCCTCGGCCTTCCTGCTCTTCGGGATCGCCCTGCTCTACGGATACGCGGGCACCGTCTCCTACGCGGGCATCGCGAACGTCGTCGACGGCAGTGTCCAGCAGATCGACCCGGCGCTCGCCTCCACCATGGGCAACGACGCGCTGCTGCTGATCGGCGGGGCGATGATCCTCATGGGCCTGCTCTTCAAGGTCGGTGCGGTCCCGTTCCACATGTGGACCCCGGACGTCTACCAGGGCGCCCCGACCCCGGTCACCGGCTTCATGGCCGCGGCCACCAAGGTCGCCGCCTTCGGCGCGCTGCTGCGCCTGCTCTACGTGGTGCTGCCCGGGCTCACCTGGGACCTGCGCCCCGTCATGTGGGGTGTCGCGATCGTCACGATGCTGGGCGGCGCGATCGTCGCGATCACGCAGACCGACATCAAGCGGCTCCTGGCCTACTCCTCGATCGCCCACGCGGGCTTCATCCTCGCCGGCGTCATCGCGTCCAGCCCCGAGGGCATCTCGTCCGTCCTCTTCTATCTGGGCGTGTACTCCTTCGTGACCGTCGGCGCCTTCGCCGTCGTCACCCTGGTGCGGGACGCGGGCGGCGAGGCGACCCACCTGTCGAAGTGGGCCGGCCTCGGCCGGCGCTCGCCGCTGACCGCGGCGGTCTTCGCGGTGTTCCTGCTGTCCTTCGCCGGTATCCCGCTCACAGCGGGCTTCTCCGGCAAGTTCGCCGTCTTCAAGGCGGCGGCGGACGGCGGCGCGAGCGGGCTCGTCGTGGTCGGTGTGATCTCGTCGGCCATCGCCGCGTTCTTCTACATCCGGGTCATCGTCCTGATGTTCTTCAGCGAGCCGAAGGCGGACGGCCCCACGGTCGCCGTCCCTTCCCCGCTGACGATGACCACGATCGCGGTCGGGGTCGCCGTGACCCTGGTGCTCGGCCTGGCCCCGCAGTACTTCCTGGACCTGGCGAGCCAGGCCGGAGTGTTCGTGCGGTAACGACGAAAACGCGCTGCGACGCCGGACGGGCCTTGGAAAGTCAAGCCCGTCCGGCGTTGTCGTACGTGGCGCCTATGGTTGCTGTGGACGGGTGAAGACGGACGGACGGGCGCGACCATGAGTGTGACGACCGAGAGCGCTGCGCAGCAGACGCTGCACAGGGTCTTCGGGTACGAGACGTTCCGCGGCGAGCAGGGCGCGGTGATCGACCATGTCGTCGAGGGCGGCGACGCGGTCGTGCTCATGCCCACCGGTGGCGGCAAGTCCCTCTGCTACCAGATCCCCGCCCTGGTCAGGCCGGGCACCGGCATCGTGATCTCCCCGCTCATCGCCCTCATGCAGGACCAGGTGGACGCCCTGCGCGCCCTCGGCGTCCGCGCGGGCTTCATGAACTCCACGCAGGACTTCGACGAGCGCCGCTCGATGGAGGCCCAGTTCGTCGCCGGTGAGCTCGACGTGCTGTACCTCGCCCCCGAGCGGCTGCGTCTGGACTCGACGCTCTCCCTGCTCGCCCGCGGTGAGATCTCCGTCTTCGCCGTCGACGAAGCGCACTGCGTCGCCCAGTGGGGCCACGACTTCCGCCCCGACTACCTGGCGCTCTCGGTGCTCGGCGAGCGCTGGCCCGGCGTGCCCCGCATCGCGCTCACGGCCACGGCGACCGAGGCCACGCACAAGGAGATCACCCAGCGGCTCGGCATGCCCGAGGCCAGGCACTTCGTGGCCAGCTTCGACCGGCCGAACATCCAGTACCGCATCGTGGGGAAGTCCGACCCGAAGAAGCAGCTGCTCACCTTCCTCAAGGAGGAGCACGCGGGGGACGCGGGCATCGTCTACTGCCTCTCACGCAACTCCACCGAGAAGACCGCCGAATACCTCTCCCGCAACGGCGTGGAGGCCGTGCCGTACCACGCGGGCCTGGACGCCGGGACCCGCGCCGCCCACCAGTCGCGCTTCCTGCGGGAGGAGGGCCTGGTCGTCGTCGCGACCATCGCCTTCGGCATGGGTATCGACAAGCCCGACGTCCGCTTCGTCGCCCACCTGGACCTGCCCAAGTCCGTCGAGGGGTACTACCAGGAGACCGGCCGCGCGGGGCGTGACGGGGCGCCGTCGACGGCCTGGATGGCGTACGGACTCCAGGACGTCGTGCAGCAGCGCAAGCTGATCCAGGGCGGCGAGGGCGACGAGGCGTTCCGGCGTCGCGCGGCCTCGCACCTCGACTCGATGCTGGCGCTCTGCGAGACCGTGCAGTGCCGCCGCGCCCAGCTCCTGACGTACTTCGGCCAGGAGCCCGGCGAGCAGGCCTGCGGCAACTGCGACACCTGCCTCGCCCCGCCCGAGACCTGGGACGGCACGGTGGTCGCCCAGAAGCTGCTGTCCACCGTGGTCCGGCTGAAGCGCGAGCGCAACCAGAAGTTCGGGGCCGGCCAGATCATCGACATCCTGCTGGGCCGAAAGACCGCGAAGACCATCCAGTTCGACCACGACCAGCTCTCGGTCTTCGGCATCGGCGAGGAGCTGGCCGAGGCGGAGTGGCGGGGCGTCGTGCGCCAGCTGCTGGCCCAGGGCCTGCTGGCCGTCGAGGGCGAGTACGGCACGCTGGTGCTGACGGAGTCGAGCGGCACCGTGCTCGGCAGGGAGCGCGAGGTGATGCTCCGCAAGGAGCCGAAGCGGCCCACGACCCGGTTGTCCTCGGGTGGCGAGCGCAAGAGCAAGTCCGCCGCGGTGGCGGATCTGCCGGCCGAGGCCGTACCGGTCTTCGAGGCACTGCGCGCCTGGCGCGGCGCCCAGGCCAAGGAGCTGGGCCTCCCGGCGTATGTGATCTTCCATGACGCGACGCTGCGGGAGATCGCCGCGCTGCGGCCCGGTTCCCTCGCGGAGCTGGGAGGCGTCAGCGGGCTCGGCGAGAAGAAGCTGGCGACGTACGGCGAGGGGGTGCTGGAGGTGCTGGCCGGGCTGGGGGACACGGGCCCGTCGGCCGTCGCGCCGGGGACTTCCGCGCCGGAGGCTTCGCAGAGCCCCGCACCGGCCCCCGCGGCCCGGGCGTCCGAGCCGGCGCCGGTGACCCGGTCCGCCGCCCGGGTCCCGGACCCGGACCCGGAGTTCGGCTGGGACGAGGAGCCCCCGGAGTTCGACTGATCCTCGGGTCGGCCGCGCTTCCGTCCCTACCCGTCGGTCGCCCGGCGTCGGGAGACGATCGCGGCCAGGTCGAGATCGACGGGAAAGGGCGTGGACACCTTCATCCGGTCGTGGAAGATCCCGGTCGAGGTGTAGGCGCCGGTGGCGGGTTCCAGCTCGAAGACGTACACGACCGCCCTGCCGTCCTTGTTCTCCACCCGCCAGTAGTGCGGGATCCTCGCCCGCGCGTACTTCACGGGCTTGGTCTCCCGGTCCCGGGTGACGGACTCGTCCGACACGACCTCGACGGCGAGCAGCACACTGCTCGCGGGGAACCGTGTCTGCCGCAGACTCTCGACCGCGTCCGCGCGTACGACGACGACATCGGGTTCGGGCCGGTTCTGGAAGTCGATGTCGATGGTGAACTCCCGGACGGCCTCCAGTTCGGGCGGTGCCAGTGACTGCAATTGCCAGTTGAAGAAGTCGACCGCCCGAGTATGGAACAACGTCTGCGGACCCACGAAAACCAGACTCCCGTCGATCAGCTCCGTGTGCGGAGGCAGATTCGGGAGTGTGTCCAGGTCATCGGCGGTCCAGCCGCCCACGGGCGGGACCGCCCACCGCGGCTCGGGGGCCTCGGGTTCGATGCTCATCAGTGCTCCCATGGGAGGCAGTCTCGCGGGACTCCTCAGCGTATCCGCAGGGAACGCGATGAGGTCCCCCCGAACGTGTGACCGCCTCACACGTCGCTGACCAGCGCGCCTCGCCGTCGGAGCGGGCCGCGTCGGACGACCCGCGGAGTCAGTCCCCGTCCCCGCTTCCCCCGCCGTCCCCGCCCCCGCTTCCCCCGCCGCCCGCCCGGGCGGCCCTGTCCTGGCGCACATTGCGGTGCACGGCCTGCGCCGGCCACTCCTCGCGCACCAGGGCCCGGGCCGCGGCACGCGTGCGGCGGTCGCCGCCCCGCACGACGGCCGGCAGCTCCACCGCCGCCGCCAGGGCCGCGAGCAGCCGGCCCCTGCGGTCGGGGTGACCTGCCGCGCGGGACTCGTCGAAGCCCTGCCACACCTGCTCCGCCGGGGAGGCGGGGCCCGCCGGGTGGCGGTGGTAGGGGAGCAGGCCGAGGAAGCGGCGGGTCTCCCTGCGCAGGACACCACGCTCCACCAGGGCGTCCAGATACAGTCCCCCGGCCCGTCGCCCCGCCTGCCGCACCCAGCGCCGGGCCGACGTCCTGGAGGAGAGGAACCCGCCCTTGCCGGGAGGCGGGAGGCTGCGCAGGAACACCGCGAGCAGCGCGTCAGGCGGATCCAGCGGGTTCACGACCACGACCCGCCCGTGTTCCTCGGCTATCCGCCCCTGGAGCTCCAGTTCTGCCAGGGCGGCCCCCGCGATGCCGTACTCCAGGAACCGGACCCGGCAGTGCGGCTTTCCGCGTGCGGGGTCCAGGGCGAGCACCAGCAGTTCCTCGGGGAGCGTCAGGGTGGCGTCGGTCACGACCTGCCCGTGATCCGGCCGGTGACCTCACCGAGTCCGACCCGGGTGCCGTGCGGACCGGGTGCCCAGGCGGTCAGGGTGACGGTGTCCCCGTCCTCCAGGAACGTCCGCCTGCCCCCGGGCAGGTCCAGCGGGTCGCGGCCGTTCCAGGTGAGTTCGAGCAGGGAGCCGCGCTGCCCCGGCTCCGCACCGCTGACGGTGCCCGAGCCGTACAGGTCGCCCGTGCGCAGCGAGGCGCCGTTGACCGTCATCTGCGCCAGCTGCTGGGCCGCGGTCCAGTACATCGAGGAGAACGGAGGCTCGGAGACGGTCTGTCCGTTGATCTCCACCGAGATCCGGATGTCGAAGCCGCCCGGCTCCTCGTCGTCCGCGTCCTCCAGATACGGGAGCAGGTCCTCGTCACGTGCGGGCGGCGCCGTGCGGGCCGCGTCCAGGGCCTCCAGCGGAGTCACCCACGCCGACACGGAGGTGGCGAAGGACTTGCCGAGGAACGGGCCCAGCGGCACGTATTCCCAGGCCTGGATGTCCCGCGCCGACCAGTCGTTGAGCAGGGAGAGCCCGAAGACGTGCTCACGGAAGTCACCGAGGGCCACGGGGGACCCCTGCTCCGAGGGAACACCCACGACGAAGCCGACCTCGGCCTCGATGTCCAGCTTCACCGAGGGGCCGAAGACCGGGGCGGGGTCCGACGGCGCCTTGCGCTGCCCGGAGGGGCGTGCCACGTCCGTGCCGGAGACCACGACCGTGCCGGCCCGGCCGTGGTAACCGATCGGCAGGTGCTTCCAGTTGGGGGTGAGCGCCGCCCCGTCGGGGCGGAAGATCCTCCCCACGTTGGTGGCGTGGTGCTCGCTGGCGTAGAAGTCGACGTAGTCCGCGACCTCGTACGGCAGGTGCAGGGTCACCGACTCCAGCGGGTGCAGCAGCGGCTCCAGCTCCGGGCGGTGGGACGGGACCGTGACCCACGCCGTCAGTGCCCGCCGCACGTCCCGCCACGCGGTGCGCCCCGCCGCCAGCAGCGGCATCAGGCTCGGCTGCGCCAGCAGTCTGGCGTACGGCGAACCGAGCGCCTGCGCCGCGGCCCCGGCGTCCAGTACATGTCCGCCGACGCGGACCCCGACCCTTCGGCCCTCGGTGTGTCCGGGGATGGAGAACACGCCGTACGGAAGGTTGTGCGGACCGAAGGGATCGCCCTCGGCCAGGTCGAGCGGGCTGCCTTGCTCGGGCATCTGTCGCTGCCCCTTTCCAGTCGCTTGAGGGACACGGTACGTCGGAGTCGCCGGTCGGCGTCAGTACCTCAAGTAGGCGTAATGCCCGGAAAGTTATGGGATAACCCTGGTCAGCCGGCCGTCCGCGGGATCCGCTTCTCCCAGGTCCGGTGGAAGACGATCTCGTCGCCGTCCCTGCACACGACCTCGTTGGAGGTGATGAAGTCGTCCGCGTCCGCACTCAGCTCCGAGCGGGTCTCGACCCGTACGTCCCAGGACATCTCCGGCCGGTGCAGTCTGATCGTCCAGTCCGAACGGGCCCGGGCCGACAGCGGGTCGTCCTGCTGGATCGTGTACGTCTCCAGGGCGTCCTCGGTGAACTCCAGGCCGTCGGGGTAGACACGCGTGCCGCCGTACCGCGGGTCGACCTCCAGGCGCCACTCGCCCTTGGCGACGTCGCGGACCACCAGGCGCTCGGGGCGCTGCTCGTCGAGTGTGACCGGGAAGGCGACGCCGAGCGGCTCCGCCTGCTCCGGTTCGCCGAAGGTGATCGCCGGGTCCTCGGTGTGCCTGCGCACCGGGAGCTCGACGAGGCTGCCCTCCGCCTCCAGCGTGAAGCCCGCCGAACCGGCCTGGGGCCAGATCCACGGCCAGTACGAGGAGGAGACGGCGACCCTGATCCGGTGGCCGGGCGGGAAGGTGTGCCCGATGCCGTTCAGCTCGAAGTTCACGTACTCGGCCTCCCCGGCGGGCCAGTCCTCCGCGCGGTCGCGCCCGTGACGGGTGGCCAGATTGAGGGCGCCGCGTGTCACCAGGGTGGAGGACCCGTCCGGGGCCACGTCGCAGAGCCGGGCGATCACCTGGCCGCGCGGTACGTCCATCCGGAGCAGGAGCGTCACCCGGGGGCGGCCGAGGATCTCGATCGGGGCGTCCTCGACGGGGAACTCGAAGCACACCGACTTGGCGTCCTCGTCCCGCTGGTCGGGAGGCAGGTCGGCGTCGTTGCCGAACGGGAAGAAGCGGCCCGCGTCGAGCCCGGTCTGCTGCGGCGAACGGACGATCTGCGCCCCGCCCCCCAGGGCGTAGATGACCGCGGCGACGTTCTCCGACGGCCAGGCCGCGTCACCGACCCAGCGGCCGGGCAGCGTCTCGTAGACCGTGGCCGGGGGATGGGAGCCGCTGATCCAGGACCGCAGCAGGGGCTCGTTCATCACCCCGGTGTCCTCGTCCTTCAGGTGCTGGTCCCACCAGCGCAGCGTCTCCTGGAGGAAGCCGATCGCCGGCCCCGGCGGAAGCCCGCGGTCCGGGTACTGGTGCGACCAGGGGCCGATCAGTCCGCGTACCTGCCCGGGGTCCAGGTGCTCGACGAGCCTCAGGACGGTGTCGCGGTACGGGTCGTGCCAGCCGCCCACCGCCAGGACCTTCGCTTGGATCGCGCCGTAGTCCTCGCAGACGCTGCCGTGCTTCCAGTAGTCGTCGCGGGTCTGGTGGGCCAGCCACGTGTGGATGAACGGCTCGACCTTCTCCAGCCGCCGCAGCCACATGTCCCGCCAGTCCTCGCCGACGTCCGCCGGGTCCGGGGGCCGCGAGACGAAGGCCAGCATGGTCGAGGCCCACGCGTGCATGTCCACGCCCAGGACGGAGCCGCCCATGTAGTGGACGTCGTTGTCGTAGCGGTCGTCGGCCGAACAGACGGTCACGATCGCCTTCAGGGGCTCCGGCGCGAGCGCGGCGATCTGGAGCGAGTTGAAGCCACCCCAGGAGATGCCGAACATGCCCACCCGGCCCGAGCACCACTCCTGCTGGGCCAGCCAGTGCACGACGGCGACCCCGTCGGCGAGCTCCGTCGCGTCGTACTCGTCGCCCGGCATGCCCTCGCTGTTGCCGTGCCCGCGTACGTCGACACGCACGGAGGCGTAGCCGTGGCCCGCGTACCAGGGGTGGCGCTGCCAGTCACGCGGCGCCGTCCAGTCGCTGAGCCGGTAGGGCAGGTACTCCAGCAGCGCGGGCACCGGTTCGTCGGTGACCGGCCGCCAGATCCGGGCGTACAGCTGGGTGCCCCCGGCCAGCGGGATGTAGAGGTCCTCGTGCGTGGTCTCGTACGGGAAATCGGTGCGGATGTGCATGGCGGTACCTCAGTGGACGGGGTGCATGGTGCGCTTCAGCCAGGGAGCGGCGGCGATGACGGCCACACCGGCCGCCACCGCGATGGCGCCATTGACACCGAAGTAGGCGGGGTTGGAGACCTCGCCGTAGAGCTTCACGACCTGTGCCTGGATGCCGTTGGCGAGGGCCAGGGACAGGAACCACAGCGCCATCGTCTGGCTGGCGAAGGCCTTGGGGGCGAGCTTCGTGGTGGCGGACATGCCGGAGGTCTCCAGCAGGATGTCGCCGAGGCCGAGCAGCAGGTAGGAGCCCACGATCCACCAGACGGCCATCTTGTAGGTCTCGTCGGCGTGACCCGAGGTGGGCAGGACCATCAGGAGGAAGGACAGGCCGCCGAGGACGACCCCGATCGCGATCTTGTTCGACGCGTGCGGCTGGCGCGGGCCCATCCTGGCCCAGACGGCGGCGACCACGGGCGCCAGCGCGACCTCGAAGGCGCCCAGTGCGGAGGCGTACCAGCTCGCCGGGAAGTGGAAGCCGAAGATCTCCGCACGGGCGTTCGTCGAGGCGAGCAGGATCATGGTCGAGTAGGCCTGGAACAGGATGAAGTTGAAGACGACGGACGCCAGGAACAGCACGACGTACGGCCGGAGCCTGCCGCGCTCCTCCGGGGTGACCCGGGGGCTCCTGAACATCACGACGAAGTAGACGACGGGCGCGATCACCGAGACGAGGGTGAGGACGTCGACGAAGCGGTCCATCGTGAGCCAGCCGGCCAGCGCCAGGGCCGTCGCCACCAGGGCCACCACCACGATTCCGGCCATGATCGTCAGCACGGCCCGGCGCATCGGACCGGGTGCCAGGGCGTACTCCGCCGCGTGCTTTCGCCCGGCCAGGTGACGCCGGCCGACGACGTACTGGATCAGGCCGAGTGTCATGCCGAACGCGGCGGCCGAGAACCCCCAGTGCCAGCTCGCGTGCTCACCGAGCCAGCCGGTGACCAGCGGGCCCACGAAGGCACCGATGTTGATGCCCATGTAGTAGAGCGCGAACCCCGCGTCGCGGCGGTTGTCCTCGGTGCCGTAGAGCTTGCCGACCATCGAGGCCACATTGGGCTTGAGCAGCCCCGTGCCCGCGCTGATCAGGCCGAGGCCCACCCAGGTCATCGTGGCCGTCGGCACGGCCATGGCGTAGTGGCCGCAGGCGATGAGGATGCCGCCGTACAGCACGGCACGGTACGAACCGAGGATCCGGTCGGCCAGCCAGCCGCCCGCGACGGACACGAGATAGACGAGGGTGCCGTAGGCGGCGGACACGGACGCCGCGGTGCCCGGGTCCATGCCCAGACCGCCGTCGGAGACCTTGTCGGCGAAGAAGAGGACCAGGATGGCCTGCATCCCGAGGAACGAGAAGCGCTCCCAGACCTCCAGTCCGGACAGGGTCATCAGGCCCCGTGGCTGGCCGAAGAACGCGTGATCGTCCTCGGGCGGTGGCTGGGCCGGATCGGTACCGGTCGCGGTGTGGGACAAAACGACAACTCCTGATCGTATGAGCTGATGTCGAACATACCGGCGGTGGCGGGAAGGCGCCCACGGTGATCCAAAGGGGACCGGATACGCTGACTTGAGTGAGGACAGCGACACATCGACATTCCGTGTGATCGTCAGCAGACAGGAGATCCCCTCGTGACCGTCGTCGGGCCGTTCGGACTGAGCGTGCGGGACCAGGCTCTTGAGGCCGATGTCCAGGCCGGTTTGGCCGCTGTCGAGGCGGGGCTGCTGGATGCCACCAAAAGTGAGGTCCCGTTCATCACGGAGGCCGCGCAGCACCTCGTCAGCGCGGGGGGCAAGCGTTTCCGGCCCCTGCTCGTGATGCTCGCGGCCCAGTTCGGTGACCCCGACGCACCCGGCGTCGTCCCCTCCGCCGTGGTCGTCGAGCTGACGCACCTGGCGACGCTGTACCACGACGACGTGATGGACGAGGCGGACGTACGCCGCGGGGTGGACAGCGCCAACACCCGCTGGGGCAACTCCGTCGCCGTCCTGACGGGCGACTTCCTCTTCGCCCGGGCCTCGCACATCCTGGCCGACCTCGGCCCGGAGGCCGTACGCATCCAGGCGGAGGCGTTCGAGCGCCTGGTCACCGGTCAGATCCTGGAGACCGCGGGCCCGCGCGACGGACGCGACCCCGTCGACCACTACATGGACGTGCTGGGCGGCAAGACCGGCTCGCTGGTCGCCGTGTCCGGCCGGTTCGGCGCCCTGATGGCGGGTGCCGACGAGTCGGTCGTCGACATCCTCACCCAGTACGGCGAACGCCTCGGCATCGCCTTCCAGCTCGCCGACGACGTCCTGGACATCGCCAGCGACTCCCACGAGTCGGGCAAGACACCCGGCACCGACCTGCGCGAGGGCATCCCCACGCTCCCGGTCCTCCACCTGCGCGCGCGTGCCGCGGCCGGCGGCAGCCCGGAGGACAAGGAGCTCGTGGAACTGCTCGACGGCGACCTCGCCGACGACGCCCGGCTCGCGGAGGCGCTGCGCCGGCTCCGCGCCCACCCCGCGCTCGAACAGGCGCGGCGCGACACCGTCCGCTACGCCCAGGAGGCGCGGGCGACGCTGGCGCCGCTGCCCGAGTGCTATGCCAAGGCCGCACTCGAAGAGCTGTGCGACGCCGTGGTGCACCGGGCAGGCTGACGCCTGGAGGCCCCGGCGGATCACGGGGCCCGGTCGGCCCACAGCCGTCCACCGAACCCTTAGGGGCTCGGCGGGCCCCCGGCCCCCGGGGTCATCCCGGAGAGGTACGCCCAGTTGCTCCCGAGGACTGACGCTTGTCCTCGCTCGATTTGGTCAGATGGATATCAACCACTCCTGACCACATCGGGTGAGAATGGCGGCGGGGAGTGGACGAGTGCAACGGGATGGCAGCCGCCGACCACGGAGGTAGAGCACACATGGCACCGAACGACAGCGCAGAGACCAACGAGGCCACGGGCACTGTCGTGGGCCGTCGTAAGGCGGCGCGCTACATCGTCCCGTTCGCGGTGGCGGGGGTGGCGGCGGCGACGATCGGACTCGTCCCGGCGCTCGCGAACTCCGGCGACCCGGACCTCCCGGACATCACCGCGCAGGAACTCATCGAGAAGATCGCCGCGTCGGACGAGCAGCAGCTCTCCGGCACGGTGAAGGTCACCACCGACCTCGGTATCCCGTCGCTCGGGGGCCTCGCGGGCTCCTTCGCGCCGGACGCGGGTTCGGCCGGGTCGAGCGCGGACCCCGAGAGCAAGCTGATGGAACTCGCCTCCGGGACGCACACGCTCCGGGTCGCGGTCGACGGCCCCGACAAGCAGCGTCTCTCGATCCTCGGCGAGAGCTCGGAGTACAGCCTCGTCCACAACGGGGACGACGTCTGGGGGTACGACAGCGGGAGCAACGAGGTCTACCACGCGGAGTCCGACGGGAACGAGCGCGCGGGCGGCAAGGCCGACAAGGCGCCGGAGGGAGTGCCCGGCACCCCGAAGGAGCTCGCCGAGAAGGCCCTCGCCGCCGCGGACGACACCACGTCCGTCACGGTCGACGGCACGGCGCAGGTGGCGGGGCGCGACGCCTACAGGCTCGTGATCAAGCCGAAGCAGTCCGGTTCCACGATCGGCTCCGTCACGGTTGCGGTCGACGCCTCGACCGGCGTACCGCTCAAGTTCACGCTGGCCCCGAGCGGCGGGGGCAAGGCCGCGGTCGACGCGGGCTTCACCCAGGTCGACTTCGCGAAGCCCGACGCCTCCTCCTTCTCCTTCACCCCGCCCAAGGGTGCCGAGGTCACCGAGGCCGACGAGATCGAGGCCGAGGCGGAGAAGAACGGCACGGCGGACAAGGCGCAGAAGGACCTGAGCGCGCTGGAGGACTTCCAGGGGCTGAACGTCATCGGCAAGGGCTGGAGCGCCGTCGCCGAGATCGACCTGCCGGGCGGGGCCGGCCTGCCCGCCCAGGGCTCCGGCGACGTACCGGCGCAGGCGCAGCAGTTCCTGGACGCCCTCGGCGACAAGGTCACCGGCGACTTCGGCTCGGGCACGGTCTTCAGGACGCGGCTGGTCAACGCGCTGCTGACGGACGACGGCAAGGTCTACGTCGGGGCGGTCACCAAGGACGCGCTGGTGAAGGCGGCCGACACGGCCGAGTAGGACGCGCTGGTGTACGCGGCCGACACGGCCGAGCAGGACGCACCGGTGAAGGCGGCCGACACCGCCGAGCAGGACGCAGCTCACGCCCCGCCCCGTCGTACGCTCCGTACGGCGGGGCGGTTCGTGCGGCAGGCAGCCTCGTCCGGCACGGGGCGCCGGACACGGCGGGACAGGACCGGGAGTGCGCATGACCGACACAGCGGCCGCGGCGGCGGGGCCCGAGGCGGAGCCGGGAGAGCCGGGACGCGGCACGGTGATCGAGACGCGCGGGCTCACCAAGCGCTACCGGGGCGGGCAGTTGGCCGTCGACGGACTCGACCTCACCGTCCCGTCCGGAAGCGTCTTCGGCTTCCTCGGGCCAAACGGCTCCGGCAAGACCACCACCATCCGGATGCTCATGGGGCTCATCGCCCCGACCTCCGGCACCGCACATGTCCTCGGCCGCCCCATGCCGGCCGCCGCCCGCACGGTGCTGCCCCAGGTCGGCACGCTCATCGAAGGACCCGCGCCGTACGGGTTCCTGACGGGCCGCGACAACCTCGCGCGCTTCGACTCCGCCGACCCGACCTCCGATCCGCGCACCCGGCGCGTACGGGTCGCCGCCGCGCTGGACCGCGTCGGGCTCGCAGCGGCGGCGGGCAAGAAGGCCAAGGCGTACTCGCTCGGGATGAAGCAGCGCCTCGGGCTGGCCGCCGCGCTCCTCCAGCCGCGCCGGCTGCTCGTGCTGGACGAACCGACCAACGGCCTCGACCCGCAGGGCATGCGCGAGATCCGCTCCCTGGTACGGGAGCTCGCGGCCGAGGGCACCACCGTCTTCCTCTCCTCCCATCTGCTCGACGAGATCGAACAGGTCTGCACCCACGCGGCCGTGATGGCCCGCGGCCGGCTCCTCGTCCAGGGCCCGGTCGTCGCCCTCGCGGCGGGAGCCCGGGGACGGCTCGCCGTGACCACCCCCGACCCGGGGGCCGCGGCCGGCATCCTCGCCGCGCACGGGGCGACGGGCCTCGTTACCGAGGGGGAGCGGGTGAGCGCCGACGCGCCACCGGGCGAGGTGGAGCTCGCG
Organism: Streptomyces sp. Alt3; assembly: GCF_030719215.1. Lineage (NCBI taxonomy): Bacteria > Bacillati > Actinomycetota > Actinomycetes > Kitasatosporales > Streptomycetaceae > Streptomyces > Streptomyces glycanivorans. Next base: position 3,445,089 of record NZ_CP120983.1, on the reverse strand, counting down.
GACCTCAACGCCGCCCTGGTGCGCGGCGGTGTCCGGGTACGCGCCTTCGGCGTCGAGAGGGCCTCGCTGGAGGACGCCTTCGTCGCACTCACCGGAGAGGGATTCGATGTCGCAGGCTGAACTCACCCCGCTCGCCGTGCCCCGCGCACCGCGCCGTGCGCTGTGGACCCTCGGGATCCTCCGCTCCGAGCTGGCCGTCATGTTCCGCCGCCGGCGCACCCTGGCCCTGCTCGGAGTGCTGGCGGCCGTTCCCGTCCTCATCGGGATCGCCGTGCGGATCGAGACGGGCGACGGCTCGCGGGGCGGGCCCGGCGGCGGGGGCGGCCCCGCCTTCCTCTCCCAGATCACCAACAACGGTCTGTTCCTGGTCTTCGCGGCGCTCTCCGCGACACTTCCGGTCTTCCTCCCGATGGCCGTCGGCGTCATCGCGGGGGACTCCGTCGCGGGCGAGGCGAGCGGCGGGACGCTGCGATACCTGCTGGTCGCACCGGCGGGCCGCACCCGGCTGCTGCTCACCAAGTACGTGTCCGTGCTGGTGTTCTGCCTGGCCGCCACCCTGGTCGTGGCGGTCTCGGCGCTCGCGGCGGGGGCGCTGCTCTTCCCCGTCGGTGAGGTCACGACGATCTCGGGGACACGGATCGGCTTCGGCGAGGGACTCCTGCGGGCCCTGTTCGTCGCGGTCGCCGTGGCGGCGTCCCTCGTCGGCTTCGCGGCACTGGGCCTCTTCGTCTCGACCCTCACCAACAGCGGGATCGCGGCGATGGCCGCCACCGTCGGGGTGCTGATCACCGTGCAGATCCTGGACACGATGCCGCAGCTCGACGCGATCCACCCGTATCTCTTCCCGCACTACTGGCTGTCCTTCACGGACCTGCTGCGTGAGCCGGTCTACTGGGACGAGCTGGTCAGGAACCTGGGCCTGCAGGCCCTGTACGCGGCGGTGTTCGGCTCTGCGGCCTGGGCGCGCCTCACCACGAAGGACATCAGCGTCTGAGGGGCCGGCACCGGCCGTCCGTACCGTCGGCCGGTCGAGCCGTCCCCCGATCGGCTCGTCGCGGCACGAACGGCACGAACGGTGTGCTGCACGGAACGTCACGACACGGTACGTTCCGTTTCCAGCCTGGTCATTGTTCGACTTTTGGCGACGACCTGTCAATAAGCGGTGGGCAGAATCCCCCTATGCTCACCGAATGATCACATCGCCGAGTTCCGTGCGTCGCAGCGAGAGGTCACGACGGGCGACGCTGGAGGCCGCCCTGGAGCTCTGTACGGAGAAGGGATACGGCCGGGTCACGGTCGAGGCGATCGCCGCCCGCGCGGGCGTGAGCAAGAAGACGATCTACCGCTGGTGGCCGTCCAAGGGTGCGGTGATGCTGGAGGCCTTCGCCGGCATGCTCGCCGGCGCCACGCCGTTCGTCGACACCGGCGAGATCGAGGCCGACCTGCGCACGCACGTCAACGGGCTCGTGAAGCTGATCTCCACGCCGCCGTACGGCCCCGCCTACGCCGGGATCCTTTCGGAGATGCACCACGACGACGACCTCGCCAGGGCTGTTCGCGAGCAGCTCGTCGGCCCACGCGTCGAGGCGGCCGTGGAGCGCCTGCGCCGGGCCCAGGAGCAGGGGCAGATCCCGGAGGGCGCCGACCTGCGGCTCACGGTGGAGATGCTCTACGGCCCGGTCTACTACCGCCACGTGCTGCGGAAGCCGGCCCAGGACGAGGCGACGGTCGCCGCGCTGGTGGCCCATGTGCTGCGGTCCCTGTCCGCCGGGCCCCTGCCCGCCGGGTCCCTGCCGGCCGGGCGCGCTCCGGCGGACGGGGGCTCTCAGGCGGACCGGGGCGCTCCGGCGGACGGGGAGGGCGACGGTCCGCCGGTGGGGGGTGCCCCCGCGCCGGGGCGCGTCAGCTGAAGAAGTCCTTCGCCCGGGCCGTGGCCCCGGTGTCGGACAGTACGTCGCCGGGCTTGCTGCCGTTGCCCAGCAGCACCCCGCCCCATCGCATCCCGAGGTAGCGCGCCGAATTCCGCAGGGTCCCGGCAAGGGGTTCGGCGACCGCGGGGTCCTCGTCCGCCAGGGCGGTGACCCCCCACAGGGTCTTCCCCGCCATCCGCCGCTGGAAGTCGGTCCCGGGGGTCTCCAGCCATCCTGTCCAGTGGTCCAGGTAGCGCTTGGTGGGGGTGGAGACCGCGTACCAGTACAGCGGCGACGCGATGACCACGTCGGTGGCGGCGAGCGTGGCCTCCAGGAGGGTCGTGGCGTGGCCGTCGGGGGCCGGGTGGCCGTCCGAGTGCCGCCGGTCCTCGTAGTCGGGCAGCGGGAGGTCCCGCAGGTCCAGCCAGCGCTGTTCAGCGCCGGCCGGAAGCTGCTCGGCCGCCAGCCGGGCCAGCGTCTCGGTGTTGCCGTCGGCGCGGCTGCTGCCGAGCAGGAACAGGAAAGAGCGTGCGGTCACGGTGGGCTCCCCAGTTGGATGCGTACGACTTTTACACGCGTACGCATCTTATGCACATGCATAGAACTCGGGGGAGTCGTTTTTCGGACGACGCACCGCGCCGCTGCCGGGTGAGCTCAGGCGAACAGCCGCTCCAGGACCGCGGCGACGCCGTCCTCCTCGTTCGAGAGGGTGATCTCGTCGGCCTCCGCCCGCAGTTCCGGGTGTGCGCCGGCCATCGCCACCCGGTGTCCCGAGAGGCGGAACATCGGCAGGTCGTTGGGCATGTCCCCGAACGCAACCGCCCCCGCGAGGTCGTGCCCCAGCAGCCCGGCGGCCAGCGAGACCCCGGTGCCCTTGTCCACGCCGTACGGCGCCAGCTCCACCGTTCCCGGGCCCGCCATCGTGACGGACGCCAGGTCGCCCACGGCCCCACGGGCGGCAGCGGCCAGTTCGTCGTCCGTGAGCGCGGGATGACGTATCAGGACCTTGATGACCGGCGCGGCCCACAGCTCCGCACGCCTCCCGGCCCGCTGCGCCGGGAGCGAGGGGTGAGGCATGCGGTAACCGGGCTCGATGAGGGTCCGGCCGTCGGGGCCGTCCTGGTCCACGGCGGCGAACACCTGGCCCACCTCGGCCTCGATCTTGCCGAGCGCGGCATCGGCCAGGTCCCGGTCCAGGGTCACCGAGCTCAGCATGCGGGCCGACCCGGCGTCGTACACCTGCGCGCCCTGCCCGCAGACCGCGAGGCCGTCGTAGCCGAGGTCCGCGAGCAGGGCGCGTATGCCGGGTACCGCGCGGCCCGTGACGATCAGGTGCTGTGCTCCGGCCGACGCGGCCCGGGTGAGGGCCGCGCGGGAGCGAGGGCTCACGGTGTCGTCGGAACGCAGCAGCGTGCCGTCCAGATCCGTGGCGACCAGGGTGTATGCGGCGGGTGGCGTGAACATGTGGTCAGCCTAGAGAGATCGCCTTCCCGCCGTACGCCGCTGACCTGCGGGGACGGTCCGCCCTCTCAGTGGACGCAGAACTCGTTGCCCTCCGGGTCCAGGAGCACCTGCCACGACCCGCCCGGCTCCTCGACGGTCCGCAGCACGCCGGCGCCGAGCCCCACCAGCCGTTCCGCCTCGGCCTCCCGCTGTCCGGGGGCGGTGTGCACGTCCAGGTGGAGGCGGTTCTTCCCCGTCTTGGGCTCCGGTACGCGCTGGAAGAGGAGCCGGCGCCCGAGGCCGGTCCCGCTCTTCTCGTCGTACGGATCGTCCGGGTGCCGCACCGCGGCGAGATCGCGCCAGGCACGGTGCCCATGGGGCTCGACGGTGGCGGCCTCGGTCACGATCCCCGCGGCGAGCAGTTCCTCGATCAGGACGCTGTTGTCCTCGACGACGTAGCCGAGGGTCTCGGCCCAGAAGTCGGCCTGGGCGTGCGGGTCGGTGGCATCGATGACGACCTTCCAGTGCAGAGTCATGAAAACCGTTTGTACTGGTTGTCGGACCACTGCGGCAACGGGCTCGCCGGGGCGGATCCGCCCGTCACCGGGGCGGGCAGGCCGGGCAGACGTGCTCGCCGCACGCGACGAGGAGTTTTCCGGCCGCCGCGCTCACCGCCGGGTCGCCGTCCGAGGCCAGCCGCTCGGCCGTCGCCCGGCCGGCCAGGACCGCGAGATGCGCGTCCCTGGTCCACTCCGGGTGGTGCGCGTGGCCGTGGGCGAGGATGGTCCCCAGCAGGCCGAGCACCCCCGCGCGGTCCTTCACCGTGTCCATGGCGGCCAGTTCCCACAGGAAGGGCACCGCGGCGACCGTCGCGTCGAACACGGCCAGGGCGGCGATCCACCGGCCCAGATCGCTCAGCGCGTCCTCGGCGGACTCGGTGTCGCCCCAGGCTATGCGCGACAGCATCCCGGGGACCTGGGAGGCGGAGCCCTGGGCATGGCGCAGCTCATGCCACTGAACGTGCCTCATGCCCTTCAGGATCGTCCCCATCCGGGCACTCAATCAGCCTTTGCGGGTGCCGTCCACCATGCCTGCCCCACGCATCCGGTCCGCCTCCCGGACCCCGTCAGGCAGGTCCGGATACCGCGGTGCCGCACCGTGGTCGTCCGCGTCGGAGATCAGCCCCACATGGGCGTCGGGCCGGACCCTATTTGACGGGAGTGCTGGCGTCCGGGTCCGAAGCGGCACCCGTCGCGACGGGTGCCGCGGCCTCCGCGGCCCGCACCGCCAGACGCAGTGCCTCCGCCCTCGTGCGCCGCGCCGTCCGCAGGGCATCCCAGGTGAGCAGGACCAGCGCCACCCAGACCAGTCCGAAGCCGGCCCAGCGCTCGGGCGGCATCGCCTCGTGGAAGTACAGGATGCCGAGCGCGAACTGGAACACGGGCGCCAGATACTGCAGCAGGCCCAGGACGGACAGCGGTACCCGGATCGCCGCCGCGCCGAAGCAGACCAGCGGGATCGCGGTGACGAGCCCCGTCGCGGCGAGAAGGGCCCCGTGACCCGCGCCCCCGGACAGGAACGTCGCGTCGCCGCTCGCTCCGAGCCACAGCAGGAAGCCGAGCGCGGGCACGAACAGCACGGCGGTCTCGGCGGCCAGGGACTCCAGGCCGCCCATGTTGACCTTCTTCTTCGCCAGGCCGTACGTCGCGAAGGAGAACGCCAGCACCAGCGAGATCCACGGCGGCTGTCCGTAGCCGATCGCCAGCACGAGCACCGCGGCGAAGCCGGTGGCCACCGCTGCCCACTGTGCGGGCCGCAGCCGCTCGCCGAGCAGCAGGACGCCCATCGCGATCGTCACCAGCGGATTGATGAAGTAGCCGAGCGACGCCTCGACGACGTGGCCGTTGTTCACGGACCAGATGTAGAGGCCCCAGTTCACGGAGATCACGGCCGCGGCGACCGCTATCAGCCCCAGTCGCCGGGGCTGCCGTATCAGCTCGCCGATCCACGCCCAGCGGCGCAGGACCAGCAGGGCGATGCCGACGACGCCCAGGGACCACACCATCCGGTGGGCGAGGATCTCCACCGCTCCGGACGGCTCGAGAAGCGGCCAGAAGAGGGGCACGAGGCCCCACATCCCGTACGCACCGATTCCGTACAGCAGGCCTGCCCGCTGCTCGTTCTTCCCCTTCACGGGCCCTCCCGGCGCTCCTGGCGTCGGCGGTCGGCCGACTGCACGACGGTAGCGCCGGAAGAGTCCTCTGTCATTGCCGTCTCACGGAAACGGTCGTGACAGCTGACGGGGTGCCCGTTCGGGTGGTCGCCGTCGCGGGGCCGCGTGTTCAGGCGGCTGCGACCGCCGCGGCGACCGTGTCGGCCAGAGGGGTGGTGGGCCGGCCGATCAGGCGGGCCAGGTCGCCGCTCGTCCCGGCGAGCGCGCCGCGCGCGGCGGCCTCGTCCACGTCGACCAGGATCGCGGCGAAGGCCTCGGGCAGCCCGGCTCCCGTGAGGATCTCCTGGTGCACCGAGGCCGGTACGTTCTTGTAGACGATCTCCTTGCCGGCCGCCTCGGCCACCACGGCGGCGTACTCGGCCAGCGACCAGGCCACGTCACCGCTCAGCTCGTACGTGGCCCCGAGGTGCCCGTCGCCGGTCAGTACGGCGGCGGCGGCGTCCGCGTAGTCGGCCCGCGTGGCGGAGGCGACGCGCCCCTCGCCCGCGTTCGCGACGACTGCGCCGTGCTCGAGGACGGGTGCCAGGTTCGCGGTGTAGTTCTCGGTGTACCAGCCGTTGCGCAGGAAGGTGTGGGGGAGGCCGGAGTCCAGGATCAGCTGTTCGGTCACCTTGTGCTCGGCGGCCAGCTGGAAGTCCGCGTCCGGTCCGCCCAGTACGCCCGTGTACGCGAGCTGCGCCACGCCCGCCGCCTTGGCGGCGTCGATCACGGCGGTGTGCTGGGGCACGCGCCTGCCGACCTCGTTCGCCGAGATCAGCAGCACCCGGTCACCGGCGCGGAACGCGTCGGTCAGGGTCTCGGGCCGGTCGTAGTCGGCGACCCGGAGCTCCACGCCCCGGGCTGCGAACGGTGCGGCCTTCTCCTTGTCGCGGACGACCGCCGCGACCGACTCGGCGGTGACCGTGGCGAGCAGCCTCTCGATGACGAGGCGGCCGAGCAGGCCGGTGGCTCCGGTGACGACGATGCTCATGTGTTTCCTCCTGATTTTCCGGCCGGGTCCGCCAGGCCGCCGCGCTGATCCTGGGAACGTGGTCCCTGAACTCTTCTCACTCACTCTAAGAGGTGCACTTTCGATCCGAAAGTACCCACTTTGAAGTAAGGTACTGGCATGAACGTGAGCAGTGTCCGGGTACCGGGCGTCAACCAGCCGATGTGTCCCTCCCGGCTGGTGCTGGAGCACGTCACCAGCCGCTGGGGTGTACTGGTGCTCGCCGCACTGCTGGAGCGCTCGTACCGCTTCGGTGAGCTGCGCCGCACCGTGGGCGGGGTCAGCGAGAAGATGCTCGCCCAGACCCTGCAGACGCTGGAGCGGGACGGATTCGTGCACCGGGACGCCAAGCCCGTCATCCCGCCGAGGGTGGACTACTCGCTCACCCCGCTCGGCAGGGAGGCCGCGGAGCAGGTCTGGGGGCTGGCCCGGTGGGCGGAGCGGCGGCTGGAAGCGGTCCGGAGCGCCCGCGAGACGTACGACGGGGCCCGGAGCCAGGCGGCTCCGAGCCCCGTAGCGCAGGGATGACGGCGGATCAGCCGACCACGGTCCAGGTGTCGTTCCCGGTCAGCAAGGCGTTCAGGTCGCCCTTGCCCTGCTGCTCGATCGCGGCGTCGAGCTGGTCGGACATGAGGGAGTCGTAGACCGGGCGCTCCACGCTGCGCAGGACTCCGATGGGCGTGTGGTGCAGGGTGTCGGCGTCGGCCAGCCGGGACAGCGCGAACGCGGTCGTGGGGCTGGGGTTGTGGGCGTCGTGGACGAGGATCTGCGACTGGTTGTCCTCGGTGACCGCGACTACGGTCAGGTCGCCGGTGAGGCTGTCGCGGACGACGCCCTTGGAGTTTCCCCCACCGCCGAAGAGGATCGGTTTGCCGTGTTCGAGGCGGATCACCGCCTCCTCGGCCCGTTCCTTGTCCTTGAGCACCTCGAAGGCGCCGTCGTTGAAGATGTTGCAGTTCTGGTAGATCTCCACCAGCGCGGTGCCGGGGTGGTCGGCCGCCGCGCGCAGCACGCTGGTGAGGTGCTTGCGGTCGGAGTCCACGGTGCGGGCGACGAAGGAGGCTTCGGCGCCCAGGGCGAGGGAGACCGGGTTGAAGGGGGCGTCGAGGGAGCCCATCGGCGTCGACTTGGTGATCTTGCCGACCTCTGAGGTGGGGCTGTACTGCCCCTTGGTGAGCCCGTAGATCCGGTTGTTGAACAGCAGGATCTTGAGGTTGACGTTGCGGCGCAGGGCGTGGATGAGGTGGTTGCCGCCGATGGACAGCGCGTCTCCGTCACCGGTCACGACCCAGACGGACAGGTCGCGGCGGGAGGTCGCGAGCCCCGTGGCGATGGAGGGGGCCCGGCCGTGGATGGAGTGCATCCCGTAGGTGTTCATGTAGTACGGGAAGCGGGACGAGCAGCCGATGCCGGAGACGAACGCGATGTTCTCCTTGGCCAGCCCCAGTTCGGGCATGAAGCCCTGCACCGCCGCGAGGACCGCGTAGTCGCCGCAGCCCGGGCACCAGCGCACCTCCTGGTCGGACTTGAAGTCCTTCATGGACTGCTTGCCCTCGGCCCTGGGGACCAGCTGGAGGAGCTCGTTGGCGTGGGCGTCAGGCATCGATGGCCTCCTTGAGGACTGTGGCGAGCTGCTCGGCCTTGAAGGGCATTCCGTTGACCTGGTTGAAGCTCCGCGCGTCCACGAGGTACCTGGCTCTCAGCAGCAGGGCGAGCTGACCGAGGTTCATCTCAGGTACGACGACCTTGTCGTAGCGCCGCAGTACCTCACCGAGATTGGCCGGAAATGGGTTGAGGTGGCGAAGATGCGCCTGCGCGATCGTGTCGCCGGCCGCACGGAGGCGGCGCACCGCGGCGGTGATCGGCCCGTACGTCGAACCCCAGCCCAGGACCAGCGTCGTCGCGCCGGCCGGGTCGTCGACCTCCAGGTCGGGGACCCGGATGCCGTCGATCTTCGCCTGGCGGGTGCGGACCATGAAGTCGTGGTTGGCGGGGTCGTAGGAGATGTTCCCCGTGCCGTCCTGCTTCTCGATCCCGCCGATCCGGTGCTCCAGACCCGGGGTGCCCGGCACCGCCCACGGGCGGGCCAGCGTCTCCGGGTCCCTCTTGTAGGGCCAGAACACCTCCGTACCGTCCGCGAGTTCGTGGTTCGGACCGGTCGCGAACCGTGTCCGCAGGTCGGGGAGGCTGTCGGCCTCGGGGATCCGCCACGGCTCGGAGCCGTTCGCGAGATAGCCGTCCGAGAGCAGGAAGACCGGGGTGCGGTAGGTCAGCGCGATCCGGGCCGCGTCCAGGGCTGCGTCGAAGCAGTCCGCCGGAGTCATCGGTGCCACGATCGGGACCGGGGCCTCGCCGTTGCGCCCGTACATGGCCTGGAGCAGGTCGGCCTGCTCGGTCTTGGTCGGCAGACCGGTGGAGGGGCCGCCGCGCTGGATGTCGATGATCAGCAGCGGCAGTTCCAGCGACACCGCCAGACCGATCGTCTCCGACTTCAGCGCCACACCCGGCCCCGACGTCGTCGTCACGCCCAGCGAACCGCCGAACGCGGCCCCCAGCGCCGCTCCGATCCCGGCGATCTCGTCCTCCGCCTGGAAGGTCCGCACGCCGAAGTTCTTGTGCTTGCTGAGCTCGTGCAGGATGTCGGACGCCGGGGTGATCGGATACGAGCCCAGATACACCGGCAGATCCGCCTGACGGCCCGCCGCGATCAGCCCGTACGACAGCGCGAGATTCCCTGAGATATTGCGGTACGTGCCCGTCGGGAAAGCCTGTGACGCCGGTGCGACCTCGTAGGAGACCGCGAAGTCCTCCGTCGTCTCACCGAAATTCCAGCCGGCCCGGAAAGCCGCCACATTGGCCTCGGCGATATTCGGCTTCCGGGCGAACTTCGACCGGAGGAATGTCTCCGTACCCTCCGTCGGACGGTTGTACATCCAGGACAGAAGCCCGAGCGCGAACATGTTCTTCGAGCGTTCGGCCTCCTTACGGGAAAGCCCGAACTCCTTCAACGCCTCGATCGTCAATGTCGTCAAGGGCACCGGATGTACGTTGTACGCCTCCAGGGAACCGTCCTCCAAAGGAGACTCGGCGTATCCGACTTTCGCCATCGGGCGCTTCGTGAACTCATCCGTGTTCACGATGATGTCCGCCCCGCGCGGCACATCGGCGATATTGGCCTTGAGTGCGGCGGGATTCATCGCGACCAGGACATTCGGCGCGTCGCCCGGTGTCAGGATGTCGTGGTCCGCGAAATGCAGCTGGAACGACGACACCCCGGGCAGGGTACCGGCGGGTGCCCGGATCTCGGCCGGGAAGTTGGGAAGCGTCGACAGGTCGTTCCCGAACGACGCCGTCTCCGACGTGAAACGGTCGCCCGTCAACTGCATACCGTCACCCGAGTCACCCGCGAAACGGATGATCACCCGGTCCAGACGGCGGATTTCCTTCTCCGTGCCACCCGCACGAACAATGTGCGGGGCGCGCTGTTCCCCGACGACAGCCTCGCTGGCCTCATCGGACTTTCCGGCTGGGCTACTGACCTGGCTGGTCACTGAACTGGACCTCCCTCGGGGCGGCGGCTCGGGACCGGCCGACCCGCCGGCGGTCCAGACCCCACCCTACTTCTGTAAGGGTCGCCTTCCTTGGACCGGTCATATGGTGGACGCGTTTTCGACACATGAATGCGTCACGCTCCGCCAGGTTTTCCGGACCCCCTCAGCCGCCGTTCAAACCCCCTCCGTGCTCATCCTTTCGTCCTAGGTCCCGGGGAATGGGCAGACTGCGGGTGGATCATCCAGATGATCACGAGTAGATCATCGCGTTGTCATGAGTTCAGATAAGTAAGAACGGCGAGAACGCGTCGGTGATCCCCGTCACTGGGGGACAGTCCGAGTTTCAGGAAGATGTTGCTGACGTGCTTCTCCACCGCTCCGTCGCTGACCACCAGCTGCCGTGCCACGGCCGAATTCGTACGCCCCTCCGCCATGAGGCCGAGGACCTCCCGCTCGCGCGGCGTGAGCCCCGTCAGCACGTCCTGCTTGCGGCTGCGGCCCAGGAGCTGCGCCACCACCTCGGGGTCCAGGGCGGTCCCGCCCCGCGCGACGCGCACCACGGCGTCCACGAACTCCCGGACCTCGGCGACCCGGTCCTTGAGGAGGTAGCCCACCCCGCGGCTGCTGCCGGCCAGCAGTTCGGTGGCGTACTGCTCCTCGACGTACTGGGAGAGGACCAGCACCCCGATGTCCGGATAGTCCTTGCGCAGCCGTACCGCCGCCCGCACGCCTTCGTCGGTGTGGGTCGGCGGCATCCGCACATCGGCCACCACCACGTCCGGCAGCGCGTCCTGTCCCGCGAGATCGCTCACCGTCTTGATCAGCGCCTCGGCGTCCCCGACCCCCGCGACGACATCGTGCCCGAGGTCGGTCAGCAGCCGGGTGAGTCCCTCCCGGAGCAGCACCGAGTCCTCGGCGATGACGACCCGCACTCTTTCCTCCACGACGTTGTGTCCCCCACTGTCGGTGTTCCGTGCGCACGCGCTCCCGCGTGCCGCTTGCGTCCAGCATTCCAGCTCCGGCGCCCCCGTGGGCCGGGGACCAGCGGTTCCGGTGCAGCGGTACGTCCGGTGCGGCGGCGGTCACGGCACAGCGGCACGTCCGGTGCGGCGGGCCCTGCTGTTCCGGTACAGCGGTGCGTCCCGTACGCCCGCCGTTCCCGTACAGCAGGACGCGCCGCAGTGCCCCGGCCGCCATGACGGCGGCCGGGGCACTGCGGATCCGGCCCGTGTACGGGCCAGGGCCTCAGCCCCGCCAGGGCAGTTCGGCCGTGACCGTCGTCGGGCCGCCGGCGGGGGAGTCGACGACGAGGATGCCGTCCACCGCGTCCAGCCGCTCCGTCAGCCCGGCCAGCCCGCTGCCCTTCGCCGGCCCCGCGCCGCCGCGCCCGTCGTCGGTGACCTGGAGCATCAGCCGGTCGCCCGCCCGCCACACGTCGACCGAGGCACGGGTGGCCCGGGCGTGCTTGCTGACGTTCTGGAGGAGTTCGGAGACCGTGAAGTACGCGATGCCCTCGATGGCCTGTGCGGGCCGCGACTCCAGATCCACCACGACCTTCACGGGGACGGTGCAGCGGGAGGCGATGGCGGAGAGTGCGGCGTCGAGGCCGCGGTCGGTGAGGACTGCGGGGTGGATGCCGCGGGCGAGGTCGCGGAGTTCCTGGAGGGCGACCTTGACCTCTCCGTGGGCTTCGTTGACCATGCGGGCGGCTGCTTCGGGGTCGTCGGTGAGTTTCTCCTTCGCCAGCCCCAGGTCCATGGCGAGGGCGACGAGACGGGCCTGTGCGCCGTCGTGGAGGTCGCGTTCGATGCGGCGCAGGTCCGCGGCGGCCGTGTCCACGACCACACCCCGGTCCGACTCCAGCTCCGAGACCCTGGTGGCCAGCCGGGAAGGCCCGAGCAGACCCAGGACCATGACCCGGTCCACCGCCACCAGCCCGCGGACGATCCACGGCGTGACGAGGACGAGAGCCAGGCCGAACGCGCTGGTCACCGCCACCTCGAAGGGCGAGTCCAGGTAGACCTGGTGCGTCCGGTCGCCGTACAGCTGGATGCCGTCGACGCCCGCGTACGCCGGGAAGACCCAGCGCCACAGCGGATAGGTGAAGGCGGCCCAGCCGTACGCCCAGAAATTCACCGCGACGACGAACGCGAACGTCGCCCAGGGCATGTGCAGCACCGCGTATAGGAGGTGCCGCCAGGACACGCCGCTCTTCAGGACGGCGCCGACCCACGACATGAGGCCGCCCTTTCCGCGCATCGGCGCGGGATCCGCGATGTCCAGCCCCAGCAGCGCGCGCGCCCGGGCCCGCTCCATGGCGCCGAAACCGCGGCACATCGCCAGGCCGGCCGCGAGTATCGGAATGCCGAGGAAGGTGATCAGCATGCCCAGCCCCAGCGACACCATGGTCACCGCGAAGCAGAACAGCACCACGCTGATCGGCATGCTCAGGAGCACGTAGCCCAGCTCACGCCACGTGCGCGCCTCGAAGGGCGCGCGCAGCGCCGCGGGGAGGAGGTGCTTCGCCGGGGGGTGCCCCCCGGACCCCGTGCCGGGCCTGTGGCGGTCCCGCGTGTCCGGTCCGTATGCCGTGGCCATCAGTGGCGTCCGTCCGTTTCTTGTGGGCGGGTGCTCCCCGCGGGTTCGTGTGGGCGGGTGCTGCCCGCGGGTTCGTGTGGGCGGGTGCTGCCCGCCAGTTCTCGTGGGCGGGCGTTCCCCGTGGGCCGATCCGACGGCTGGTACCTCAAGACTGCTCTGCCGGGGGCCGCCGCACCATGAGGGCGGTCTCCGTATCCGGCAGGGGGTTTTCCCCACCATCGGGAGCGCCCGTCCCAGCCCCCGTCACTGTCGGCGGCCGGTTCACGTGGCGCCGACCCGCTCGGTCCCGGCGTCCGCGCGGTCGCGCCAGGGCAGTTCCGCGGTGACCGTGGTGGGCCCGCCCTCGGGGGAGTCCAGGACGAACAGCCCGTCGACGGCCCCCAGCCGCTCCGCCAGCCCCGACATGCCCGTGCCACCGTCCAGCCGGGCGCCGCCCGTCCCGTCGTCACGCACCTGGAGCATCAGCCGGTCGCCCGCCCGCCACACGGCGACGGACGCGGCGGTGGCGCGGCTGTGCTTGCTGACGTTCTGGAGGAGTTCGGAGACCGTGAAGTACGCGATCCCCTCGATGGCCTCGGCCGGCCGGCCCGACAGCGTCACCGTCACGTTCACGGGGACGGTGCAGCGGGAGGCGATGGCGGAGAGTGCGGCGTCGAGGCCGCGGTCGGTGAGGACTGCGGGGTGGATGCCGCGGGCGAGGTCGCGGAGTTCCTGGAGGGCGACCTTGACCTCTCCGTGGGCTTCGTTGACCATGCGGGCGGCTGCTTCGGGGTCGTCGGTGAGTTTCTCCTTCGCCAGTCCGAGGCCCATGGCGAGGGCGACGAGACGGGCCTGTGCGCCGTCGTGGAGGTCGCGTTCGATGCGGCGCAGGTCCGCGGCGGCCGTGTCCACGACCACACCCCGGTCCGACTCCAGCTCCGCGATCCTGCGCTCCAGTTCGTCGGACGGCGAGAGCAGACCCCGCACCATCGCCCGGTCCGCGTTCGTCAGGCCGCGCGCGATGTACGGGAGCACGGGCCAGAGCACGAACAGGCTCACCAGCGTCACGGCGAACGTCGCCACACCCCATGGCAGCCGGATGAACGAGTACAGCAACGCCCGCCAGCCCACCGGGTCCTTCAGCCCCGCCCACAGCCAGGTGAAGAAGCCCTGTTCCCGGCGGCTCCGGGCCATGGGGCTGGGCTCCTCGATTTGTACCCCGAGCATCCCCCGAGCCCGGCCGCGCTCCGCCCGGCCGAGTCCCCGCGCGCCCTGCAGTCCCAGGGCGAGCAGCGGCAGACCGATCACCGTGACGGATAGCCCGGCGCCCACGCCGATCAGGAACACGGCGTACACGAACCCGGCGACGGCCATCGGCAGATTCGCCAGGAGATACGCGATCTCCTTCCACGTCCACCGGTCGAAGGCGAAGCGCGCGGGCGGCGGCCGGTCGTTGTCCGGCACGGAGGGGCTCTTGGTCATAGGACCAGCGTGCCGGGCCGCGCGCGCCCACGCCATGGGGTTCGTGGGTGGGGCCGAGTAGGGATAACCCCACCTCGCGTCGCGCCTCCCCGGTCACCTCCTGCCCCACCCGTTCTGCGACGGGGCTGCTTACCCTTTCTTTAACAGGGCCTAGACTCCCGTGCGTACAGACCGTCGAACAGGTTGAGGGAGCGAGGGGCGGACGTGGCGGACGTGCCGGGACCGACCGTTCTCGCGTCGGACTACTTCCAGAGCTACTCAGTGGTCGGACTGCTCGCCCTGGTGGGCGTGCTGTTCGTCGCCGTCGCCTTCGGGGCCGGGCGGCTGCTGAGGCCGGTGGTCCCGACGCCGGAGAAACTCCTCACGTACGAGTGTGGCGTCGACCCCGTGGGGGAGGGCTGGGCCCACACCCAGGTTCGCTATTACGTGTACGCCTTCCTGTACGTGATCTTCGCCGTCGACTCGATCTTCCTGTTCCCCTGGGCGACGGTGTTCGCGGCCCCGGGATACGGGGCGACGACGCTGGTGGAGATGTTCATCTTCCTCGGTTTCCTGGCCGTGGGACTGCTCTACGCATGGAAGAAGGGCGTCCTCGAATGGACGTGACGAGCCGGTCGAACCCCGAGCCCCCCGTATCGCTGCCCGAGCCGAAGCGGCTCGGTGTGCTGTCCCGGCTCGCGCCCGAGCCGATGAAGGTGGTCCTCAACTGGGGCCGCCGCTACAGCCTGTGGGTCTTCAACTTCGGACTCGCCTGCTGTGCCATCGAATTCATCGCGGCCTCCATGGCACGCCACGACTTCATCCGGCTCGGCGTCATCCCGTTCGCACCCGGCCCCCGGCAGGCCGACCTGATGGTCGTGTCCGGAACGGTGACGGACAAGATGGCCCCGGCGGTGAAGCGGCTCTACGAGCAGATGCCCGAGCCGAAGTACGTCATCTCCTTCGGCGCCTGCTCCAACTGCGGCGGACCGTACTGGGATTCGTACTCCGTGACGAAGGGCGTCGACCAGATCATCCCCGTCGACGTCTACGTACCCGGCTGCCCGCCCCGCCCCGAGGCGCTCCTCCAGGGCATCCTCAAGCTCCAGGAGAAGATCGCCCGCGAGTCGCTCGCCGAGCGGTACGCCACCGAGGACACGGCCCGGCCCTCGGCCGCGGCCCTGCGCAGCGGCCTCGTGGCAGCCCCGAAGGCGCCGGGGGAGGAGCGGAAGTGACCGCCTCGGACACCTACGACCGGCTGCCCGACGCCGTCACCGACGTCTTCGGCACGGACGCCACCGCGGCGCACGCGTACGACCTGCTCACCGTGGACGTCCCCGCCGCCTCCTGGATCGGGGCCCTGGAAACGGCTCGCGACGAGCTGGGCTGCACCTACTTCGACTGGCTGAGCGCCGTCGACGAACCGGGCACCGGCTTCCGCGTCTGCGCCCACGTCGCCGCACTCGGCGACGGCACGGTGCGACGCCTGCTGCTCCGCACGACCGTCCCGCACGAGGCCGCCGTCCTGCCGACCGCTGTCGGCGTCTACGCGGGCGCCGCCTGGCACGAGCGCGAGACGCACGAGATGTTCGGCATCGATTTCTCGGACCACCCCCACCTGGCCCCGCTGCTGCTGCCGGAGAGTTTCGAGGGCCACCCGCTGCGCAAGGACTTCGTCCTGGCAGCCCGGGTCGCCAAGGCCTGGCCGGGGGCGAAGGAGCCGGGGGAGTCGGAGCACGGCGGACCCAAGCGGCGCACGATGCTTCCGCCCGGGGTGCCCGACCCGAACGAGTGGGGCCCGCTCAAGGGGCAGCTCCCGCCCGCCCCGGCGCGGCCAGCCCGAGGTGCCCGCGCGGCGGGCGACCGCCCGGTACGCCGGGCGCGCAGTGCGAGTGAGGGTTCGGCGGCACAGCGGCCGGACGCCACGGAGACCCCGCAGGCAGCTCCGCCGCGCCGTACCCGCAGCGCCTCCCAGGGCTCGGCGAGCCAGGCCACCGGCCCGGCGCCCGAGTCTCCGGCAGCCACGCCGCCCTCCTCGGGTGGGCCCGGAGACGGTGCGACGGGCACGCCGGACGCCGCTACGCCGGACGCCCGCACCTCGCAGGGCGGCGGCGCGGCCCGCGCGAAGGGCGCGGCAGGCAGCGCGGACGCACCCTGGCACGACGCGCAGCCCGCCTTCGGCGACACACCGAAGGAGCCGGGGCCGGAGCGGCCCGCATCGGACGGGCCCGTACCTGACGGGCCCGCACCGGCAGAGCCCGAGCGTGCGGCAGCACCTGAGCCCGAGCAGCCATCGGTGTCCGGGCCGGAGCAGCCGTCAGAGGCCGAGGCCGAGGCCGATTCCGACTCTGCCGATTCCGCCTCCGATTCCGCCTCCGATTCCGCCCCCGACTCTTCCGACGACACCGACCCGGGCTCCCCGTCCCCGACCGACGGTTCCGCCGGACCCGACCGACCCGCCGGAGGCGATACCGCGTGAACGACGTACTCGACGTCGCACTCCGCCTCGTCATCGTCTTTGCCGTGTTCATGGTGGTCCCGCTCGTCGTGGGGCAGACCGAGCACAAGGTGATGGCCCACATGCAGGGCCGCCTCGGACCCATGTACGCGGGCGGGTTCCACGGCTGGGCCCAGCTCGTCGCGGACGGGGTCAAGTTCGCGCAGAAGGAAGACGTCGTACCGGCCGATGCGGACCGTCGCATCTTCCAACTGGCCCCCGCCGTCGCCCTGCTCCCGTACCTCCTCGTGATCGTGGCCATCCCGATCGGCCCCAGCGAGGGTGCGGTCGGTCAGGTCGTCGACGCGGGCATCTTCTTCGTGCTGGCAGTCATGGGTGTCGGCGTACTCGGCTCGCTGATGGCGGGCTGGGCCTCGGCCAACAAGTTCTCCCTCCTCGGCGGTCTCCGCACCGCCGCGCAGCTGCTCGCCTACGAACTGCCGATGCTGCTCGCCGCCGCATCCGTGGCCATGGCGGCCGGTACCGTCTCGCTCCCCGGCATCCTCAACGCCTTCGAGTGGTGGTGGCTGCCCTGGCAGATCGTCGGCGCCCTGGTCTTCTTCGTGGCGGGGCTGGCCGAGCTCCAGCGGCCGCCCTTCGACATGCCGGTGGCCGACTCCGAGATCATCTTCGGCGCGTACACGGAGTACACGGGCCTCCGCTTCGCCCTGTTCCTGCTCGCCGAGTACGCCGGCATCGTCGTCCTGTGCGGTCTGACGACCGTCCTCTTCCTCGGCGGTTGGCACGGACCGCTCGGCGAGGACGGGCTCGGCTGGGTGTGGACCCTGCTCAAGACCGGCGTGCTCGCGTTCGTCGTCATCTGGCTCCGGGTCACCTACCCCCGCCTGCGCGAGGACCAGTTGCAGAAGCTCGCCTGGACCACGCTCATCCCCCTCGCCCTCGCGCAGATCGCGCTCACCGGCATCGTGAAGGTGGCGATCAACTAGTGCCCCCGATCCCCGGCTCAGGCCTGGCCAAGGGCCTTGCCGTCACCCTGCGGACCATGACGAAGCGCACCGTCACCGCGCAGTACCCGGACGTCCAGCCCGAACTCCCGCCCCGCACCCGGGGCGTTATCGGACTGTTCGAGGAGAACTGCACGGTCTGCATGCTCTGCGCCCGTGAATGCCCCGACTGGTGCATCTACATCGACTCCCACAAGGAGACGGTGCCCGCGGCCGCCCCCGGCGGCCGTGAGCGCAGCCGCAACGTCCTGGACCGCTTCGCGATCGACTTCGCCCTGTGCATGTACTGCGGTATCTGCATCGAGGTGTGTCCCTTCGACGCGCTGTTCTGGTCGCCCGAGTTCGAGTACGCGGAGACGGACATCCATGAACTGACCCACGAGCGCGACAAGCTCCGTGAGTGGATGTGGACCGTCCCCGAACCGCCCGCGCTCGACCCCGGGGCCGAGGAGCCCAAGGAGATCGCAGCCGCGCGCAAGACGGCCGACAAGCTCCAGGCCCAGGAAGCCCGCGAGGCCCAGGAAGCTCAGGACGCCCGCGAGGCCCAGGGATCGGCGGAAGGCCACTCGGACCGGACAGCGGAACAGGAGGGGCAGGAGTGATCCTCTCGGCCACCGCCGGCCACCCCGGCTTCCTCTCACCGACCGGTGTCGAGATCGCCTTCCTCCTGGTCGGGCTCGCCACCTTCGGCGCAGCCGTCGTCACCGTCACGACCAAGCAGCTCGTGCACGCCGCACTCTGGCTCGTCGTGGCGCTCGGCGGCATCGCGGTGGAGTACCTCCTGCTCACCGCCGAGTTCATCGCGTGGGTGCAGGTCCTGATCTACGTCGGTTCCGTCGTGGTCCTCCTCCTCTTCGGACTGATGCTCACCAGAGCCCCCATCGGCCGCTCCCCGGACGCCGACTCGGGCAACCGGTGGACAGCGCTCGGAGCGTCCGTACCGGCGGCCGGCGTCCTCGTCTGGGTCGTCGTGGACGCCTTCCGCACGACCTGGATCGATCTGGACGGCCCCGCCCAGGGCTCCACCAAGGCCTCCGGGGAATTCCTCTTCCGGAACTGGGTCCTCCCCTTCGAGGCGCTCTCCGTCCTGCTGCTCGCCGCGCTCGTGGGCGCGATCGTCCTGTCCCGCAAGGACCGACCGGACCGCCAGGGTGGCCCGGGCCGGAACGACGGGCGCACGGCTGCGCAGGACCGTCCGGACGCTCGAGCTCGCCGAACCGGCCCCGACCCCACGGACCGGCCGGCCGCCGACCGGGAGGACAACAGCTGATGCACCTCGCCTATCCCGCCGTCCTCGCCGTCCTCCTCTTCTGCACCGGGCTGTACGGGGTGCTCGCCCGCCGCAACGCGATCCTCGTCCTGATGTCCGTCGAGCTCATGCTCAACGCCGTCAACCTCAACCTGGTCGCCTTCGACGTCTGGCTCCGCGACGCACTCCACGGGGGGCAGGCGCTGACCCTCTTCACGATCGCCATCGCCGCGGCCGAGATCGGCATCGGCCTCGCGATCGTCCTGGCGGTGTACCGCAACCGCGGCAGCTCGGACATCGACCGCCTCCGCGACACCGCGGAGACCGACGACGCCGAGACACTCCCCGACGACGACGACGCCCGGGACACCACCGCAGACCAGGCCACTGCTCCGGCAGGGAAGGCAAAGAAGGCAGAGGCCACCGCGTGACCACCACGACCCTCGCCGTCCTCGTCCCCCTCCTCCCCTTCCTGGGGGCCGCCGCAGGGCTCCTCCTGGGCCGGACCGCGCCCGGTTTCGTCCGTCCCCTCGCGGTGCTGCCGACCCTCGCCGCCGCCGTCCTCGCCGTCGTCGTCGCGTCACGCCAGGGCGGTGGCCGGCCCATCGACGCGGCGACCCAGCTGACCCCCACGGGCTCGGTCCCGATCGACCTGGCCCTGCACCTGGACGGTTTCGCCGTCCTCGTCGCCGTTCTCGTGGGGCTCGTCGCCACCTGCGTCCAGGTCTACTCGACGGCGTACCTCAAGGACGACGCCCGCTACCCCTCGTACGCGGCGCTCGTCTCCCTCTTCACCTCCGCGATGCTGCTCGTCGTCTACTCGGGCGACCTCATGGTGCTCCTGGTCGGCTGGGAGATCATGGGCATCTGCTCGTACTTCCTGGTCGGCCACTACTGGGAGACCCCCGAGGCACGCGCGGCCTCCCTCAAGGCCTTCCTCGTCACCAAGCTCGGCGACGTGCCCTTCCTGATCGGCCTGTTCGCGCTCGCCGCGGACACCGGCACGTTCCGCATCACCGGCATCCTGGCCGCAGTCGGCAACGGCGGACTCGACCACCCCACCCTCATCGCCCTGCTGCTCCTCGCCGGAGTCGCCGGGAAGTCCGCGCAGTTCCCCCTGCACACCTGGCTGCCCGACGCGATGGCCGGCCCCACCCCCGTCTCCGCGCTGATCCACGCCGCGACGATGGTCGCCGCCGGCATCTACTTCGTGGCCCGGCTCCTCCCCGTCTTCGCCTCCTCCGGCGCGGCACTCGTCGTCCTCGCCGTGATGGCCGCCGTCACGATGATCGGCTCCGGTCTCGCCGCACTGGCACAGGACGACATCAAACGCGTGCTCGCCTACTCGACCATCGGCCAGCTCGGCTACATGTCCGGCGCCCTGGCCGTCGGCGACCGCGGAGCCGCCGTCTTCCACCTCATCTCGCACGGTGCGTTCAAGGCCGTCCTGTTCCTCTCGGCCGGTGTGGTCATCCACGCGGCGGGCACCAACTCACTCGCCGCCATGTCCCGCATGAGCGGGCTGACCAAGCGCATCCCCGACGCCTTCTGGACGATGACCGTCGCGCTCCTCGCGCTGGCCGCCATCCCCCCGTTCGCCGGCTTCTTCTCCAAGGAAGCCGTCCTCGTCGCCGCCGAGCACACGGCCTTCGGAGACCGTGACGTCGCCCCGGCCGCCGCCGGCTGGCTGGTCCTCGTCGCCGGACTCGCCGCCGCGGTCCTCACCGCCGCCTACGCCACCCGGCTGTGGCTCCTCGCCTTCCGGGGGCGCGGCCCCGAGGTCCCCGACCACGGCAGGCAGCCCGTCGCGATGACGTCCGTCCTCTGGGTCCTGGCCGTCCCCACGATCGCCTTCGGTCTCACCACCGGTGTCCTGATCGACTGGTTCGACGGACACAGCCTCGCCCCCTCCCTCACGACCGCCGTCCTCTCCACCGGCGTCGGACTCGTCGGCGGGCTCGTCACCTACGGGACATGGCGTCACACCACGGCGCTCGCCGAACGTCCCCCGGTCGGCGCGGTCGCCGCGCACCCCGACGCCGAACCCGCCGTGGTGGAGGCCGAGGCGATCGCCTCGCACACCGCGGCGTACGGCACCATCGCCGGCGCCCCGGACCCCTCGGACCCCGGCAGGCTCCTGCTGGGCCCGCTGCACCGCCACGCGGTCACCGGCTTCCACCTCGACGCCCTCTACACGGCGCTGTTCGTCCGCCCCACGGCGGCTGCCGCACAGCTGGTGCGCTTCCTGGACCGTGAGGTGGTCGACACCTACGTGCGCGGCTCGGGCGGGATCGCCCGTGGACTCGGCAGCCTCGTCCGCCGCGCCCAGACCGGCAACGTGCAGACCTACCTGGGCGCGTTGCTCGCCGGAACCCTCGTCCTGGCGATCGCCGCCGTCGTCCTTGCCAACGTCTACGCCGGGGCGTGAGCCGTGTTCGATATCAGCGCATCCGTGATGCAGTTCCTTCTGGCGTTCGTCGTCGTCGCCCCGCTGCTCGGCGCGGTTGCCGCGCTCCTGCCCGCCCCTCCCGGGCTCAGGGGCAGGAACCCCGACCAGGCCGTGCTCCGCCACGGCGTGACCGTCACCGGCGCCGTGCTCCTGGCCGTGCTCGTCCTCGCCGCGGGATTCGACCACGACCACCCGTCGAAGATGCAGGCCACCACGGACATCAGCTGGATCCCGGCACTCGACGTCCGGATCCACCTCGGCACCGACGGCATCTCGCTCCCCCTTCTCGTGCTGACCGCGCTGCTGACCTTCCTCTGCGCGCTCCACAGCTACTTCAAGCTCCCCGCAGGCCCCTCCCCGAAGGCCTTCGTCGCGCTCGTCCTCGTACTCGAGTCCGGCACGCTCGCGACCTTCGCCGTCCTCGACCTGCTGCTGTTCTTCCTGGCGTTCGAGATGGTCCTCATCCCGATGTACTTCCTCATCGCCCGCTGGGGCGGCGACCGGAAGCAGCCCGCCGCCTGGAAGTTCATCCTCTACACCCTGCTCGGCTCCGTGATCATGCTGCTGGGACTGCTCCTCATCGGGCTGGAGAGCGGCACCTTCGACATGGTGGCACTCGCCACTGACAACGGCCGCGGGCTCACCACATCCGTGCAGGTCATCGCCGTGCTGGCGGTCGGCCTCGGACTGGCCGTGAAGACCCCGATGTGGCCCCTTCACAGCTGGCTGCCCGACGCCCACACCGCGGCCCCCACCGTCGGCTCCGTCCTCCTCGCAGGTGTCCTGCTGAAGATGGGAACGTACGGATTCGTCCGCATCCTGCTGCCCGTCACCCCGGACGGGATGCAGACCTTCGCGCCGTACCTCGCGGCGTTCGCGGTCGTCGGGATCATCTACGGCTCCCTGGCCTGCCTCGCCCTCGCACGTCCCGGAGCCAAGGGCGACCTCAAGCGTCTGATCGCCTACTCCTCCGTCGGGCACATGGGCTTCGTGCTCCTCGGCATCGCGACCATGACCCCCACCGGCGTGAACGGCGCGCTCTTCGCGAACATCGCCCACGGCCTCATCACCGGACTGCTGTTCTTCCTCGTCGGCGCCGTCAAGGACCGCTACGGCACGGCGGACCTCGATACCCTGGCCGGGGCCACCGGAGCCGCCCTCTACGGCCGGGCACCCCGGCTCGGCGGCCTCCTCGCCTTCGCAGCCGTCGCCTCGCTCGGACTCCCCGGCCTCGCCGGCTTCTGGGGCGAGATGCTCACGCTGTTCGGCGCCTTCGACCCCGCCGAAGGCCTCAGCCGCCCCGCCTTCCTCACCTACATGTCCATCGGCGCCCTCGGCACCCTGCTCACAGCCGCGTACATGCTGATCGTCGTACGCCGTGTCTGCATGGGTGAACACCGTGAGCAGCCCCACCCGGTCGCCGACGTCCAGCGCTACGAACTCGCCGCCTGGACCCCGCTAGCCGCCCTGACCGTCCTCGCCGGACTCTGGCCCGCCGTCCTCCTCGGCCTCACCGACCCGGCCGTGCAGAAGCTCCTCGCAGGAGGCAAGTCGTGACCGTGGCAGCCGACAGCGCAACCGGGGCGGCGAGCCTCGTCCAGTCCGTCGACTGGCTCGCCGTCGCACCCCCCGTCATCGCGGCGTCCGTGGCCCTCGTCGTCCTCGTCGCCGACCTCTTCGTGGGGGAACGGCACAAGCCGCTCCTCGGCTACGGGGCCGTCGCAGGGCTCGTCGCCGCACTCGCGATGCTCGTCCCGCTGCGGGCCGGCGACCGCTCCACCTTCTGCCTCACCGACGGTTCCCAGGCCTGCAGCTACACCGCCGACCACTTCGCGCTCGTCATCCAGGCCCTCGTGCTCGGCGGAGCCCTGCTCACCGCGCTGCTCTCGATCGGCGACACCCGCAAGCTCCCCGCCGGCGAGTTCTGGTTCCTGCTGCTGGCCTCCGCGTCGGGCGCCGTGCTGCTGCCCGCCGCCCGGGACCTCGCCACCCTCGTCGTCGCCCTCGAAGTCGCCTCGCTCCCCGCGTTCGCTCTCGTCGGCATCAAGCGCGGCGACCGGCGCTCCTCCGAAGCGGCCCTGAAGTTCTTCCTCTCCTCCGTCGTCGCCACCGCCGTCATGCTCCTGGGCGTCAGCTTCGTCTACGCGACGACCGGGACCATGCACCTCACGGAGATCGCAGCCCGCCTGGACGACGTACCGGCGAGGTTCTCCACGCTCGCCGGAGCGGGCGTCGTGCTCACGCTCGTGGGCTTCGCCTTCAAGACGGCCGCCGCGCCGTTCCACTTCTGGGTCCCCGACACCTACGTGGGGGCGCCGCTCCCCATCGCCGCCTACCTCTCGGTCGTCGGCAAGGCGGTCGGCTTCTCCGGTCTCGTCCTCGTCACGGTGATCGGCTTCCCGTCGTACGCCGACGTCTGGGGGCCCGCCCTGGCCGTCCTCGCCGCGCTCACCATGACCATCGGCAACGTCGCCGCGCTCCGGCAGACCGCCACCCGCGCCCGCAGCGCCGTTCGGCTCCTCGCATGGTCGTCCGTCGGCCAGGCCGGCTACCTCCTCGTCCCGATCGCCGCCGCCGCGTACTCCAGCGACGAGCAGATCGGCTCCACCGTCGCCTACGCCCTGATGTACGCCGTCGTGAACCTCGGCGCCTTCGCCGTGGCAGCCCTCGTCGCCCGTACCCACCCAGGCAACCGTCTGAGCGACTACCGCGGCCTGTACGCCACCCGCCCCCTGGCCGCGCTCACCATGGGCTTCTTCCTGCTCTGCCTCGCGGGCCTGCCCCCCGGCATCATCGGCCTCTTCGCCAAGGTCACGGTCTTCTCGGCGGCCGTCGACGCCGGGCTGGGCTGGCTCGCCGTCGTCATGGCCGTCAACGTGGTGATCGCGCTCTACTACTACCTCCGATGGACGGCCGCTCTCTTCGTGGCCCCGGAGCCGGACACGGCGGCCGGGACGGCGTCCCCGGAACCCCGGCACCGGGTCCCCGCCCCGCTCACCGCGGCGATCGTTCTCACCGCAGTAGCCGGAATCACACTGTCCGGCGCTCCCCAGCTCATCCTCCGCTTCGCGGCCGTCAGCCTCTTCTGACCGGTTCCGACCGGAGTCGACCGGCTTGCCCGTGGACCCGCGCACAGGGCATGGTCTTGCGTGCACAGGTCACGTAACAGAGCACGCAAGACGAGAACGCATGCAGAGCACGCAAGAAGAGCACAGAGGAGCCAGAGCGGTGCTGAACGGTTTCAAGGACTTCATCCTCCGCGGGAACGTCATCTCCATGGCCATCGGCCTCGCCGTCGGAGCCGCCTTCACCGCCGTCGTCACCGGCTTCAGCAACGCGTTCATCGTGCCGCTGATCGGCCTCTTCACACGGGGCACAGGCGACTTCAGCAAGGCCGAGTACACCGTCGACGGCGTGAAGTTCCCCTACGGCCTCTTCATCAGCGCCGCCATCGCCTTCCTCATCACCGCGGCGGTCCTCTACTTCCTGGTCGTCCTGCCCATGGCCAAGGTCCAGAACCGCTTCACGGCGAAGGAGGAGGAGGAGAAGGCGGACATCAAGGCCGCCCTGCGCGACTGTCCCCGCTGCTTCACCGAGATCCCCGCCGTCGCCACCCGCTGCGCGCACTGCACCAGCGACGTCGAACCGGACGCGGAAGCCCGGGCACTCGCGGGACTGCCCGCACAGCGCTGACGCACCGCCGCGGGGACACCACCCGCCCGCGGCGGACAGACCACTCGTACGGCCCAGGGGCGGATCCGACCGGATCCGCCCCTTCTGCCTGTGCTCCCGGCCACCTCGCACAAGGGAACTAGCTCCCCTCGCCTCGCGTTGACCAGTACGGGAGGCTCCACTGGGGAGTGGAGCACCACCGAGCAAGGGTTCCCCTGCTGCACCACTTAGGAGGGCGTACCGTGCACCGCCGGCACAACGGGCTGAAAACCGCTGTACTCCTCGGGGGCCTCTCGGCCCTCATCATCGTCATCGGCAGCTTCTTCGGACGGACCGGCCTCGTCGTGGCCGTTCTCGTCGCGCTCGCGACCAACGCCTACGCGTACTGGAACAGCGACAAGCTCGCCCTGCGCGCCATGAGGGCACGCCCGGTCAGTGAGTTCGAGGCTCCACAGCTCTACCGCACCGTGCGTGAGCTCTCCACGGCGGCCCGCCAGCCCATGCCCCGGCTGTACATCTCCCCGACCCAGGCACCCAACGCCTTCGCCACCGGCCGCAACCCGCGCAACGCCGCCGTGTGCTGCACCGAGGGGATCCTCCAGATCCTCGACGAACGCGAACTGCGCGGCGTCCTCGGCCACGAGCTGAGCCATGTCTACAACCGCGACATCCTCATCTCGTCCGTCGCGGGAGCACTCGCCTCGGTCGTCATGTTCCTGGTCAACTTCGCATGGCTCATCCCAGTGGGCCGGTCCGACGACGACGACGGCCCCGGTCTCCTGGGGATGCTGCTCGTCATGATCCTCGGCCCGCTCGCCGCCTCCGTGATCCAGCTCGCCGTGAGCCGTTCCCGCGAGTACCAGGCCGACGCGTCCGGGGCCCAGCTCACCGGTGACCCCCTCGCCCTGGCGTCCGCGCTGCGCAAGCTCGACGCCGGGACCAAACAGCTTCCGCTCCCACCCGAACCCCGGATCGAGACCGCGAGTCACATGATGATCGCGAACCCGTTCCGTCCCGGCCAGGGCATGTCCAAGATGTTCTCCACCCACCCGCCCATGGCCGATCGCATCGCCCGACTCGAGCAGATGGCAGGGTATCGACCGTGAAGACAATCCTGAACGTCATATGGCTGGTCCTGTGCGGACTCTGGATGTTCCTCGGCTACATCGCCGCGGGACTCCTGCTCTGCATCACGATCATCGGCATCCCCTTCGGCGTGGCCGCGTTCCGCATCGGCGTCTACGCCCTCTGGCCCTTCGGCTACACCGTCGTCGACCGTCATGACGCCGGAGGCGGCTCCCTCGTCGGCAACGTCCTGTGGGTGATCCTGGCCGGCTGGTGGCTCGCGCTCGGCCACATCTTCACGGGCATCGCCCTGTGCGTCACGATCATCGGAATCCCGCTGGGCATCGCGAACTTCAAGCTCATCCCCGTCTCGCTGATGCCCTTCGGCAAGGAGATCGTCCGCACGGACCAGCCGTTCGCCACCCGCTGACGGGACGGCCCGGCCGCAACCCACCCGCCCACGCAGGCGTCTTGGCTTGCAGGAACAAGCGACGGGTAGGAACGCGAACATGAGCATCATCAGTTGGATCATCCTCGGGCTGCTGGCCGGAGCCATAGCCAAATTTCTTCTGCCGGGCCGCGACCCCGGCGGCATCATCGGCACCACCCTCATCGGGATCGTGGGTGCCTTCCTGGGCGGCTGGCTGTCGTCCCAGTTCCTCGACCGCCCCATCAGCACGGACTTCTACGACACGGCCACCTGGGTGGCCGCCATCGCCGGCTCCCTGGTGCTGCTGATCGCCTACCGGCTGCTCTTCGGCAACTCCCGCGACCGCCGCTGACCCGCGCCCGCACGGCCCGCGCACACGGCGACGGGGCGGGGCGCGCCACCCGGCACGCCCCGCCCCGCCCGCGACACGCTGCACACGGCAGCGAACGTTCTACCGGTAGTTGGCGAACTGCACGGCGAAGTCGAGGTCCTTGCCCTTGATCAGCGCCTGCACCGCCTGCAGGTCGTCCCGGCTCTTGGAGCTGACCCGCAGCTCCTCGCCCTGGACCTGCGCCTTGACACCCTTCGGGCCCTCGTCCCGGATGATCTTCGCCACCTTCTTGGCGTTCTCCTGGGAGATGCCCTCCTCGATCGTGGCGAAGATCTTGTACTCCTTGCCGGAAAGCTGCGGCTCACCCGCGTCCAGCGACTTCAGGGAGATCCCGCGCTTGATCAGCTTGGACTGGAAGATGTCGAGGATCGCCTTGACCCGCTCCTCGCCGTTCGCCTCCATCAGGATCTTCTCGCCGGACCAGGAGATCGACGCGCCCGTCCCCTTGAAGTCGTAGCGCTGGGAGATCTCCTTGGCGGCCTGGTTGAGGGCGTTGTCGACCTCCTGCCGCTCGACCTTCGAGACGATGTCGAAACTGGAGTCGGCCATGACGTGTGGCTCCTTGCGTCGTATGCGTTGGGTACGGCACAAAGCCTAGCCACCCACGCCCGCGCCCGGTGCTGATCAACCGGGTGGCGTAGCACCCCTGGGTATCGGGTATCGTTTACGTCGTCGCCAAGGAGCCCTTGCGGGGATCCGAGGCGTCGTTCCAGGCGGTGTGCCCGAGTGGCCAAAGGGAGCAGACTGTAAATCTGCCGGCTCAGCCTACCCAGGTTCGAACCCTGGCGCCGCCACAGGACGGGAAACCCCGTCCGACCTGCTTAAACACCAGGTCGGGCGGGGTTTTTTCGTGCGTGGGGCGGGCGCGTGGATCACGGCCGTTCGAAGAACTGGAGCACCCCTCCGACGGAGAAGCAGAGCGCACCCGTGAGGGTGCCCCAGTTGGCGATGTCGATGTTCAGGACGCTTCCCGTGGCGGGGCGCGTGAAGTCTGCCAGCGCCGAGGCCATGAAGAGTGCCGATCCGAGCTGGTTGACCGCGACGATCCACCAGCCGAGATCCCGTGGAAGTACGCGAGGCCGGCCGTGGCAGACCTCCACCAGGGCCAGATGTCCTGAGACGAGGAAGAGCGTGCAGCCGATCAGATCGGGGGCCCAGACCAGCCCGTTCTCCTGCTGCACCGAGAGCCCCTGCAGCAGGGAGCCGACCAGATTGATGCCGAACACCAGCGTTCCCACGAAGAGCAGGAAGGTGCTCAGCCAGTCGATCCGGCCGGGCTCGTAGCTCCACCAGCTCCAGTGCCGTGTGGCGAGCGACGCGCTTGTGCTGTCCTGGCGGGGGGCGTTGACCGCCTGGAGCAGCGACGCGTAGCCGCCCGCGTTGAAGAACAGGCCGCCGGCGAAGTAGATCCAGGCGCCCGTCGCGTCGGCGGGGCCGAACTGCGCCACCGCGGCCCCGAGGACGAACAGGCCCCCTCCGACGGCGAACGTACCGGCGGCGACGGCATTGAGCGTGCGGAGGCGGCCCACCGACGCGGTGTCCGCGCTCCGTGACCGGGCCTCCGTCTCACCCGCGGCCCTGACACTGAGCAGGCCGCGCTTGCGTGCCCGCCGTGATTCCCAGACGGCGGTGCTTCCGTCGTTGAGGCGCCAGGTCAGCCGGGTCGTGAACGGCCCCGCCCCGTCGGCGGTCTCCTCGGTTCGGGTCACCTGGTGACTCCAGCCTCTCGATCCCTGTTGTTCCTTCTGCGCGGCAGGTTCACGCTCGGCCGCTCCCTCATGGAGCCGAACTCGACGTGGTGGGGTCGCCGGAAGGCGGTGAAGAGCTCCGCAGCAGGTAGACCCCGGCGCATGTGACCAGGACCGCCATGCAGGCGATGAAGACCAGCCCCGCGTCCTGGAGGCCGATGTGGCCGGACAGGATGCCGACGCCGATCACCGGCAGTGAGATGCCCGCGTACGCCACCACGAACAGCGTCGAGATCACCGCTGCCCGCCGGTCCGCCGGCGAGGCGGCTGCCACCTGGGCCAGGGCCGCCCTGAAGGCCAGCCCCTGGCCCGCGCCGCCGAGGACCGCGCTCAGGACCACCAGGGGCAGCAGCTGCCACCACAAGGCACCCGCGAGCAGAGCCAGTCCGCCGAGGAGGCCCGCGCAGCCGAGCGGCAGCGACCGGCGCTCGCCGATCCGGCCGACCGCCGACTGCCCGGCGATCGAGGCGAAGAAGGCCAGCGCGACGATCAGTCCGCTCACCGCGTGGTTGTCCACGTCCAGGAACTGGGAGAGGAACGCCGGGCTGACCGAGGTGAACACCCCGAACAGTGCGAAGCCGACGAAGGAGGCGAGTGCCGCGGGCCTGAACACCGCCCTGACCTCGGGCGGCAGCCCCGGCCTCTGCGGGCGGACGGTGCTCAACGGCCGCCGCTCGCGCACGGTTTCCCGCAGGCCCAGGAGGACGGCCGCCGAAACGGCCAGCAGCGCCAGGTGCACGACGAAGGGCAGGTACAGCGGCCAGGGGGCGTACTGGGCGAGGACCCCGGCGAGCAGCGGCCCGCAGCCCAGACCGCCCATGTTGGCCGCCGTCGCCACGAGCGAGGCCCGGGGCGAGCCCTTGCCGGGCGCCAGCTCCATGACGTACGCGGTGGCCGCCCCGGTGAACAGCCCGGCCGACAGGCCCGACAGGAGCCGTCCCGCGTAGAGCCAGCCGAGAGCGGTGGCGCACAGGAAGCAGACGGCGCTCGCCGCCGCGCAGACCAGGCCCCAGATCAGCACGGGGCGTCTGCCGACAGCGTCGGAGGCGTTCCCCGCCAGCAGCAGCACCCCGATGACGCCGAAGGCGTACACGGCGTACACCACGGTCACCGTCAGCTCGGAGAACCCGAGCTTGTCCTGGTAGAGGCTGTAGAGCGGGGTCGGCAGAGTGGTCCCCGCCATGCACACGGCGAACACGGCCCCGCTGAGAAAGCAGGGGAGCCAACCTCGGCGGGCAGGGTCACCGTCCATGCGGCCGACGCTATCCCGCAGACGCCCCGGCGGACCGGAACGCCTCGCCCCGGCGGACCGGAACGCCTCGCCCCGCGGGTCCGGGGGCGCCGGACGGGCAGCTACCCGGCCGCCCACGCTGCGGAAGCGGCGGTCACGTGCCCCGCCTACGACTCCAGGTACCTCAGGACCGCCAGAATCCGTCGGCTGTGACCGGTGGTGCGCGAGAGCTCCAGCTTGTCGAAGATCGCGTTGAGGTTCTTCTCCACCGCGCTCACCGAGATGTGCAGTCGCCTCGCGATCGCGGTGTTGGTGAGTCCCTGGGCCAGAGGCTCCAGGACACTGCGTTCGCGGGGTGTGAGACGGCCCAGAGGATCCCCGTGCGTGGAGCGGATGACCAGTTGCCGGACCACCTCGGGATCGAGGGCGGCGCCGCCCGCCCGGACGCGCTCCAGCGCCTCCAGGAACTCGTCGACCTGGGCGACCCGGTCCTTGAGCAGATACCCGACTCGTTCCGCACCGGAGGCCAGCAACTGGGCCGCGTAGTGGCGCTCGATGTGCTGGGAGAGCACCAGCACCCCGGTCTCCGGCCACCGCTCGCGGATCTCCAGTGCGGCGCGCAGGCCTTCGGTGGTGTGTGTCGGAGGCATCCGGATGTCGAGGACGACGACGTCCGGCTGCCGCGTCTCCATCCCGTGCAGCAGGGAAACCGCGTCACCGAAGGAGGCCAGAACCTCGTGCCCCTCCTCGACGAGGAGCCGGACCAGGCCCTCCCGCAGCAGGGTCGAGTCCTCGGCGAGCATCAGACGCATGGAAGCTCCGCGGTAACCATGGTGGGTCCCCCCTCGGGGCTGTCGATGTGCAGGGCGCCGTCGAGTGCGTCCACCCGGCTGCGCAGACCGCTGAGACCGACGCCCGCAGGATCCGCGCCGCCCCTGCCGTTGTCCCGGACGCGAACCGTGAGTACCTGGTTGTCGAGCAGCACACGCACGGAGACGGCCGTGGCACCGGAGTGCTTGGCCGCGTTGGTCACGGTTTCCGACACCACGAAGTACGCGGCGGTCTCCACCGGCCGAGGCAGCGGCCCCTGGACGGTGAATTCCGTACGGACGGGGACACCGCACCGCTCGGCCACTCCTCCCAGCGCCTCCTCCAGCCCGAGGTCGTCGAGCGCCGAGGGGTAGACCCGCCAGGCCACCTCGCGCAGCTCCGCGAGTACGTCCCTCGACTCCTGGTGCGCCTGGAGCAGCAGAGCGTCCGCCTGCTCCGGGTCGCGCCCCCTGCGTGCCCGGCCGAGCAGCATGGCCAGGGCCACCAGGCGCTGCTGGATCCCGTCGTGGATGTCCCGCTCGATGCGCCTGCGTTCGGCGTCCACCGCCTGCACGACGGCAGCCCGGCTGACGGCCAGTTCGTCGATGCGCCGTTGCAGCAACTCCTGTTCGGAGGGGCCGAAGCTCTCGCGGGCGAGCCGGGAGTCCAGGGCGACGAGCGAGCGGAGCCCCTGGAGGCCGAGGAAGAGCAGCACACCGCCGAGGAGCGACTGCGTCAGCAGTTCGCCCCACCGGAGCGACCCCTGGACCGCTCCCCTCACCAGCAGACCCGCCAGGACGGCTCCGATGCCCAGCAGTCCGATCACCACACCGCACAGCAGTCCGGTGCTGCCGCGGACCGCCAGGTAGCGGAGGACCTTCCGGTCGCAGGACTCGTAGTGTTCCGGGAACCGGTCGCCGAAGAAGAAGGATCTCCGGTTCCGTTCGAGTCCCGCGAGCCTGCGGGCTCCTGCCATGAGAACGCCGAACGCCCCTGGCCGGGTGTGCGGCCACAGCAGGAACGGCCCCAGAGCGACACCGGCGAGTAGGAAGGCGAGGAGTCCGGCCGCGGCGGTCGTACAGCCGAGGAGCACACCCGCCACCCGGAGTGCCCACGAGAGTGTCCGGCCGTCCACGTCCTCGTCCGCTCCGGAGCCTTTCCGCCCGGGCCGACCGGGGATACGACGGGCGACGACACCTGCTGTGTCCCCCTGCACGACGGCGGATCCTAGTACGGCCGTGGGACCGCAGCAAGATCGCCCGGAGAGGCGCGAAGGCGGCGCCGCCGACCTCGGTCGCCCGGGGCGGGTCATGAACTGCGGCGGTGCTGGGCCTGGTTGGCGCCACGCAGACGCAATGCCACGAACGTCGCGGCGGCCGCGACCACGGTGACCAGCACGGCCTTGGAGGCGAACCCGACGTAGGTCTCCACCGACTCCCACCGGTCGCCCAGCCGGTAACCGGCCAGCACCAGCACCGAGTTCCAGATCAGGCTGCCCAGCGTGGTCAGCACGACGAAGAGGTGCAGCGGCATGCGCTCGACCCCGGCGGGGACGGAGATGAGACTGCGGAAGATCGGCACCATGCGGCCGAAGAAGACCGCCTTGGTGCCGTGCTTCGCGAACCACTCCTCCGTGCGCACCAGGTCGGAGGCCTTCACCAGCGGGAGCCTTCCCCAGATGGCGTGCATGCGTTCGCGGCCGAAGACCACGCCGATCCGGTACAGGACCACGGCACCCACGACCGAGCCGAGCGTGGTCCAGAAGAGGGCCGAAGCCAGACTGATGACCCCCTGCCCGGCGGCGAACCCCGCCAGCGGCAGGATCACTTCGCTCGGCAGCGGAGGGAAGAGGTTCTCCAGTGCGATGGCCAGGCCGGCTCCGGGGCCGCCCATGGCTTCGACGAGGCCGGTTGCCCAGCCCGCGATGCCGCCCGCCGGCTCCTGGAGCGGGGCCGCGTACGTGAGATGCATGAGGAGTCTCCAAGTGGCCGGGCGTCGTCCGGGGCGTGTGCCCCGATCGCCCTCCACGTTAGAAACCGCGGATCAACGGCGGTATGAGGAAGGCCGTCCGGTCCGTGTGCGGCTCTCCACAGGATCTGACCTGAGGAAAACCGCACCCCTGGGCGGGCAACGGGCCGCCGCCCGGGTCCGGACGGCCCGGCTCAGTTCCCCGCGATGTCCTTCACCGCGACCGTCACCGGCTTGTTCCCGCTGATGAGCTCCAGCGTGAGGCCCGCCGTCGCCGGGGTGTCCAGCAGCTCCACCAGCACCGCCGCCACGTCGTCACGGGGGACCGGGCCGCGGCCCGTCGAGACGGCGAGCTGGATCTGCCCGGTGCCGGCGTCGTTCGTCAGCATCCCGGGGCGCAGGATCGTCCAGTCCAGGCTGCGCCTGGAACGTACGTACGCGTCCGCCTCGCCCTTCGCCCGCTGGTAGATGTCGAAGACCTCCTCGCCCCGGTTGTCCGGGTCGGCGCCCATGGAGGACACCACGACGTAGCGGCGCACCCCAGCCCGTTCCGCCGCGTCCGCGAAGAGCACGGCCGCTCCTCGGTCCACCGTGTCCTTGCGGGCCGAGCCGCTGTTCGGGCCCGCTCCCGCCGCGAAGACCACCGCGTCGGCCCCGCGCAGCACCTCCGCCGTCTCCTCGACGGACGCCGATTCGAGGTCGAGGACGACGGGTTCGGCGCCCGCCTCCCTCAGATCCTCGCCCTGCTGCGGGTTGCGGATGACGCCCACCGCCTCGTCACCGCGCGCGGCGAGCAGCCGCTCGAGCCGCAGCGCGATCTGACCATGTCCACCTGCAATGACAATGCGCATGTCTCCGACCGTACGCCGCATGGACCGCTCGCGCTCAAGGCCCGCCGCCGGAACCGGAATCGGCCCGTCCCTGACGGGGGAGATCGAGGGCAGCCGCCGCGGCCCCGGAGTCGAGGTACTCGCGTACGGCGCTGGTCCGCGCCACCACGCGCCCGCGGTGCACCACGATCCTGCTGTACGCGAGGGAGAGCGCCCCGGCCAGGTCGTCCCCGCGTACGGCCAGCAGCTCGGCGGGGGAGCCGGACTCGACGCGCACCCCCGGCAGGCCCAGTGCCGCCCTGGCGGCTCCCGAGACGGCGTCGTAGGCGCTCTCGGGAGCGATGCCCTCCTGCGAGGCCAGCAGGTACGCCGCCTCCAGGGGGTCCGCCCGCCCGACGGGGTTCGAGCGGTCACGCAGGGCCCCGCCGCCCGCGGCCACCCGTACCCCGGCGGCGCGCAGCACACCTACGGGCGGGGTCCCGCGGATCCCGGCGCAGGAGCAACCGCCCTGGGGGAGGCAGACGACGGTCACGGCCGCGGCGGCGAGCCTGTCGGCGGTCCGGGCGATCTCGTCGCCGGGAAGCCGCGAGAGACCCGCACAGGGGCCGAGACAGACGCCGGGGCGGAAGCCTCCCGCCGTGGCGGCCAGCCGGGCGAGGAGGGCCGGGTCGTCGCCGTCCGTGTGCAGGTCGACTGGGCGGCCCCGGTCGGCGGCGAGTTCGAGCACGGTCTCGGCGTAGCCGGCCGGGTCCGGGTCGAGGTCGGGGCGGCCGCCGATCACGCCCGCGCCCATGTCCACGGCGTCCCGGAGCGCGGCGAGACCGTCCGCGCCCGCTACGCCCGTGAGGAGCCGGGGCACGGCCACGGCGGTGAGTTCGGTGAGTCCGCGCAGGGAACGGCCGGCGGCCAGGACCCCCTCCAGGGCGGCGAGGCCCTGGGCGCCACCGACCCGCACGTGGGCGCGCAGTGCGGTGGCCCCGTGGCTGAGCTGGAGCAGCGCTGCCTCGGTGGCGCGGCGCCTGACGTCCTCGGGCCGGTGGGACGGCGGGCCTCCCGAGGTGCCTGTCAGCGCGGTGTCGGCATGGGCGTGGGGTTCGGCGGGGGCGGGCAGCAGGAGGTGACCGCGCAGGTCCAGGCGGGTCCCCCGGGTGGTGAGGCTGCCCGCCGGCCCGACCGCCTCGATGCGCGGTCCACCGACCCGCACGTCGACGAGGCGCCCGTCCGCCAGACGCGCCCCGCCGAGGACGAGCGGGGGCGCGTCGCCGGTGTTTTCGGGCATCGCGCCGCTCCTGTAGGAAATGCAAGATCACGCAGAGTGCGCCGAGCCTAGGCGTGGGGTCGTCCCGCTCCAGGGAGGGCCGAATTAGTCGTACGAATGTGGCCTCGTGCGGCAGGTGCGGGAAGGGGTGCCCCTGTGGCCCGCGAGGCTGTCCGCGGAGTCGGCGTACGGGCTGATCAAGGGCCTGATCAGGGGTACGGCCGCAGGGGTCGCAAGGGGGCAGGAGAGGTCCCGGAGCGGGCGACGGAAACGGATTTGGGCGATCGGCGACAGACCGTGTAATGTCTTCCTCGCTCGCCCCAATAGCTCAGTCGGTAGAGCGTCTCCATGGTAAGGAGAAGGTCTGCGGTTCGATTCCGCATTGGGGCTCTGGTGATCGGGTGACCCCGCTTCGGCGGGGAAGCTCGGCATCAAAGCGGTGTAGCTCAGTCGGTAGAGCAAGCGGCTCATAATCGCTGTGTCACCGGTTCAAGTCCGGTCACCGCTACTAACGGTAGCCGATTGTTGGGTCGGTCCTTCGATCGGCTACTCTTTTATGCGTTCATCCGTCCATCCGTCCGTCCAAGGAGCACTCACGTGGCTGCCACCGACGTCCGCCCGAAGATCACGCTGGCCTGCGTGGAGTGCAAGGAGCGGAACTACATCACCAAGAAGAACCGGCGTAACAACCCGGACCGTCTTGAGATGAAGAAGCACTGCCCGCGCTGCAACTCGCACACCGCGCACCGCGAAACGCGCTGAAACAGGCTCGTACACGAGGCCGTCCCCACTGGGGGCGGCCTCGTGTCGTTTTATGTGGTGGCTGGGGCTGTTCTTCGGCCTATTCGACATTTCACCAGGAGGTACCGGGCTCATGGCGCTCGACCAGTCCTTCGTGGGGCGGACCTATCCCCCCACCCCGGCGTACGAGGTCGGCCGGGAGAAGATCCGGGAGTTCGCGGAAGCGGTGGGTGACACCAACCCCGCCTACGTCGATCCGGAAGCCGCCAAGGCTCTGGGGTACCCGGATGTGATCGCTCCGCCCACATTCGTGTTCTCGATCACGTTCCGGGCCGCGGGCCAGGTGATCCAGGACCCGCAGCTGGGGCTGGACTACAGCCGTGTGGTGCACGGGGACCAGAAGTTCGCCCATGTGCGGCCCGTGCGGGCGGGGGATCGGCTGACGGTCACCTCGACCATCGAGGGCATCAAGACGATGGCGGGCAACGACATCGTGGACATCCGCGGTGAGGTGCACGACGAGTCCGGTGAGCACGTCGTGACCGCGTGGACCAAGCTGGTGGCGCGCGCCGCCGAGGAGGCGTGATGACGGCGACCATCGCATACGGAGCGGTCGAGGTCGGTACGGAACTGCCGGCGCGGTCGTTCCCGGTGACGCGGGCGACCCTGGTGCAGTACGCGGGCGCCTCCGGAGACTTCAACCCGATCCACTGGAACGAGAAGTTCGCCCGCGAGGTCGGTCTGCCGGACGTGATCGCGCACGGCATGTTCACCATGGCCGAGGCGATCAGGGTGGTCACGGACTGGACCGGTGACCCGGGCGCGGTCGTCGAGTACGGAGTCCGTTTCACCAAGCCGGTCGTCGTGCCCAACGACGACACCGGAGCCCTGATCGAGGTCAGCGGCAAGGTCGCCGCGAAGCTCGACGACAACCTCGTGCGGGTCGACCTGACGGTGACGAGCGACGACAAGAAGGTGCTGGGCATGTCCCGCGCCGTCGTCCGCCTCGCCTGAACGGCACAGCCGCCGAGCGGAGGGGCGCCCCAGCGGAGCCCCTCCGCCGCCGGTATCCGTGCGGACGCCGCAATTGACAAGTTAGTGAGTAGGCAATAACTTACTGCCATGGCAAGGATGAGCGCAGAGGAGAGGCGGGAGAGTGTCGTGCGGGCGGCGGTCGCCGAGTTCGCCCGCAGCGGGTACAACGGCACCTCCACGGAGACGATCGCCAAGCGGGTCGGTGTCTCGCAGCCGTATCTGTTCCGGCTCTTCCCCGGCAAGCAGGCTATCTTCCTCGCCGCGTCCGAACGGTGCCTCGCGGACACCCGGCAGGTGTTCACGAAAGCCGCCGAGGGGCTGGAGGGCGAGGAGTTGTCACAGGCCCTGGCCCGGGCGTATCAGCGGCTGATCGTGGACGACCCCGACAAGCTGCTGATGCAGATGCAGATGTACGCGGCGGTCGCGGCGGCGGAGGCGGCGGGCGATCACGAGTTCGGTGAGCGCCTGCGGCTCGGCTGGGCGGCGATGTGGGACGAGCTGTACCTCCTGCTGGGGGCGGAGCAGGAAGAGGCCACGTCGTTTCTGGCCTACGGCATGCTCATCAACGTGCTGGCCTCGATGGGTTTTCCGGCCGGTCATCGCGTGTGGTCCGGCTTTCATCTCGCGACCAGGTCCAGCTGACCAGGCGGCGCCACCCGCCGGGAGTGCTCGCCGGAGCGGAGGCTCCGGCAGGGGGACGGACGGGACCCGCCGGCGGTCCGCCTGTTCCTCTGTCCGCTTAAGTTAGTCATTGATAACTAACCCTTGGGGTAGTAGTGAAGCAGCAAGCATCCAGCCGCGGGGCAGGCGTCTGGGCCCTCGTCATCACGAGCGTCGCCGGATTCATGGCGGCACTCGACAACCTCGTCGTCACCACCGCACTGCCGTCCATCCGCGAGAGCCTCGGCGGCCGGCTGGAGGAGCTCGAGTGGACGGTCAACGCCTACACCCTCACCTTCGCGGTGCTGCTGATGACGGGCGCCGCACTCGGTGACCGCTTCGGCAGGCGCCGGCTCTTCATCGCCGGTCTCACGGTCTTCACCGCCGCCTCCGCGGCTGCCGCCCTCTCGCCGGGGATCGACGAACTCATCGCCTTCCGCGCCGTCCAGGGCGTCGGGGCCGCGGTCATGATGCCGCTCACCCTCACCCTGCTCACCGCCGCGGTCCCGCCCGCCAGGCTCGGCATGGCGCTCGGATTCTTCGGCGCGGTCACCGGACTCGCGGTCGCCAGCGGTCCTCTGATCGGCGGGAGCCTCACCGAACACATCTCCTGGCAGTGGATCTTCTGGCTCAACGTCCCGGTCGGTCTGATCCTGCTGCCCCTGGCGCGACTGCGGCTGGCCGAGTCCTATGCCCCCGAGGCGCGGCTCGACGTACCCGGCACCGTCCTGGTCAGCGGAGGCCTCTTCGGCATCGTCTACGCGCTCGTCAGCAGCACGAGCGACGGCTGGACCGACCCGCTCGTGCTGACCGGGCTGATCGCGGGGACGCTCCTCCTGGGTGTCTTCGTCCGCCACGGGTTCCGCGCGAAGAACCCCGTCCTGCCCATGCGGCTCTTCCGCGACAGGGCCTTCTTCGGGATCAACGTGGCGAGCCTGCTGATGTTCCTCGGAATGTTCGGGTCGATCTTCCTGCTCAGCCAGTTCCTCCAGAACGCGCTGGGCTACTCGCCGACCGAGGCGGGCCTGCGGATGCTGCCGTGGACCGGAATGCCGATGCTCGTGGCGCCCGTCGCCGGATATCTGGCCGACCGGTTCGGCGGCCGCCCCGTGGTGGTGACCGGCCTCGCCCTCCAGGCGGTGGGGCTCGGTCTCTTCGCGGCGGTCCTGGAACCGGACGTCGCCTACTCGGCCCAGTTGCCCGGCCTCGTCGTCGGCGGCATCGGCATGGCCCTGTACTTCGCGCCGGCCGCCAGCCTCGTGATGTCCAGCGTCCGGCCGGGGGAGCAGGGCATCGCCTCCGGGGCCAACAACGCCCTGCGCGAGGTCGGCGGGGCCCTCGGGGTCGCCGTACTGGCCGCGGTCTTCTCCGCCCGGGGCGGATACGGGTCCCCGCGGGCATTCTCCGACGGGACCGTGCCCGCCGTATGGATCGGTGCCGGTGCGGTGGCCCTCGCCGCGCTCACGGCCCTGTTGATCCCGCGCCGCAGGCGGGTGTCCGGTCCGGCGCCCGAATCCTCCGAGGAGCGTGTGTCCGTC
The DNA here is from genome assembly GCF_030719215.1 of Streptomyces sp. Alt3. Classification (NCBI taxonomy): domain Bacteria; kingdom Bacillati; phylum Actinomycetota; class Actinomycetes; order Kitasatosporales; family Streptomycetaceae; genus Streptomyces; species Streptomyces glycanivorans. Next base: position 3,406,389 of record NZ_CP120983.1, on the reverse strand, counting down.
GCCGTCTGACCCCACGCCCTCGTCCGTACGGTCCATGGCCCGCTCCCGGGACGTGGACCGTACTCTTGTCCCCGTGCAGGAACTCCACGACGCCCCCCTCGCCCCCCTGACCACCTTCCGGCTCGGCGGCCCGGCCAACCGCCTCCTGACGGCCACCACCGACGCCGAGGTGATCGCCGCCGTACGCGAAGCCGACGACAGCGGCACCCCGCTGCTGGTCATCGGCGGCGGCTCGAACCTGGTCATCGGCGACAAGGGCTTCGACGGAACGGCCCTGCGCATCGCGACCAAGGGCTTCGAGCTCTCCGGTACGGCGCTCGAACTGGCCGCCGGCGAGGTCTGGACCGACGCCGTGGCCCGCACGGTCGAGGCTGGACTGGCCGGGATCGAATGCCTGGCCGGGATCCCCGGATCCGCCGGGGCGACACCGATCCAGAACGTCGGCGCCTACGGGCAGGAGGTGTCCTCGGTCATCACCGAGGTCGTCGCCTACGACCGGCACACCCGGGAGACGGTCACCCTCCCGAACGAGGCCTGCGCGTTCTCGTACCGCCACAGCCGTTTCAAGGCCGAACCCGACCGCTACGTCGTGCTCCGCGTGCGGTTCGGGCTGGAGGACGCGGGCGGTCGGTCCGCGCCCCTCCGCTACCCCGAGACCGCCAGGGCCATGGGTGTCGAGCAGGGCGAGCGCGTGCCCGCCGCCTCCGCCAGCGAAACCGTCCTACGGCTGAGGGCGGGCAAGGGCATGGTGCTCGATCCGGAGGACCACGACACCTGGTCGGCCGGGTCCTTCTTCACCAACCCGATCCTCGACGAGGAGGAGCACGCGGCGTTCCTCGCACGCGCCGGCGAGCGGCTGGGCGCGGACGTCACGCCCCCGGCCTTCCCCACGGGCGACGGCCGGGTGAAGACCTCGGCCGCCTGGCTCATCGACAGGGCCGGCTTCACCAAGGGCTACGGCACGGGCCCGGCGCGCATCTCGACCAAGCACACGCTCGCCCTCACCAACCGGGGCGACGCGACCACCGAGGACCTGCTGGCCCTGGCCCGCGAGGTCGTCGCCGGGGTCCACGAGGCCTTCGGGGTCACGCTCGTCAACGAACCGGTGACGGTCGGCGTCAGCCTGTAGCGGCCCCGGCGTCAGTAGGCGACGCCCACGCCCTGCTTCACAGCGGCCGGCTCGTCGACGAGCGCCAGCATCGCGTGGGCGACATCAGCCCGCGCGATGGACCGGCCGCTGCGCGGGGTGCCGCCCACGACCGTGCGGTACGTCCCCGTCAGCGGGCCGTTCGTCAGCTTCGGCGGCCGGACCGACGTCCAGTCCGTCGCGCTCGCGGCCAACGCGGCCTCCATGCACGTCAGATCGGCGTACACCTCCTTGAGGACCCTGCCGATGACCCGGCGGACCGCCCGGTCCAGCAGCGGGTCGTCCGCCGGTTCGGGACCGACCGGTGCGGCGCTCACGACCAGCAGCCGCCGCACCCCCTCCGCCTCCATCGCTCCCAGCACCTGCCGGGTCAGCCGCTCCGCGACGTCGCAGGCCTTACGGCCCCGGGCCCCCAGCCCGGAGAGCACGGCATCCCGCCCCGCGACGGCCGCCGCGACATCGGACAGGGGGAGAACCTCGTGCGGGGAGGCGTCCCGGAGTCCGTCCGGGAGCCGGGAGGGATCACGGACCACCGCCGTCACCTCGTGCCCCGCCGCGGACGCCTGCCGCACGATCTCCTGGCCGACGGCCCCCGTCGCTCCGAACACGGTGAGTCTCATCGCGCACGCCCCTTCCGAGTGGGTGAGTGTTCACTAACCCATAGGGTGAGTGGGCACTCACTCTCTCGTCAAGGCCCGCTGGAGCACCCATGGACCAGAAGCCGGCCCGCGTCCGCATCGTCGACGCGGCTTATGAGCTCATGCTCGGCATCGGCCTCGCGCGGACGACGACGAAGGAGATCGCCCGGGCCGCCGACTGTTCCGAAGCAGCGCTGTACAAGTACTTCGCGAGCAAGGACGAGATCTTCGTGACCGTGCTCGCGGAACGCATGCCGAGGCTCGGTCCGCTCCTGGGCGACCTGGAGGCGGGCGAGGGGGACCTGGAGGAGAACCTCACCGAGGTCGCCCGTCAGGCCGCGCTGTTCTACGGACAGACCTTCCCCGTGCTCGCCTCGCTGTACGCCGAGCCACGCCTCAAGCGCCGCCACGACGAGGCGATGCGCGAGATGGGCACCGGTCCGCACAAGCCGATCCAGGGCCTGGACGCCTA